>CAJKQY010000007.1:0-38058 GCA_905202145.1 uncultured Collinsella sp.
TCTGCGAATCTTGTATTACGAACATCTGTGCGCGTCGAGTGCGCTAAACTCATCGTCAGTGTGATTTGAAGTTGTAGGAGGCAAGGAGCTTCCATGTCTGATTCTTCTATCGTTATTCGCGGCGCGCGCGAGCATAACCTGCGCGATATCGATGTTTCCATTCCGCGTGACCAGCTCGTGGTCATAACCGGTCTTTCCGGATCGGGCAAGAGCTCACTGGCGTTCGATACCATCTATGCCGAGGGCCAGCGCCGTTACGTCGAGAGCCTTTCGAGCTATGCGCGTCAGTTTTTGGGCCAGATGGACAAGCCCGATCTGGACTCGATTGACGGTCTGTCGCCGGCTGTGTCGATCGATCAGAAGACGACGTCCAAAAACCCACGCTCGACGGTGGGCACCGTAACCGAGATTTATGACTATCTGCGTCTGCTGTTTGCTCGCGTGGGAACGCCGCACTGTCCTGAGTGCGGTCGTGTCATTGAGCGTCAGACGACCGATCAGGTCGCCGACAAGGTGCTGGCGGCGGGGGAGGGCCGCCGCGCGTTTGTGTTGGCGCCGGTGGTTCGTGGACGCAAGGGCGAATACGCCAAGCTGTTTGAGGACCTGCGTGCGGAGGGCTTTAGCCGTGTGCGCGTCGACGGCGAGGTGCGCTCGCTTGACGACCCTATCGACCTGGACAAGAAGTTCAAACACGACATTGAGGTCGTGGTTGACCGTATCGTGATTCGAGAGAACTCCCTGGGTCGCATTGCCGAGTCCGTTGAGCAGGCGACGGCACTGGCGCACGGTAACGTGAGCGTGTACATGCTGCCCGACCGCGACGCTCCCGAGGGAACCGAGGGCGAGCTGCTGGAGTATTCGCTGGCGCTGGCGTGCCCGGAGCACGGGCATTCCATCGACGACCTGCAGCCGCGCGATTTCTCGTTCAACGCGCCCTATGGTGCATGTCCCGAGTGCGACGGCCTGGGCTTTAAAAAGACAGTCGATGCCGAGGCACTGATTGAAGACCCCTCAAAGTCGATTGCCGACGGAGTCTTTGGCAGCCTGTTCGGCAATTCCAACTATTATCCGCAGATTTTTGCCGCGGTCTGCAAACACTTTAAGGTGAGTGCCGATACGCCATGGGAGGACCTGCCCCCGCGGGTGCGTCGTGCGTTTTTGGATGGCATGGGCGACACGAAGATCTCGGTCGACTATCAAAAGCTCGATGGGCGTCGCAGCCAGTGGGACACTAAGTTCTCGGGTGTGCGCAACATCCTGTACGAGCGCTACAACGAGACGACGAACGAGAACACCAGGACTCGCTTGGAGAAATACATTCGCGAAGAGCCATGCTCGAGCTGTCATGGTGCTCGTCTGCGTCCCGAGATGCTTGCCGTCACCGTGGGCGGCAAGTCCATTTACGACGTCTGCTGCCTGTCGTGTCGTGAGTCGCTCGAGTTTTTTGAGGGCCTGGAGCTTACCGAGCGTCAGCAGTTTATCGGCGGTCGCATCGTCAAGGAAATCCTGGAGCGCCTGCGTTTTCTGGTCGATGTCGGACTCGACTATCTGACGCTCGATCGCGCCTCGGCGACGCTTTCCGGCGGTGAGGCACAGCGCATTCGCCTGGCAACGCAGATCGGCGCCGGCCTCATGGGCGTTCTGTACATTCTGGACGAGCCGTCGATCGGCCTTCATCAACGCGACAACGAGCGCCTGATCAAGACGCTCGAGCGCTTGCGCGATATCGGTAATACCGTTATCGTCGTCGAGCACGACGAAGATACTATTCGCGCTGCCGACTACGTGATCGATATGGGTCCCGGCGCGGGCGTTAACGGCGGACACGTGGTCGCCGCAGGAACGCCTGCTGATATCATGGCGTGCCCCGATTCCATGACGGGTGCCTATTTGACCGGCAAACGGATGATTCGCGTGCCTGATGAGCGCCGCAAGCCCGGCCGCGGCTGTCTTAAGATCACGGGTGCCCGCGCTAACAACCTCAAAAACGTTACCGCCAAGATTGAGTTCGGTACGCTCACGGTTGTTACCGGTGTTTCGGGATCGGGCAAGAGCTCCCTGGTCACCGATACGATTGCGCCCGCGCTTACGAATGCCATTCATCGTTCGACGCGTCCCGTGGGGCCGTACAAGAAGATTGAGGGCATCGAGTGCATCGATAAGGTAATCGATATCGACCAGTCGCCGATCGGTCGCACGCCGCGTTCGAACCCTGCGACCTATATTGGCCTGTGGGATGATCTGCGTGCGCTATTTGCAAGCACGCCGGAGTCGAAGGCGCGCGGGTACTCGCCGGGACGTTTCTCCTTTAACGTAAGCGGCGGTCGCTGCGAGGCGTGCAAGGGCGATGGCCAGATCAAGATCGAGATGCACTTCCTTCCCGATATCTATGTCCCCTGTGAGGTATGTGGCGGCAAGCGTTATAACCGCGAGACACTCGAGGTTACCTACCGCGGCAAGACAATCTCGGACGTGCTCGACATGAGTGTTACCGAAGCACTGGCTTTCTTTGGGAATATCCCGCAGATTAAGCGCAAACTGCAGACCCTATATGACGTGGGTCTGGGCTACGTGAGCTTGGGCCAGCCCGCTACGACGCTTTCGGGCGGCGAGGCGCAGCGCGTGAAGCTCGCCAAGGAGCTTCATCGTCGTCAGACAGGCAAGACGTTCTACATTTTGGACGAGCCCACAACCGGCCTTCATTTTGAGGATGTTCGCCAGCTACTCGACGTGTTGCAGCGCCTGGTCGATGCGGGCAACACGGTTCTGGTGATCGAGCACAACCTTGATGTCATCAAGGTTGCCGACCGCCTGATCGATATGGGCCCCGAGGGCGGCAATGGCGGCGGAGCCGTCGTGGTCTCAGGCACGCCGGAGCAAGTCGCGGCATGTTCGCAGAGCTACACGGGCAAGTTCTTGGCGCCGCTGCTCAAGCGTGACCGTGAGCGCCAGGCGCAGCTCGACGCGCAGTAAAGAGACGTTGTAGTACCGACGCGCCACCGATTCCTTTTGATTCGGTGGCGCTTCTGTGTGTCGAGATGGCATATGCGGCGGAATTGGCCCTATACTTAATCCTTGCGTCGCTCTGCGAGGGAAAGGATGTGCCATGGCAAAGGCTGTTAAGACGCCAAAAACCAATGCGATGCGCGAGCTGGAAAGCGCCGGCATCTCCTATGTTCTCCATACGTACGAAGACGATGGCGATGAATCGTCAGGTCTGGGCGTCGCGATTTCCGAGCAGCTTGGCGAGGAGCCCGGTCAGGGATTTAAGACCCTGGTCTGCACGACGCCGTCCAACGACCATGTCGTGTGCTGCATTCCTGTTGCCGACGAGCTCGACCTCAAGGCCGCCGCGCGCGCCGCAGGCGAAAAGTCACTGACCATGATGCATGTCAAAGATTTGCTTGCCGCGACGGGGTATGTCCGTGGCGGTTGCAGCCCGGTCGGTATGAAAAAACGCTTCCGGACGCTGATCGATGAGACATGCGTCCTTTGGGATACCATTTTTATCTCGGGTGGCAAGCGCGGCTATCAGCTTGAGCTTGCTCCCGATGACTTAGTTGCATTTTGCGGGGCGACGGTTGCCCCGATCACGAGAGAGGACTGAGCGATGCCGCAGGAAGAATCAAAGCGCGGAGCTCACTTTGCAAAAGGGTCGGCTCCTCAGACGCCCGCGCCCGGGGCCGCTTCGTTCGATAACGAGATTCGAAACGCCTGGTCCGCTGCCGCTGACCCGGGCGAGACGGCCGTGTACCTGCGTGCTGCCGGTGCCGGCACGGCGCTTCCCCGTACGGTTCTTTCTTCGGCTCGTCCCGATGAGACGGCGGTGTTTTTGGCCGCCGCTCAATCGAGTGCCAGCGTGATGTCGACCGCCTCCGAGGCTCCTCGTGCGCCGCGTCCCGATGAGACGGCGGTGTTTTTAATGGCAGCCCAGGGAAAGAGCACGCCGCAGAGTGCTCCTGCCGCTCGTTCCGCCAAGCCCGCGGCCCATGATGATGGCGAACCGCTTCTTTCGGATGACGAATGGATGCCGCTTGGTTCGACCGATCCCGTCGAGGGCGTTGCCATCGACGGTGATGACGACTGGGACCCTCTGTCGTTTTCTGCCCGAACCGCCGCTGCCAAAGAAGTTGACACGGTGTTTGGCAACCATGCCATATTCGAGGATGATGCCGTATCCGGTAACAACGTGCCGAACAGCGATGACGCCGCACCTGCCGATGACGCCGTTTTGGTTGACGATCCCTTTGCGATGACCGGCTCCTTTGCCGTCGTGGACGATTTGCTGCCACAAGATGAGGTTCATGAGGACTCTCAGGACGACGTAGACGATATGGGTTCGTCGGACTACTCCACGGTTGGTCGTTCTGCTGGCCTCATGACCGTGCTGACCATCGTGTCGCGCGTCACCGGGTTTATCCGCACGTGGGCCATGGCGGCCGCCATCGGCATGTCGCTGCTCTCGTCCTCCTATCAGGTTGCCAACAACCTGCCCAACATGCTCTACGAGCTCGTGATGGGCGGCATGCTCGTTACGGCGTTTTTGCCGGTGTATATGGGTGTGAGGCGCGAACAGGGCCGCGAGGCATCGAACGAGTATGTCGGCAACCTGCTCGGTATTCTGCTTCTGCTGCTGGGCGGCATCTCGCTGCTGGGCACCGTGTTTGCTCCCGGCTTTATTTGGACGCAGTCGTTCCTTTCGGGCGATGGCGGCAGCATGGATACCGCTGCGTTCATGTTCCGCTTCTTTGCAATCCAAATTCTGTTTTATGGCTTGGGCTCGGTGTTCTCGGGCGTTCTCAACGCACACCGCGACTACTTCTGGTCGACGTTTGCCCCGGTTCTCAACAATGTCATCGTCATCGCCAGCTTTATGGGCTTTGCTCCCGTGTCTGCACAATTTGGCGAGCAGGCCGGTATTATCTTGATCGCAGCTGGTACGACCCTCGGCGTCTTTGTTCAGATGGCCTGCCAGATTCCCGCGCTTGGCAAGCATGGCGTGCATCCTCATATCCATATCGACTTTAAGGACCCTGCGCTGCGACAGACGATTGCGCTTGGTATCCCGACGCTGCTCGCCACGGTGTGCATGTTTGTCTCGACCTCCATTACCAATGCCGCCGCGCTGGTGGTGCAGCCCGAGACCGGCCCTTCCGTCATCGCCTATGCGCGCCTGTGGTACACGCTGCCCTACGCGCTGATTGCCGCCTCGCTTTCGACGGCGCTCTATACCGAGCTCTCTCACGATGCGCAGGAGAAGGATTACGACAGCGTCCGCACGGGCATTTCGCGCGGTGTCGCCCAGATGCTCTTCTTCCTGATTCCGTTTGCGCTGTACCTGATCGTCTTCGCCCGTCCGCTCAACATGATCTACTGCGCCGGCAAGTTCGATGAATCCGGTGTGGCGCTGGTGTCGGAGTTCCTTATCTATCTGGCACTTTCCCTGCCGCTCTACGGCGTGGTCGTGCTGATGCAGAAGAGCTTTTCGGCCCTACTCGATATGAAACCTTATAGCCGCTATTGCCTGTATTCCGCTATCGGTCAGGCCGGTTCGGTGCTGCTGTTTGGCGTGGTGCTGGGCTACGGTATGCCGGCAATTGCGCTTTCGTACGTCGTTGACTACGTGGTCTTGGTCGGATGCTCACTGTGGTGGCTGCGCCGTCGTCTGCATGGCCTTCAGGTCAAGTCTATCCTGCATGGCGGTTTCTTCGGCCTACTGTTCGGTGGCTTGGGCGCTGCCGCGGGCGCCGGCGTCATGTGGGCACTTGAGCACTTTGTCGGAGCGCTTGGCAGCTCGATCCTCATTACCCTGGGCTACGTTTGTGTTGCAGGCGTCATCTCGCTCGCTGTAACTTTTGGCCTCGCCTTCGTCTTTAAGATGCCCGAGGTCTCGGCGTTGCTTCGTCGCAAGTAGGTGCGCGTGGCAGGTCACGACAACATTCCAACACTTGCCGAGCAGGTTTCGCGCGTTCCCACGCAACCCGGCTGCTACCTTTGGAAAGATGCCAAGGGCGATGTCATCTATGTGGGCAAGGCGAAAAACCTGCGTGCCCGTATGCGTCAATACGTGACGCTGCAGGACGAGCGTCAAAAGATCCCGCTCATGATGCAGCTGGTGGCGAGCTTCGACTATATCGTGGTGGAGACCGAGCATGAGGCATTGGTGCTCGAGCGCAATCTGATTGGCCAGTACCATCCGTACTTTAACGTCGATCTCAAAGACGATAAAAGCTATCCCTTTATCGCCATTACCAAGAGCGACTTGTTTCCGGCTATTAAATACACGCGAGAGCGTCATAAACCGGGAACGCGCTATTTTGGCCCCTATACCGATAGCCGTGCGGCGCGTGAGACCATCGATACGCTACGCAAGGTCATTCCTATTTGCTCGGCATCCTGTGCGGAATGGCGCCGCTGCCGCCGCATCGTCGAATCTCATAAGGGCGAAGAAGACATCGTCAATATGATTTGCGCGCAAAACGGACGTCCCTGCTTTGACTACCATGTCGGGCGCGGGCCGGGTGCATGCGTCGGCGCGATTTCCCCTGCCGACTATGCCAAGAACGTCAAGCGTGTCGAGCGTTTCTTGTCGGGCCATCGCAAGGACGTCGTCGACGAGCTTACGTCCGAGATGACGGAGGCAGCCGAGACGCTCGATTTTGAACGTGCGGCGCGCGTCAAGCGTCGTCTGGAAGTCATTAGGGGCCTGGACGATCGCCAACAGGTCGTTTTTCCATCGAGCGTCGATATCGACGTCATCGGCTTCTATCGCGAAGAGACTATCTCTGCCGCCTGTGTCTTTGTCGTTCGCGAGGGCCGAACGGTTCGTACTTGTGAGTTCATCCTCGATAAAGGCCTGGATGTCGACGAGGAAGAGCTTCAATCGGGCTTTCTTAAGCGCTATTACGACGAGACGGCCGATATTCCAGCCGAGATCAATCTCTCTGTCGAGCTTGAGGATGCCGAAGCGTTGGGGGAGTGGCTTGCGGCCAAGCGCGAACGCTCTTGCCATCTCCATAGGCCGCAGCGCGGCGAAAAGCACCGCCTGCTCGATATGGCTTCCAAAAATGCGCGCCATGCCCTCATGCGCTACATGATGCGCACGGGGTATGCTGACGATCGCACCAATCAGGCGCTCCTGGAGCTCGAAAGCGCGCTGGCGCTGCCTGCGCCGCCGTTGCGCATCGAGTGCTTCGATATCTCGACGTTGCACGGCACCTTTACTGTCGCTTCGATGGTGGTATTTACCAACGGCCGTGCCGACAAGGGCCAGTATCGTCGCTTTAAAATTCAGGCCGAATTGGACGAGGCGAACGACTTCGTATCGATGTCCGAGGTTCTGGGGCGTCGCTATGCTCCCGAGCGCATGGCGGACGAGCGCTTTGGCTCGCGCCCCGATTTGCTCGTTGTCGATGGCGGCAAGCCGCAATTGACCGCTGCAATTAAGCAACTTGAGGCGCTCGGCCTCGATATACCAGTCTGTGGCTTGGCAAAGGCCGATGAGGAGGTTTTCGTGCCGTGGGACGAGACTCCCGTCGTGCTACCGACCGGCTCCGCTTCGCTTTATCTGATCAAGCAGGTTCGCGATGAATCCCACCGATTTGCGATTACGTTCCACCGCGAGTTGCGCGATAAGGCTATGACGGTTTCGGTGCTTGACGACGTTCCGGGCGTGGGACCCACTAGAAAACGTGCCATCATGCGCCATTTTGGCTCGATGAAGCGCTTGCGCGCGGCAAGCGAGCAGGAGATTGCGGAAGTTCGAGGCGTTCCGGCCGATGTCGCCAAGGCGGTCCACGAGGCGCTCGTTGCGTGGAATGCCGAGCGCGCCCAGGCATCGGCCAACCGTTCCGAGAACTAAACGCGCTTCTAGACAACTGATATACATGCTTGGCCGATTTTTAATCATTTATTTCGCGGCGATTACCTGTCGATTTCGGGTTTTATTAACGCTAAAACGTTTGACTAGCCATGGTGAACAACCCTGCTATCCTGCGGGTTGACGAAGACTGATATCTCACCTCGTCAATACATACTGTCTGGCGAATCGTTTGTCAATGAATTCGGTGAACGGTAGTAAATACCGTTCAAGCGTATGTATGTATCGGTCACCGAGCGCGGCACCTCAGTTGGGTTCGTCAGTAGGTAAGGTATATATCGTCCGCAAGTTGCGCGGGGGCAAGTCTAGGTGCTCCCGGGTAAGATTCTCTATTGATAGGAGAAGACATGGCCATCATCAACAAGGGTATGTCCAGGCGTTCGTTCCTCGGCCTCACCGGCAGCGTCGCTGCTGTCGCAGGGCTTGGTCTCACCGGCTGCGGTGGCAGCTCTAACGACGAGGGTTCCGCTTCCGGTTCCACCGATTCCGCCAACCGTGGTGGCGGCGTGATCACCGCTGGTTCCGCTTACGCTCCGTCCAGCTTCGATCCCGCCAGCACCGGCTCCGCTGTGGGCCTGGGTGCTAACTGGCACGTCGTCGAGGGCCTCTACGGCATCGATTACCACGACTACAGCACCTTCAACGAGCTCGCCACCGACGATCCCAAGTCCGTGGACGACACCACCTTCGAGGTCACCATCCGCAAGGGCGCCAAGTTCTCCGATGGCACCGAGGTCACTGCTGACGACGTCGTCGCTTCCTACACCGCTTGCGCTGCTTCCGCTACCTATGCTCCGTTCTTCCAGCCCTTCGAGTCCATCGAGGCCAAGGACGCCAGCACTGTAACGGTCAAGACCAAGGTCCCCAACTTCTCCCTGCTCAAGGATCGTCTGGCCATCATCCGTGTTACCCCGGCTACTCAGTCCGAGGAGGATCGCGCCAAGCAGCCGATCGGTTCCGGCCCCTGGATGTACGACTCCATCTCCGATACCGAGATCACCCTGGTTCCCAACCCCGAGTACAACGGTGAGTATGCTGCCGAGGATAAGAAGATCCAGTACAGCATCCTGACCGACCCCACCGCTCGCGTTACCGCCCAGCAGGAAGGCTCCACGCTCGTTATGGAGCTCGTCACCGCTGACGCCGTCGACCAGCTCGAGAGCGCTGGCTGCAAGATCGACAACGTCCAGGGCTTCGGCACCCGCTTCATCATGTTCAACGTCGCCAAGGAGCCTTGGAACAACGTCAAGGTCCGTCAGGCCGTCATGTACGCGCTCGACACCGAGAAGATGATCACCAACACCTTCGCCGGCCTTGCCACCGCTGCCAGCTGCTACCTGCCCAAGAGCTTCACCAACTATCATGAGGCTTCCACGGTGTACAAGACCGACGCCAAGAAGGCCAAGAAGCTCATCGAGGAGTCTGGCATCACCCCGGGCGCCATCACCCTGCGCACCACCGACAACGAGCAGATCAAGGGCATGGCCGCCCAGGTCAAGAACGACCTCGACGCTCTCGGCTTCGATGTGACCATCCAGACCGATACCTCGCCGGCCACCTACGCTGCCATCGACGGCGGCGAGGCCTACGATATCCTCCTTGCCCCTGGCGATCCTTCCTGCTTCGGCGCCGACCCCGACCTGCTGCTCAACTGGTGGTACGGCGACAACGTCTGGATGCAGACCCGTTGCCCGTGGAAGGATTCCGCTGAGTGGCAGAAGCTCCACGGTCTCATGGACGAGGCTCTTGCCGCCGAGGGCGACGAGCAGCAGAAGAAGTGGAACGAGTGCTTCGATATCATCGCTGACAACGCAGTTCTGTACCCCGTTGTCCACGTCAAGACCGTCTCCGCTTCCTGGGACGATCCGTCCACCGCGCCCAACGGCGAGGCCCTCGATGGCTTCAAGGGCATCGGCACGACGAGCATGTCCTTCAGGGGCGTCGCGACCGTCAAGGCCTAAGACTCGCTTGAGTCATATGTGGGGCGTCGGTCGTAAGGCAACGTCCTCATAGTTGAAACAAAGACCCGGGCGGCCTCGATGTCGCTCGGGTCTTGTAATGAGTATCCATACTCATATACCAGTTGGTCCTACCGACAAAAGAAAGGGGAGAGAACGTGAACAACTTTCTACGTTTGATTGGAAGGCGTCTCGTGGCGCTGCCGATCATGGCATTGGGCGTCACCGTCCTGGTGTTCTTCCTTATGTCGTTCTCCAAGACCGACCCCGCCTATACGGCGTTGGGTGACGGTGCCTCGCCCGAGGCGGTTGCCGAGTACCATGAGAAGTATGGTCTGGACGACCCCTGGCCCGTGCGCTACGTGCGCTACATGGGCGATTTGATCCATGGTGACATGGGCACCTATGGTGCTGCTCGCAACTCCGTTGCCAAGCGCATCTCCACGGCCCTGCCCGTCACGATGCAGCTGACCTTTATCGGTCTTGCCATCGGCGCGGTCGTCTCGTTTTTGCTCGGCGTCATCGCGGCACTGTATCGCGATAAATGGCCGGACCAAGTGATCCGCGTCTTCTCCATCGCCGGCTTGGCAACCCCGTCGTTCTGGCTTGCCGTTCTGTTGATTTTGCTGTTCTCTTCCTACCTTAAGGTGCTCCCGGCGTCCGGTGCTCTGCCTCACTTCACCACCAACCCGGCTGGCTATCTGGGACGTATGATCATGCCCGCTATCGCTCTGGCATTCCCGCTGACGGGCCAGATGACTCGTATCGTGCGTACGGCCATGGTCGAGGAGCTCGATAAGGACTATGTCCGTATGGCTCGCGGCGCCGGCGTTCCCGAGAAGGTCGTCGTCGGCATCAACGTTTTGCGCAACGCACTGATCACCCCGGTCACCACCCTCGGTCTTAAGATCGGCTACCTCATGGGCGGTGCTGTCGTCATCGAGGTCATCTTCAACCTCCCCGGCATGGGTACTGCGATTCTGCAGGGCGTTCAGGGCAACGAGGCGAACCTGGTTCAGGGCGTCGTCATCGTCGTTGCTCTTGCCTTCATCATCATCAACATCGTGGTTGACATGCTCTACCTGCTCATCAACCCGCGCATCAGGACGGTGTAGATTATGGTAAAGATTCGAGAGAAGCAAACCGAGCAGCTCGAGAAAGCTGCCTCCAAGGGGCTCAAGCTCGGTGGCTGGAAGAAGATGACGCTGTCTTCTAAGATTGCCGCCGTCGTGCTGGTGCTGGTCGCCCTGACCGCGATTCTGGCGCCCCTTCTTGCCCCCTATAGCCCGGTCGAGATCTTTACGGCTCGCCAGGCTCCCGGCAACGGATTTATCTTCGGTACCGACGATAAGGGTCGCGACATTCTGTCGCGCATGCTCTACGGTGGTCGTTACTCGCTGATCATCGGCTTTGGCGCCACTGCCATGGCTCTGGTCTGCGGCTCGATCGTGGGCGCCCTCGCGGCGGTTTCGCGCAAGTCCGTTTCCGAGGCGATCATGCGCATCCTGGACATCATCATGTCCATCCCGGGCATCGCCCTCGCTGCCGTCTTCGTCTCCATCCTGGGCAATTCCGTGCCGTCGATCATCTTCGCCATCGGCTTTATGTATACTCCGCAGATTGCCCGTATCGTGCGCGCCAACATCGTGTCCGAGTACGGCGAGGACTATGTCCGCGCGGTCATCGTTTCCGGCGCCAAGGCTCCGTGGATTTTGATCAAGCATGTTCTGCGTAACTGCATCGCCCCGATCATGGTCTTCACCGTTACCCTGGTCGCCGACGCCATCATCTTCGAGGCCTCGCTGACCTTCATCGGCGCTGGTATCCAGGAGCCCACCGCTACCTGGGGCAACATCCTCGCCGACGCTCGCGGTGGCGTGCTCGCTGGCCGTTGGTGGCAGGCGCTGTTCCCGGGCCTGGCCATCATGATCACCTGCCTGGCACTCAACATCCTCTCCGAGGGCATTACCGACGCCATGGCCGCTGCTCCCTCCGCCGCCCTGGATCCGACCGACTCCTCCAAGCGCCGCGAGGCCGACCTGCTGGTCTCCGACCCCGTTCGCGCTTACAAGGAGCAGGCTCAGTCCCTGTCCGCCCGTCTTGGCGCTCTGCGCGATGTCGAACTCAAGCGTAACGACCGCCATGTGCCCGATGAGTCCGTTGAGCCGATTCTTTCGGTCCGCGATTTCTGCATCCAGTTTGAGCACCACGGTGACATCAACGTCGTCGACCACGTCAACTTTGACGTCCGTCCCGGCCAGACCATGGGCCTGGTAGGCGAGTCCGGCTGCGGTAAGTCCATCACCACGCTGGCCATCATGGGCCTGACCGACGATGACGAGCATCTTTCCGGTGAGGTTCTCTGGGAGGGCCGCGACCTGCTCAAGATGAGCAAGAAGGAGTGGTTCGGCCTGCGCGGTACCGATATCGCCATGGTCTATCAGGACGCCCTGTCCTCGCTCAACCCCTCCATGCTCATTTCCGCCCAGATGAAGCAGCTCACCAAGCGTGGCGGCACCCGTAGCGCCGAGGAGCTCCTGGAGCTCGTGGGCCTCGACCCCAAGCGTACGCTCGAGAGCTATCCGCATGAGCTTTCCGGTGGTCAGCGTCAGCGCGTTCTGATCGCTATGGCCCTTACCCGCGACCCCAAGCTGGTCATCTGCGACGAGCCCACGACCGCTCTGGACGTTACCGTCCAGAAGCAGGTCATCAAGCTGCTTAACGACCTTCAGGCCAAGCTCGGCTTTGCCATGATCTTCGTTTCGCATGACCTGGCGCTGGTCGCCGAGGTTGCCCATAACATCACGGTTATGTACGCCGGTCAGGTTATCGAGCAGGCGCCCACCAAGGAGCTGCTCACCAACCCGATTCACGAGTACACCCGCGGCCTTCTGGGTTCCGTCCTGTCCATCGAGAGCGGTTCGGGCCGCCTGCACCAGGTGCCCGGTGCCGTTCCGAGCCCGCGCGATTTCCCCAAGGGCGATCGCTTCGCACCCCGCTCGAGCCATCCGCGCATTGGCTTGGACACCCGTCCGGTCTTCAAGCGCGTGCCCGGCACCGAGCACTTCTATTCCGAGCTCCCCGATGAGGTGCTCAAGGCAAATGGTTTGACCCCTCACGCGGAGGTGATGTAGATGAGCGAGACCGCAGTCAACGGCGTCGAGCCGATCATCTTCCTTGATGACGTCCATGTCACCTTTAGGACCCGTACCGGCTCGATTCTGCACCCCAACCTGGTTCACGCCGTCCAGGGTGTAACGATTAAGCTCATGCCCGGCCAGACGATCGGCATCGTCGGCGAGTCCGGTTGCGGAAAGTCCACCACCGCCAACGTCATGTGCGGCCTTCAGGCCCCCACGAGCGGCAAGGTCTACTTTAAGGGCAAGGACGTTACCAAGCGTACCGCCGAGGACCGTCGCCACATGGGCCGCGTCATCTCGGTCGTGTTCCAGAACCCGGCCACGGCGCTCAACCCCCGCATGGTCGTTCGCGAGCAACTGCTCGACCCCATGCGCGTCCACAACCTGGGTACCGAGGCCGAGCAGGAGAAGCGCGTCAAGGAGCTCTTGGAGCTCACCGGTCTGCCCAGCTCCGCCGCCGAGGTTCTTCCCGGCCAGCTTTCGGGCGGCCAGCGCCAGCGCGTCGCAATTGCCCGTGCCCTTTCGCTGAACCCCGATGCCATCATTGCCGACGAGCCCACCTCGGCTCTGGACGTTTCGGTCCGCGCGCAGATTCTGAACCTGCTGACCGACCTTAAGAAGGAGCTCGGCCTGGCCATGGTGTTCATCAGCCATGACATCCAGACGGTCCGCTATATCTCTGACGACATCATCGTTATGAATGGTGGCAAGATCGTCGAGCAGGGCGAGGCCAAGCAGGTCTTCCAGCACCCTCAGGACCCCTACACCAAGATGCTGCTCGGTGCTGCGCCGTCGCTGCTGCATCCCAAGCTCGGCGAGTAGCCTCGCTTTCCCTCCCGTGCGCCCGGTTCCCTTGCCGGGCGCACCTCCGTTGCGATTTCGAAAGGTTGGGTTCACGAGCCATGTCAAGTGCTCAGGAGCTACAACAGCAATTTGGTGAATATCGAGGCGCTTTGCCCCGTCCATCGGATTTCGATCTCTTTTGGAAGGACCGCATAGCCGAGGCCGACGCCGTCGAGCTCGACTACGCGATTGAGGCTGCTTCGGTTGCGGATTCCGCGACCTGTCGGTTTTTCGACCTCTGGTATACCGGCATGTGTGGCGCGCGCCTGCATGCCAAGTACCTTAAACCCGTCTCGGACGAGCCCGTGCCATTGGTACTTCAGTTCCATGGATATCCGGGTGCGAGCCGCAGCTGGTTTGAGCAGGCGTCGTTTGCGGGCATGGGCATGGCGCTCATTGCTCTCGATTGTCCTGGCCAAGGAGGCCCCTCCGAGGACATTGGTGGATTTGAGGGCACGACGGTCGCGGGCCATATCGTCGCCGGTATCGACGGCGACCCGGCCAGCCTCTACTATGTCCGCCTACATCAGGATATCCGCATTCTGTGCCGTATCGTTCGCGAGCTCGAGGGCATCGATCTTACCCGCGTGTATGTGAACGGCGCATCGCAGGGCGGCGGTTTGGGTATTGCGACCTGCGCGCTTAACAGCGAGCTTATCAATCGAGCCGCCATCCTCTATCCCTTCCTGTCGGACTTCCGCCTGGTTTGGGATCTGGACGCCGACGATATTGCCTACGAGGGTCTACGCTATTGGTCGCGTTGGTTTGACGAGGACTCGACTCGTATCGAGGAAGCCTATGCCAAGCTGGCGTACTTCGATTCCAAGAATTTTGCCCCCATGGTCAAGTGCCCCGTGCTGTTTGGTACGGGCACGGCCGATATCGTCTGTCCGCCGGCAACGCAGTTTGCGGTGTACAACAACCTGTCCTGCGACAAGCGTCATGAGTTCTTTGAGGGCTTTGGCCACGAGGAGATTCAGGACTTTGATGATTTGATCATTCCGTTTTTCTGTGAGGGAGGGGAGGCTCATGTCTAAGTGCGAGAGCAATATCGATGAGCTGATAGTCCCCGGGCTCGTGGGAATTCCTGGAACGGTTTCGTCAAGGCTCTCCGATTTCCGGGATTGGCGCGGCGATGCTTTGGCGGATATATCCGATTTGAAGACAGCCGCTTCGGACCTTGAGGTTTGCGGGTTGACTGTTACGGCGATTGACTTTGTTAACCCCTGCGCCCGTTACTCGGAGGTTTCCTTTGAGCTCGGTGACCATGCGGTCCACGCTCGTTTGATTGAGCCTGTTGGTCGTGCCCGAGTATCTGAGCGCGTGCCGCTGTGCCTGATGTTCCATGACATCGATCGGCCTGTGCGCGGCTGGCATCACATGACGAGATTTGCCGCCATGGGATATGCCGTGCTTGCACTGGATGACGATGTTGCTGGTGCGGACGACCTGCAGCGGGGAATTGCTTCGCCCGCTTTTGTCGAGCGCGTCCGTTGGGGCTGCGCGTTGGCGAAGGTCGCGCGCAATCTTGACGGCGTGGACTCCGATCGCATTTTTGCGTGGGGCGAGGGCCTTGGCGGCGGAGTCGCGCTGGCGGTTTCTGCTCTGGACGAGCAGGGTCTTGCCTGCACGGCGGTTGCCAATCCAATTCCCGGTGGCCTCGAGGCGCTGTCGTCTCGGGTGCGCGGATCGGTGCTCATGGGCACATCGCTTATGGACGCCGTGAGCGATCCCAAGGGTCAGTTTGCCGTATTCAACGGTCTTGAGTGTGACCGAAGGCATATCATTTATGCCAAATACGCTCACGAGCGCATCAATGCGTTCGAAAACGAAGTCGTCGACTTCTTTAACCAAACGTTCTACCCGTGTTCTTTGGCCTAGACGGCCTGGACACTGCCAACAAGAGTGGGTGGCATAGGGCCGCCCGCAAGACAACTAAGGAGATTCTTGTGGCAACTCAGAAATTCACCGGCGTTATCCCTCCCGTCGTTGTTCCCGATACCGAAGACCACCAGCTTGATGTTGCCTCCTTTGAGCGCAGCATCAACCGCATGATCGATGCCGGCGTCGATGGCCTGTTCTTCCTGGGCTCCTCGGGCGAGGTCGTCTTCTCCACCGACGAGCGCCGTCGCCAGATTGTCGCCGAGGCCGTGCGCATCGTCGACCACCGCGTTCCCGTTCTGGTCGGCATCATCGATACCGAGACCGAGCGCATGATCGAGCATGGTAAGGTCGCTCAGGAGCTGGGCGCCGATGCGCTCGTCGCCACCTGCCCGTTCTATGCCCTGCAGGGCATGACCGAGGTCGAGGAGCACTTCCGCATCCTGCACGAGGAGCTCGACCTGCCCATCTTCGCCTACGACATCCCCGTGTGCGTCCACACCAAGCTCCCCTGGAAGCTCCTTGCTAAGCTCGGCGCCGAGGGCGTCCTGGCCGGCGTCAAGGATTCCTCGGGCGATGACATCTCGTTCCGCTACCTCGTTCAGGAGAACGAGAAGAACGGCCATCCGATGAGCATCCTCACCGGTCACGAGGTTGTTGTCGACGGCGCTTACCTCGGTGGCGCCGACGGTTCCGTCCCGGGTCTCGCCAACGTTGAGCCCGAGGGCTACGTGCGCCAGTGGAAGGCCGCTCAGGCCGGCGACTGGGCTACCGTCAAGGCCGAGCAGGATCGCCTCAACGAGATCTCCCACATCTGGGATGTCACCTCGGGCGTCCAGGGCTATGCCGGTGGCGTTGGCGCCTTCAAGACCGCTATGAACCTCATGGGCATCTTCGACAGCCCGACCATGCCGCGCCCGGTGAAGGCCATGACCGGCGAGAACGTCGAGGCGATTAAGAAGGTCCTCCAGGACAACGGTCTCCTGTAAAGCTTCCCCAGGCACCCGACCTCGCCGTTCAACCGTGCGGCCATGACCCATTAGGTCAATGGCCACACGGTTTCTCGGCGATCTCGGGCACCTGGAAAACCTTTACCGCGCTGTGACGGCTAGCCTGACGGCGCATTTCCTGTAGTTGTTATTTATCTCCGAAGGAGAGCGACATGGAGAACAAGTACGTCTGCTCTGTCGATATCGGCGGAACTAAGATCGCGACCGCCATCATGGAGTACCCGGCTGACGGCAGCGTGCCCCATCCCGTTTTTGAGGCCGAGGTTCCTACTGAGGCCCAGGAGGGCGGCGAGGCCGTCTTCCAGCGTATCGAGGCGTCCATCAAAGCTGCTCTCGAGGCGAATCCCGATGTCGAGGTCCTCGGTGTCGGTATCGGTGCCGCCGGTGTCGTCGATCCCAAGACGGGCGCCATCGCGTATGCCAACGAGATTATGCCTGGCTGGTCCGGCGTTCAGTTGGGGCCGCGTCTGCGCGAGGACCTTGGTCTCCCTGTTGCCGTTGTGGGCGACGTGCAGGCTCATGCTCTGGGCGAGGCCCACTGGGGCGTCGGCAAGGGCAAGTTCTCCGTCTTGTGCCTGGGCATCGGCACGGGCATCGGCGGCGCATATGTCGAGAACGGCCGCGTGATGCAGGGCTTCCATGGTGCTGCCGGTCACATGGGCCACATCGAGTGCTCGGCTGCCGCCGGCATTCCCTGCGCCTGCGGCCGTTCTGGCCATCTAGAGTCGGTTGCTTCGGGCACTTCCATTGGTCGTATGTACGATGAGCGCTTCGGTCGCGTCGACCCCAGCCGTCCTTCGGTTGGTCGCGATGTGAACGACCTGTGCCGTGCGGGCGACGCAAAGGCGACCGAGGTCATCCATGACGCCGGCTTTGCGCTGGGTGCCAGCTTGGGCTCGCTCGCTAACATCCTGGACCCTGAGGTCATCGTGCTTTCGGGCGGCGTGATTCATCAAGGTCCCGATTGGCGTTCACAGACGTGGAAGGATTCGGTGCACGAGGGCTATGCCAGCCAGGCGCTCGATCCGCTTCAGGACACGCCGATCCTCATCGGTTCTCTGGAGGGCGATGCTCCGCTCATCGGTGCCGCCGAACACCTTCTTGCATCGTTGAAGTAAACATAACTACCAAGTGCGCCTTCTGAGGTGCCGCGGATTGACGTGAAAGAGGAGCGAAGCGTACTTCGGTACGCGAGCGACGGTTTGAACGTCAAGGTGCGGTGTCTCAGAAGGCTGTTTTGAGAAAGGTTGAGTCGAACATGACCGTCGATCCTTTGATTCAATCCCTGAAGGGCAAGCTCGTCGTGAGCGTTCAGGCGTATATGGGCGAGCCGCTTCGTACGCCCGAGACCATGGCTCAAATGTCTCGCGCTTGCGAGCTCGGCGGCGCCGCCGCCATTCGCTGCCAGGGCCTTGCCGACATCGCCGCCATTAAGGGCCGCTGCGAGGTCCCCGTCATCGGCTTGTGGAAGGATGGTCACGAGGGCGTCTACATCACGCCGACGCTGCGTCACGCTCGCGCCTGCGTTGCCGCCGGTGCTGACATCGTGGCAATTGATGCCACTGATCGCCCGCGTCCCGATGGCAAGACCGTCGAGGACACCTTCCGTCCACTGCACGAGGAGGGCGTGCTCCTGATGGCCGACTGTGCCACCATCGAGGATATTCGTCGTGCTGTCGACATGGGCTTCGACCTGGTGTCCACCACGCTTTCTCATGGTGTTGCCGCTATCGACTGCACCATGGCCGATGGCCCCGATCTGCCGCTTCTGCGTCAGGCGACCGAGGAATTCCCCGGTCTTCCCATCATCTGCGAGGGCCGCGTGCACACGCCCGAGGAGGCCCGCGCCGCGATCGATGCGGGCGCCTGGGCCGTTGTCGTCGGCACCGCCATCACGCACCCCACGAGTATTACAAGTTGGTTCAAGGCTGCGCTTGAGGCGTAAGACAGGCCTCGTATCCGCTTGGGGCGGTATACTCAATAAAGGCAATTGATCGCGCGGGATCCGCTGGCCGGGTCCCGCGCTTGTTTTAGGAGGCACACATGCAAAAGGGAGATGCCATGGATGCGGCGGAGCGCTCGGAGCGCATCCCCGATATCGTCATCATCACCGGAATGTCCGGATCGGGCCGAACGCAGGCCATGCATGTGTTCGAGGACATGGGCTATTTTTGCATCGACAACTTGCCTCCGCGTCTGATTGCCCAGCTTGCCGAACTCGTCGGCATCAATACGGGCGTGGGCAGGCATCTTGCCGTCACCTGCGACCTGCGCAGCCAGGGCTTGTTCGATGAGCTGCTCGATGCCGTTGCCGCGCTCGAGGAGCGCGAGATGAGCTGTGACATCGTGTTTCTCGAGGCCTCTGACGAGGTGCTGATCCGTCGTTATAGCGAAAACCGCCGCCGCCATCCCATTGCCAAGCCGGGGGAGACTACGGCCGATGCGATTCAGCGCGAGCGCCTGCAGCTGCAGGGCGTTCGCGACCGAGCTGACATGATTATCGATACGAGCCGCTTGCGCACTTCTGCTCTGCGCAATAAATTGCGCATGGCGTTCTCCGAGCTGTCCGACCAGCAGCTCATGGACGTTCACGTGTTCTCGTTTGGCTTTAAGCACGGCATGCCCGTCGAGGCGGATATTATGATCGACGTCCGCTTCCTGCCCAATCCGTTCTACGATCCCGAGATGCGCACCATGACCGGTCTCGATAAAAAGGTCTCCGATTTTGTTTTGGACCATCCCAAGACCCAGGAGTTCTGGAAGGCCTGGACGCAGCTGCTCGATACGGTGATGCCGGGCTATATCGCGGAGGGCAAGCCGCAGCTTTCTATCGCCATCGGCTGTACGGGCGGTCAACACCGCAGCGTTGCCATCGCCGAGGCCACGGCACGTTATTTGGAAGGCGCCCAATATCACGTGAGCATTTCCCATCGCGACCTGTCGCGCGCCAACACGAAAGCATAGGCCTGCATGTCGTTTACCGCCGAGGTGCGTGACGAGCTCGCGCGCTGCGAACCCGAATGTGAATACTGCGATTTGTCGACGCTTGCCGCCCTGACGCGTGTGAGCGGTACACTTTCGCTGGCCGGCTCCGGGCGGTATCGTTTGACGGTCGCGACCGAGACGGGTGCCGTCGCGCGCACGATGATCACACTGACGCATCGCATCCTTAAGCTCAAAACGGAATTCACCGTTCGTAAATCGGTCTTGCATAAGGTCCGTAACTATCTCATTACCCTGCCCGATCAGCCCGACCTGGACAAGGCTCTGGTGCTGCTGGGCATTCTCGACCGCAGGGGAGGGCTCGTCGCTGGTGTTCCCCGGCACATCGTTGCCCGTCCCTGCTGCAGGCTTGCCTACATCCGCGGCGCGCTCATCGCCGGCGGTTTCGTGGCCGATCCCCGCGGCGACTTTCATTTGGAGATCGCGGTGCAGGGCGAGCAGTATGCTCGGGGACTTTGCGATCTATTGGAGCAGATTGGGGTCCATGCGCGCGTTAACGCGCGGCGCGGATCCTTTGCTGTCTACATTAAGAGCGCCGAGGAGATCGAGCAGCTCCTAAAGCTGATTGGTGCCAAGCGCAGCGTTGCCGAGATTGAGGAGGCGCGCGCGGTCAAATTGGTTAAGAACGACGTAAACCGTCGCGTGAATGCCGAACTGGCCAATCAGACCAGAAGTGCGGGTGCCGCCCAGCATCAGCTTGCGTTGATCGATGAGCTCGAACAGCGGGGTTTGCGCGACACGCTTCCGGACGCCTTGGCAGTCTTTTGCGACCTGCGCGAGCGCTATCCCGATCTGTCGCTGCGCGATCTGGGCGAGATGGCTGACCCTCCCTTGTCGAAGTCTGCCCTGTACCATCGCGTTTTGAGGCTTGAAAAGCTCATTGAAGCAAACAAGTAGTTTGAAGTATCGACTTATATACGGATTTAGCTGCTATTTTATTCTTTAAAACGTTTTAACGTAAATTTGATTTTCAATTTCGAGCATTCTCGTGAAATTCAAGTCAAAAAAAAGGTATATTAGGCGAGTGGTTAGTTTGTGGGCCTCAACGGCGGGCGCTGTAGCTCGCGGGGGCCTTACGAAAGGAGACACAATGGCAGTAAAGGTTGCTATTAACGGCTTCGGTCGCATCGGTCGTCTGGCTTTCCGTCAGATGTTCGGTCATGAGGGCTCCGAGATCGTCGCTATCAACGACCTCACCTCTCCCGATATGCTCGCTTACCTGCTGAAGTACGACTCCACGCAGGGCAACTACGCTCGCGATCACGAGGTCGTTGCTGGCGAGGATTCCATCACCGTTGACGGCAAGGAGATCAAGATCTACAAGGAGGCCGACGCCAACAACCTGCCTTGGGGCGACCTCGACGTCGACGTCGTTCTCGAGTGCACCGGCTTCTACACCAGCAAGGCTAAGGCTCAGGCCCACATCAACGCTGGCGCCAAGAAGGTCGTCATCTCCGCTCCGGCCGGCAGCGATCTGCCCACCATCGTGTACAACGTCAACCATGAGACGCTGACCGCTGAGGACAACATCATCTCCGCTGCTTCCTGCACCACCAACTGCCTCGCCCCGATGGCCAAGGGTCTGAACGACTTCGCTCCCATCGTGTCCGGCATCATGACCACCATCCACGCCTTCACCGGCGACCAGATGCCGCTCGACGGCCCGCAGCGCAAGGGCAACTTCCGTCGCTCCCGCGCCTGCTCCGAGAACATCGTCCCGAACACCACGGGCGCTGCCAAGGCCATCGGCCTGGTTCTCCCCGAGCTCAACGGCAAGCTCATCGGTGCCGCCCAGCGCGTCCCGACGCCGACCGGCTCGCTGACCAACCTCTACGCCGTCGTTGACAAGAAGGTCACCGTCGACGAGGTCAACGCTGCCATGAAGGCCTACGCCGAGACCATCCCCGAGACCTTCGCCTACAACGAGGACCAGATCGTCTCCCGCGACATCGTCGGCGAGACCCACGGCTCCATCTTCGACGCCACTCAGACCATGTGCTCTGACCTCGGCAACGGCCAGACCCTCGTTCAGGTCACCTCTTGGTACGACAACGAGAACTCCTACACCTCTCAGATGGTCCGCACCATCAAGTACTTCGAGAAGTTCGTTGCTTAATTTAGCTTTTAGCGAATAGCTCGTTGAGCGTCTAAAGAAGGGCGCGGCCTTATAGGGCTTACACCCTAGGGTCGCGTCCTTTTTATAAGAAATCGTCTGCCGTAATGGAAGGCAGACACGTACGAAAGGTAGAAGCAAACATGGCCTTTACCAAGAAGACCGTCCGCGACATCGATGTCGACGGCAAGCGCGTTCTCGTCCGCGTTGACTTCAACGTGCCTATCAAGGATGGCGTCGTTGGCGACACCACCCGTATCAAGGCTGCCCTGCCCACCATCAACTATCTCGTTGAGCACAACGCTCGCGTCATCCTCATGAGCCACCTCGGCCGTCCCGATGGCACCGGCTTCCAGCCCGAGCTGTCCCTCGAGCCCGTCGCCAAGAAGCTCGCCGAGCTCTCTGGTCTCGACGTTGCCTTTGTCGCCGACACTTACGGCGAGAAGGCTGCCGAGGCTGTCGCTGCCGTCGAGCCGGGCAAGGTTCTCGTTCTCGAGAACGTCCGCTTCGATAAGCGTGAGAAGAAGAACGATCCCGAGATCGCCAAGAAGCTCGCTTCCTATGGTGACGTCTTCGTTCTCGATGCCTTCGGCACCGCTCACCGCGCCCAGGGTTCCGTCGTGGGCCCCGCCGCTTACCTGCCTGCCGTCGCTGGCTTCCTGCTTGAGAAGGAGGTCGACACGCTGACCGGCATCTTCGCCGAGCCCGAGCGCCCCTTCGTCGCTATCGTCGGCGGTTCCAAGGTTTCCTCCAAGATCGGCGTTCTCGATCACCTCATCGACTCCGCTGACACCCTGATTATCGGTGGCGGCATGGCCTACACCTTCTTCCTGGCTCAGGGACTGTCCGTCGGTCAGTCCCTCAAGGAAGAGGACTGGGTCGAGCGCGCCGGCGAGATGCTCAAGAAGGCCGAGGAGAAGGGCGTCAAGATCCTGCTCCCCATCGACAACCGTGTTGCTGATCACTTTGGCGAGGACGCTGTCCCCGAGGTTGTCGCTTCCGACGCTATCCCCGACGACCGTGAGGGTATGGACATCGGCCCCAAGACCGAGGAGCTTTACGCCGAGGCCGTCAAGGGCGCCAAGACCGTGTTCTGGAATGGCCCCATGGGCGTCTTCGAGTTCGACAACTTCGCTCACGGCACCCAGGCTATCGCCGAGGCTGTCGCCGAGGCCGACTGCACCTCGATCATCGGCGGTGGCGACTCCGTCGCAGCTGTCAACAAGTTCAACCTGGCCGACAAGATGAGCTGGATCTCCACCGGTGGCGGCGCTTCCATGGAGCTCGTCGAGGGTAAGGCCCTGCCCGGAGTGGAGGCGCTTCTCGATGCCTAATCGCACCCTTCTTATCGCTGGTAACTGGAAGATGAACAACGACGTCGCCGAGGCTGCCAAGCTCGCCGACGAGCTGGCTCAGGCTCTGCCCGAGGTTCCGGCTGGCGTCGAGGTGCTCGTCTGCCCTCCGACCATCGACATCACCACGGTTCATGACCGCATTCAGGCTGCCCCCATTGCCCTCGGTGCACAGAACGTGTACTGGGAGGCTAAGGGTGCCTTCACCGGTGAGTCCTCTTGCGACATGCTCAAGTCCGCTGGCTGCACTTACTGCATCATCGGTCACTCCGAGCGTCGCGACTACTTCCACGAGACCGACGAGGATCAGAACAAGAAGGCCAAGGCCCTCGTTGCCGCCGGTCTTGTTCCCGTCTTCTGCTGCGGCGAGTCCCTTGAGGTCCGCGAGGCCGGCACCTATGTCGAGCACGTCGTGAACCAGGTCAAGGCTGGCCTTGCTGGTCTTGAGATCACCTGCCCCAAGCAGGTCGTCGTCGCCTACGAGCCCATCTGGGCCATCGGCACCGGCAAGACCGCTACCGCCGAGGACGCTCAGGAGGTCTGCGGCGCTATCCGTGAGACCCTCAAGGAGATGTTCGGCGAGGAGCTTGCCAACGGCATCCGCGTTCTCTATGGTGGCTCTGCCAAGCCCGGCAACATCGCTGAGCTCGTCGCCAAGCCCGACGTTGACGGCGCCCTCGTGGGCGGCGCTTCGCTCAAGGCTGCCGACTTCGCCTCTATGGTCGTCAAGGCAGGCGAGTAGGACATATGGCACAGCGTCATCTTCCTGCACTCCTGATCATCATGGATGGCTGCGGCCTTGCTCCGGCCGATGGCGAGAACGCCGTCGCCGCTGCCAAGACGCCCTTCCTTGATAGCCTGTACGAGAAGTATCCTCACACCACGCTCGGTGCTTCGGGCGAGGACGTGGGCCTTCCCGATGGCCAGATGGGCAACTCCGAGGTGGGTCACCTCAACATCGGTGCCGGCCGCATCGTGTTCCAGGAGCTTTCGCGTATCAACAACGCCATCAAGGACGGCTCCATCGCCAAGAACGAGGTCTTCGTCAAGGCTATGGACGACGTCAAGGCTGACGGCAAGACTCTTCACCTCATGGGCCTTATGAGCCCTGGCGGTGTTCATTCTCACATGAACCACGTCGAGGCTCTGGTCAAGATGGCTGCCGAGCACGGTGTCAAGACCGTTCGCGTCCACGCCTTCATGGATGGCCGCGACGTTGACCCGCAGTCCGGCGCTGGCTACATGAGTGAGTTCTGCGCCTTCCTGGCTAAGATCTCCGAGGAGACCGGTTGCGACGCTCGCGTTGCCACCGTCTCGGGCCGTTATTGGGCCATGGACCGCGATAATCGTTGGGAGCGCATCCAGCGCGCCTACGACGTCATGGTCAACGCGTCCGATGCCGATGTCGACCCCGTTGCCGGTATCAAGGCCTACTACGAGAAGGATCCGCGCGGCGACGAGTTCGTCGAGCCCTTCGCTGCCCACAACGAGGGCATTCACGAGGGCGACGCGGCTATCTTCTTTAACTTCCGTCCCGACCGCGCTCGTCAGATGACCCGCGTGTTCACGGACAAGGAGTTCGACGGCTTTGAGCGCGAGCAGATCAAGCTTTCGCACTTTGTGACGATGACCGAGTACGATCCGACGTTTGACGTCGAGGTCGCCTTCCCCAAGACGTTCCCCGAGAACGTTCTGGCCGACGTTATCGCCGCCAATGGCCTGAAGCAGCTGCACACCGCCGAGACCGAGAAGTACGCCCACGTGACGTTCTTCCTCAACGGCGGCATCGAGGAGCCCAAGGAGGGCGAGGAGCGCGTGCTCGTCGCTTCCCCCAAGGTCGCTACCTACGATCTGCAGCCCGAGATGAGCGCTCCCGAGGTTACCGAGAAGCTTGTCGCCGCCATCAACGAGGATCGCGCTGATTTCTACATCGTGAACTTCGCGAACTGCGACATGGTTGGTCACACCGGTGTCTTCGACGCCGCCGTTAAGGCCGTCGAGGCCGTTGACGATGCCCTGTCTAAGGTTGTCCCGGCGATTCTCGCCAAGGGCGGCTTTGCGCTGATCACCGCCGACCACGGCAACGCCGATCACATGTTTGACGTTGCTTCCGACGGTTCCAAGCATCCGTTTACGGCTCACACCACCAACCGTGTGCCGTTCATCATCGTTGATGAGAAGGCCAAGCTCACCGGTATCGAGGACGGCCGTCTTTCCGATATCGCTCCGACCATGCTCACCATGGCTGGTATTGAGCCTTCCGCCGAGATGACGGGTCGCGTGCTCGCCACCGAGGCCTAAGAGAAAACGCCAATCGTTTCTTTGAAAAGGGGTTGTCCATATTCGGGCAACCCTTTTTTGGTATTTCTGCCATTTCTTCCCCGTCCCCGAGTGGCGGGTAGGGGAGAGCGGGGGTTGTGGTACAGTACTGGAGTTTGAATTGTTCTATTAAGGAGCTTATCTATGGGTCCGTTCCAGATTCTTCTGTTTGTCGTTTGGGCTGTTTCTGCCGTGGCGCTGACGATTCTCGTCCTGATGCATTCCGGTAAGGGTACCGGCGTTTCGGATATGATCGCTAGCTCGCTGTATAACTCCAGCTCTGCCACAGGTGTTATGGAGCAGAACCTCGACCGCCTGACCGTCATCATGGCTGTCGTGTTTGCCGTGTGCGTCGTGCTGTGCATGTTCTTCTTCCCGCAGGGCATCGTGGGCTACTAATCACGAGCCGCATAAATACTTGTAAAGGGTTCCGCAAGTGCGGGACCCTTTTTTGTTTACATATTCGTAACAGAGTCAAAAATATCACCACATACTGCGCCCAACTAAAGAAATTCTTGACCGTTAACCGGAATTAGCCCCAAATCGTGCATAAAATGCGCTACTGTATTGCAAAACGTTGGCCTGTTGTGCATAACCAGCCATAGCAGCGGGCAGCGTTTTGATGGTTCGGATCGGATTGTCTCGACATGTGTCCGACTGAACATTTCTTTGTCCTATCTCATAAGGAGGATGGCATGGCTGATTCTATGTTCCACCAGCCCGTTATGGGTCGTCGCGCCTTTGTTGGCGGCACCCTTGCTGCGAGCTCCATGGCTTTTCTTGCCGCATGTGGCAAGAAGGGCGGCGACGCTTCCGGTTCTGAGTCCGGTTCGACGCTGAACTTCTACATCAACAACCCGGTCTGCATCGACCCCTACAACGTCCAGGAGGACCAGGGTACTCAGGTCGAGTATCAGCTCTTTGACGCTCTGACCTCTTACGACGCCGAGAAGGGCGAGATCGTTCCGCTGGCTTGCGAGTCCTTTGAGTCCAACGACGACGCCACCGAGTTTACCTTCAAGATCAAGAAGGCCAAGTTCCACAACGGTGACGACGTTACCTCTAAGTCCTTCAAGCTCGGTTGGGAGCGTCTGGTCAACACCAAGTCGGCCATCGCTACCGAGTATGGCCCTTCCGAGGTCTCCTATCACCTTTCCATGGTCGAGGGCTATGACGATCTGCTTGCCGGTAACGCCACCGAGCTCAGCGGTGTTACGTGCCCTGACGATGAGACCCTCGTCGTCAAGCTGTCTTCCGCTTACGCCGACTTCCCCTTCGTCGCCTCTCACCCGGCTCTGGCCCCGGTTCCCGAGTGCGCCGAGTCCGATGTCAAGAGCTTCTACCTTGCCCCGGTCGGTAACGGCCCGTTCATGATGGACGGCAAGTGGGAGGATGGCCAGGAGATCAACGTCAAGAAGTTCGACGATTACTATGGCGACAAGGCCAAGATCGATGGCATCCACTTCCAGGTCATCAAGGACATGGAGACCGCTTACAAGGAGTTCCAGGCCGGTAACCTTGATGTCTGCGACGTTCCCGTCGCTCAGATCGATGCCGCCAAGAAGGATCGCGGCGTGTCCAAGGACGGCTACACCATGGGTGACGGCGAGCGCATGCTGCTCGGCGCCGAGACTTCCACCTACTACCTGACCTGCAACAACACGGCCGAGCCGTTCAACAACGCTGACCTGCGTAGGGGTATCTCCCTGGCCATTAACCGTGAGGCCATCTGCAAGACCATCTTCAAGGGTACCCGTACCCCCGCCGACGGCATTGTTCCTCCGGGCATCGATGGCTACAAGGAGGGCGCATGGGAGTTCTGCGCCTACGACGTCGACAAGGCTAACGAGTACCTCGACAAGGTTGCTCCTGCCGGTGCCAACGGTGACCGTGGCATTAGTGTGACCCTTTCCTACAACCAGGACGGTGGCCACAAGGAGATCATGGAGTCCATCATCGGCGACCTCGCCAAGGTTGGCGTTACCGCTGTCTCCGATACCCCCGAGTGGTCTGCCCTGCTCGAGCAGTATCAGAACTTCAACTATCAGTTCGGTCGTCTGGGCTGGATTGCCGACTACCCGATCATGGACAACTTCCTGTATCCGCTGTTCCACTCCGACTCCCTCGGTGGCGACAACCGCTCTGGTTACAACAACCCCGAGTTCGACGCCAAGGTCGACGAGGCTCGCACTACGGTTGACGACAAGGAGCGCGTCGCTAAGATGCAGGAGGCCGACGCAATGGTCGCTGCCGACTGCCCGGTCATCCCGGTGATGTTCTACACGCACACCATCGCCGGCTCCGATCGCATCAAGCACCTCTATGTCGATCCGCAGAAGCACGCCGATCTGGGTACCGCTGAGCTCGCTTAAGAGTTTGCAGCTTCCGTGAGGGTCAAGTATTTACGTAGACCTCATGGGAAACATACAGTTCTCCCTAACCTGGGGTAAACTGGCTGATGGTAATTTTGGGATGCCGGTCTGGCGATCGGCATCCCATTTAGGTTAATCCCTAGATAGGGGAGTGGTATGGGTAAGTACATCGTTAAACGTGTGCTTCAGTTCATCCCGGTGTTTTTGGGCGTTACGCTGATTCTGTTCGCCCTCCAGAATATCGTGCCGGGAGATCCGATCAAGCTGATCGGTGGAGACAAGGCTCTGTCCCCCGAGGTGGAGCTTCAGCTTCGTGTTCGCTATCACCTGGTCCAGACGGACGAGGACGGCAACGCGATCCTTGACGAGAACGGCGACCCCGTTCAAACGTCGCTCGTGGACCGTTACTTGTATTACATGAATGGTCTGCTTCATGGCGATCTGGGCAATTCGTATCAGCGCAAGCTGCCGGTTACGGAAATCTTCGCCCAGAAGTATCCGTATACGGTCAAACTTGCCGCGTGCGCCATCGTACTCGAGGCGATCATGGGTATCGGTGCGGGTATCATTTCGGCGGTAAAGCGTTATTCCTTCTGGGATATTTTGGTAACGCTCACCACGTCGATCCTCGTTGCGGTCCCGGCCTTCTGGCTCGGTATGTTGTTGCAGCTGTTCTTTGGCGTCATCCTCAAGGACGCCACGGGCGGTGCATTCTCCATGCCGATCTCGGGTGCCGGTGGTTCCAGCTCTCAGTATCAGGATTGGATGCACTATGTGCTTCCGACCATTACGCTGGCTTCGGTTTCGACCGCTTACGCTGCCCGCATTATGCGCTCGCAGCTGCTTGACGTCATGAACCAGGATTACATCCGTACGGCAAAGGCCAAGGGTCTCTCCAATCGTGCGATCATCATCAAGCATGCGCTTAAGAATGCACTCATCCCCGTCGTTACCTATATTGGTGTCGACTTTGGTGGCATGCTTTCGGGCGCCATCCTGACCGAGACGGTCTTTAACTGGCCCGGTATCGGCTATGAGGTCTATCGCGCCATTAGCATGCGTGACTGGCCCATCGTTATGGGCGGCGTTACGCTCATCGTTGTCGTCGTCATGGTGATCAACCTGCTCGTCGACATTAGCTATGCATTCCTCGACCCGCGCATCCGCCTTGGCGGTCCGTCGGATAGGGCCTAAGGGAGGTACGTCTCATGCAGGAAACTGATTCTCAGTCTCAGGAGCAGGCTACCGCCACCAAGGTCGCATCTGCTCCCGCCAAGTCCCGCACGCTGTGGGGCGACGCTTTTAAGCGTCTTCGTAAGAACAAGCTCGCCGTTATCGGTGTCTGCTGGATCATCATCGTCGTTGTGGTTGCCCTGACCGCAGATCTGTGGGCTAAGCCCTGGCTCGGTTCTCCGACGGCTTCCGACTCGACCACTATGGCCGAGACGTCGCTGCTGGCTCCGTGTGCAGAGCATCCGTTTGGCACCGACGCCCTTGGTCGTGACATTCTTGTCCGCGTTATCTACGGTGCGCGCGTTTCGCTGTCCGTCGGAATTATGGCCACCGCGATCTCCACGCTGATTGGTCTGGTCATGGGTGCTCTGGCCGGTTTCTACGGCGGCATCTGGGATACGATCATCATGCGCTGTGCGGACATCTTCCTGGCGTTCCCGTACGTGCTGTTCGTTGTCGCCATGATCGCCGTTATCGGCCGTGGTCTTCAGAACGTCTTTATCGCCATCGGTATTCTCGGCTGGCCTTCGATTGCGCGCGTCTTCCGCTCTGCAATCTTGACCGTCAAGGAAAACGACTATGTTGATGCTGCGCGCGCGATGGGTGCATCTGATGCTCGTATCGTTGTACGTCACATCTTCCCGAACTCCGTCGCCTCCATCGTGGTCTACGCGACCATGAACATTGGTGGCGCCATTCTGACCGAGTCCGCTCTGTCCTTCCTCGGCATGGGCGTTATTCCGCCTACGCCTTCGTGGGGCTCCATGATTCAGGACGGTCAGCAGTATCTTCTGACTGCTCCCTGGATGATGATCATGCCCGGTCTGGCAATTCTCTCGACGGTGCTCGCCTTCACCCTGCTGGGTGACGGTCTGCGCGACGCCCTCGACGTCAAGATGAAGGACGCATAAGGATGAAGAAGAACAAGAACTATGTGGACCTGAAGGACCAGCCTGTTCCCGAGGGCCAGCATCTGCTCGAGGTCGATGACCTTAAGATGTATTTCCACACCGAGGACGGCGTTGTTCGCGCTGTCGACGGTGTCTCCTACACGCTCGATCGCGGCGAGACCCTGGGCGTCGTCGGTGAGTCCGGCTCCGGTAAGTCCGTGACCGCCATGACCATCATGGGTCTTATCTCGATGCCTCCGGGAAAGATCGAGGGCGGCGACGTTCGCTATCGCGGTCGTTCTATCCTCGAGATGACCGAGGAGGAGATGCAGCACATTCGCGGCAACGACATCGCGATGATCTTCCAGGATCCTATGACCTCCTTGAACCCGGTCTATAAGATCGGCAAGCAGGTGGGCGAGGGCCTTCGTCTGCACCGTGGCTACTCCAAGCAGGAGGCGCTCAAGCGCGCTACCGAGCTTTTGGACCTCGTGGGTATCCCCGAGCCCGAGAAGCGCGTCAATGAGTATCCGCACCAGTTCTCCGGCGGTATGCGTCAGCGTGTCATGATCGCTATGGCTCTTGCCTGCGATCCCGATATCCTGATTGCCGACGAGCCCACGACGGCTCTGGACGTTACCATTCAGGCTCAGATTATCGAGCTCATGCAGGAAATGCAGGAGAAGAACGGTAACGCCATCATCATGATTACCCATGACCTGGGCGTCGTTGCCGATATGGCCGATAAGATCATGGTTATGTACGCCGGCCGTCCCGTCGAGTTCGGTACTGCTGAGGAAATCTTCTACGAGAGTCGCCACCCCTACACCTGGGGCCTTATCCGCTCCATCCCGGAGCAGGCCATCGAAGAGAAGAAGCCGCTTACGCCGATTCACGGCAACCCGCCTTCGCTCATGAACCTGCCTGTGGGCTGCGTCTTCTCTCCTCGTTGCCCCTATGCGACGGACAAGTGCCGCAAGCAGCGCCCCGAGCGCGTTGTCACCGAGTCTGGTCATTACTCTGCGTGCCACTACTCCGGCGACCCCGAGTTCCTCAAGAACGCTCCTGAGACGTCCCGTACGCGCAAGGATTCCAAGAAGGGAGGCGAGGCGTAATGGCAGATACCAACGAGCGTACTCCGCTGCTGAAGGTCGAGCACCTCTCTAAGGAGTTTCCCGCTGAGTCCGGCATGTTCGCCAAGCGCTTCTCCAAGCGTGTCGTCTCTGCAGTGAATGACATTTCGTTCGAGATTTATCCGGGCGAGACCTTTGGCCTGGTCGGCGAGTCTGGTTGCGGTAAGTCCACCACGGGCCGTACCATCATGCGCCTGACCAAGCCGACGGCAGGCAAAGTGTTCTTCCAGGGCAAAGACGTTGCCGAGATGAGCAAGCATGAGATCAAGGACATGCGTCGCGAGATGCAGTTTATCTTCCAGGATCCTTATGCTTCGCTGAATCCCCGTATGACCATCGGCGAGATCGTCTCCGAGCCCATGACCATTCACGGCGTGGGCACCAAGGAAGAGCGCATTGAGCGTGTCCGCGAGCTTCTCGACGTTGTCGGACTGAACCCCGAGCATATTAACCGCTATCCTCATGAGTTCTCGGGCGGTCAGCGTCAGCGTGTCGGCATTGCCCGCGCATTTGCGCTGAAGCCTAAGCTGATCATCTGCGACGAGCCTGTCTCTGCACTTGACGTATCCATTCAGGCCCAGGTTCTGAACCTTCTTAAGGAGCTCCAGGACAAGTTCGGTACCGCATATCTGTTTATCGCCCACGACCTGTCCGTCGTGCAGCACATCTCCGATCGCGTTGCCGTTATGTATCTGGGTAAGATGGTCGAGGTTTCCGACTGGAAGACGCTCTATAGCGAGCCTCACCATCCGTACACGCAGTCGCTGCTGTCTGCCGTGCCGGTTCCCGATCCTGATATCCAGAAGACCCGCAAGCGCATCATCCTCGCCGGCGATCCGCCGTCACCGCTGGATCCGCCGACCGGCTGCCGTTTCCACACGCGCTGCCCAATCGCGCAGGGTATCTGCTCCGAGAAGCTTCCCGAGTTTAAGGAAGTTGCCCCGGGCCACTGCTGCGCGTGCCACTTCGCGGAGCCGTTCCCGATCAAGGAATCGCACATCGACCTGTAGTTGGTTGTTCTTGTCCGGGCCCGCCCTGAAGTTACTTTTCAGAACGTCCTCGGACATGCAAGAAACCCCCGCTGCGCACTTCGTGCGGCGGGGGTTTCTTGCGTCCTGCGGAGTGTTCTGAAAAGTAACTTCAGGGCGGGCCCTACGTTAACTCGGCAGGGGGAGTGCGATTCCTTGATCGCTCACTTAATCTAATGGGAAAGATAGCGAGGCCGGAGCTTTAGCTCCGGCCTCCCCATATAAGGGCTCGGCAAAGCCGAGCCACTAAATTTATATCAGCCCCTGAACATGTTTGAGAACGGTGCCTGGAGTACGTGGACGTAGGTCCCGAATCGGCGTTGCCTCCCGGCGCATTCCGCAGGGGGAGCGATATTTTGCAGCACGAAGTGCGTAGCTAAATATCGCTCATGCCCGAGGACGCGCCGGGAGGCAACACCGATTCGGGGCCGGACATATAGATCTACCTGCGCATTTACAAATTCGTAAACTTTTTTCAAAAAAGTGCTTGCACAGTTCTCGAATCATAGGTTATTATCTTCCTCGTTGAACGCGCGGGTCCAACAGAACGAACTGCGAATCAACAACATAGCATGTCGGAGTGGCGGAATTGGCAGACGCGCTAGCTTGAGGTGCTAGTGACCGCTTTTTGGTCATGCGGGTTCAAGTCCCGCCTCCGACACCATCGCATTTGAGAAGCCTCTTCGGAGGCTTTTTTGTTACCGATAGACGGTGAGGTCCACGATGGAAACGCTTGAGCGCAACGAGTGGGCAGACGTTGCCCAACTGGTCGAGATCACGAGCGATGCTGTCATCATCTGTGAGCTCGACGGAACCATTCTGCATGTGAATAATCGTTTGCTCGACCTGATGTGCGAGGAACGCGCTGACGTCATCAGCGGTGATGTCAAAGACGTTCTGTACTCGTCTGCCTTTGAGCGCGCGACCGAACATCGTCTACCGTTTGAGACCGATGGCTCCGAGAGCGAGCTGATGCTCAAGCTGAGCGACGGGTCCTTTATTCCCGTCTTGGTTCGCGCAGGTTCCGTTACGCCTCCGCGTATCTTTGGACGTCGTGCACCGCGTGTCCTGGTGGCGCTTCACAGCATCGAAGAGCAGTATTCCCACGATCGTCAGCTCAAACGTGCGCTATCGGAGCTTAGGGTGGCGAATAAACGCCTTTCGGGTACCCTTTCGGTCATTATGAGTACCGTGGGCTCCGATGAGCTCCCCAGCTTGCTCGATACCGTTTTGAATCAGCTCGTTGGAACGCTCGATGCCTCCGGTGCGGCTATCTATTTTTCCGAGAGCGGCGGCTTTAAGCTCCGCGGTGTTTCTAGGGAGCTTGAGGATAGCTATCTGCCCGAGTTTATGCCGTACGGCGCGGGCATTCCGACCTACGTGCTTCGCGAGTCGCGTGCCTGTCGCCTGTCGATTCAGCAGGACCTTGAGGGCGACCGGGTTGCTTCGGGTATGTTCATGGATTTGGACAATCGTTCCAAGCACTTGCTGCGCGTGCAGGATATGCCCCCGTATCGCAGCGAGATCTGTCTTCCCGTGTTTTACGGCACGCAGGTCCTTGGCGTGTTGGAAGTTGGCTGGAAACGCCCCCAGGTGCCACTTGCCTATGACGTGAACGTGCTCGAGGTCATCTGCGATTATCTGTCTATTCAGCTGGTCGGCATGGCGTCGAGCTTACGTTCGCGCCGCACGGCGGAGCTCGGCCGCTCGCTCAATTTGCTGCGCGACGAACTGTTTACCTATCTCGATGATCCCGTTGCCGCCTCGCGAGCGGTGTCGACGGAAATCTGCACGGTGCTCAATTGTCATTTCTGCCCCGTGGAGTATGATGCGGGCCTCGAAACCTATGTCATCGATTTTGAGGGCGGCAGTCGTGTGGCGCTGCCGGACGATCCGGAGTCACTCTTCTTTTCTGTCACGGCGCCAGCAGCGCGCCTGGGGGCAGCCCCCGACGGGTTTGAGACATCGGTGTTGGGCGGGACGAGCGCTGACGACCTCAAGCACGTGCGCCTTACACGTGTGGACGAATCCACGTCTATGGGTTCATGGTTGAGGGCCCACGGCCTACCGTGTCAGGGGCTTTATGTCGACTCCGGCATCGAAGCGGGGCGCTACCACTCGGAAGCGGATGGCAAACGAAGCAACGATGCGATTGTTCCCGCTGATATCGCCAAGGGGCCGACGAGGCGCGCTTTGCTGCTCCGCGATGGCAGCCAAGAACCAATTGACGACCTTGAATACGACTACCTGGTGCATCTGGCGCATGACTTTGAGCTGATCTATGAAGGCGAGTCTCAAAAGCGCGAAGAGCGTCATATCGCTCAGACGCTTCAGATTGGCATGAGAAATTCGCTTGGTGACGTTCCGGGCATTGCAACCGATTCGGTATACCTATCGGCAACGAATTCTGCGTTGGTCGGCGGCGACTTCTATACGCTTGTCCGTCTTCCCGACGATTGTGCCGTAATGATTTTGGGCGATGTATCCGGCAAGGGGATTGAGGCGGCGTCGATGTCGGCGCTCGTCAAGACGGCGCTGACGGCCTATGCCTGGGAGGGTGCAGGGCCTGCCCGTATGGCACGCTCGCTCAATAGCATGCTCATGGGCTTTTCGAGGGTCGAGACGTTTGTGACGGCGTTTATCGCCAAGATCGATCTTAAAGCGGGCCGCGCTACTTATTGCTCTGCGGGACATCCTCCCACTATGGTCATTAGGCCGTCGTCGACGCCGCGTGGCGGCGGCGAGACCTGCGGGGGAGAAGTGGAGCTCCTTGGGTGCCAATCGGGCGTGATCGGTGCCTTTGAGAGCATGGTCTACGAGACGGGCGTGTTTACATTCGCTTCTGGTGACATGCTATTTATGTATACCGACGGAACAATCGAAGCACGTGATCGCTCGGGTGCTTTCTTTGGCGAACAACGCCTTCGCGACCTTCTGCTCTCTGTCTCGGGTGAGGGCGTATCGGGAATCTGCGGTAAGGTCTTGGGCGAGCTTGATCGCTTTACCGAGTCGGCGCTGGACGATGACATCGCGCTGGTCTCCCTTGAGTTTTTACGGGGTCGATCGTAGGTCACGACGCCTGACGGGCAAAATCCCTACGGTTGAAGAAACGTGTGCATCGAGCGAGCTCTTTTGGGGAACCATGGTCGTATGAATGAGTGGAATGACATAGCGGTTTTGACGCCACCGGGCGATATCGACATCGCCTCGGTGCCCGCACTGCGCCGACGGTTGGATAATTTGATCGACCGGGGCGTGCGTCGTGTTGTCATCAATTGCCAGGCCGTGGGCTTTATCGACTCGACGGGTTTGGCGTTTTTGCTTACACGTGCTAGAGAGCTTATGAGGCATGAGGGACTGCTTTCGCTCGTTAACGCCTCCGATGGGGTCGTTCGCTTTTTGGAAATTGCCCGACTTGTCGACATCCTGCATGTCGCGGGCCCGGCGCGGGAGTCGATTCCCGCCATTCCGGTGGGGGAGTTGCCGCGATGGAGCAAGAGCGTCGAAGTGCAGCGAGGCATCGAGAATCTCCCGTATTATCGGCACCGTGTGGCCGAGCTCCTCGAATCGCTTCCCCTGAGGCGTGATGAGCGCTATGACGTCGCATTGGCGTTGGGGGAGGCATTGGGTAACGCATATGACCATGCGGGCGGTGTTGGCTGCATCCTGACGGTTCAGGCCTATGGGGACCGTGTTGTGCTCGAGGTGCTTGATCGGGGCGCTGGCTATTCTATCGATGGGGCGAGCGAGCCGGTAACATCCGAGGAACGCGGACGCGGTATCAAGCTTATGCGCATGCTCGTCGATAACGTGGAGGTTGCCCGTCGCACGGATGGCGCTGGCACACGCGTTCGGATGGTGAAGCTGTTTAGCTCGGCATTGGAATCGTGCGCATAGCGCCTTGACTTGGCGTTATTTACCTGCATGAACTTGCTTTGGGCAACTTTTTTGAAAAAAGTACTTGCGTCTTTAGGACAACTCGCGTAAATTAATAACCCGCAAGCGGACATGGCTCAGTTGGTAGAGCACAACCTTGCCAAGGTTGGGGTCGCGGGTTCGAGCCCCGTTGTCCGCTCCAAACGCAACAGGCCGGCTACTACGGTAGCCGGGCTTTTTTGTATCCATCGCATGGGCTCGAACCCGAGAGGGAGCGAGCGTTTTGGGGCGTGGCTGTGGCGTTGTTTGCTGCGAATGTGCGCTTTGGGCGTATCATCGTGGGCATCTCGCATAACCTCGTTGCAAGGGAGATACGCCCCATGGCTACAGAAAAGTCTTCTTCGCGCTCATGGATGTCCGACGCCGCGATCTATCAGATCTACCCGCGCTCGTTTAAGGATTCGACTGGTTCGGGTCTGGGCGATATCGCGGGCATTACCCAGAAGATGGACTATCTTGAGCGGCTGGGTATCGAGGCCATCTGGCTGAGCCCGTTTTACCCATCGCCTCTTGTCGATGGCGGCTATGATGTGGCGGACTACTGCGATGTCGACCCACGTCTCGGCTCGCTTGACGACTTCGATGACATGATCGCTGCGGCTCACGCGCACGGCATCAAGGTCATCGTCGACATCGTGCCCAACCATTCATCCAACCAGCACCCCTGGTTCAAAGCCGCTCTTGCCGCCGGCCCCGGATCGCCCGAGCGCGCCCGTTATATCTTCCGCGATGGTCGCGGCGAGCATGGCGAGCTGCCTCCCACCAATTGGAATGCCAACTTTGGTGGCCCCGCATGGACGCGTGTTGCGGACGGTCAGTGGTATCTGCACATGTTTACGCCCGAGCAGCCGGACTTTGACTGGTCATGCCCTGAGGTTCACGCGCTCTTTTGCGACGTCCTGGCGTTTTGGAGCGATCGAGGCGTCGACGGCTTTCGCATTGATGTGGCGCAGGGTCTCGCCAAGGATCTCGACCGCGATGACCTCGACCGGTGGCATCTCGCCGAGGGCGATGACATGGTTGACGACGGCACCCATCCGCTGTGGGACCGCAATGAGGTCCACGAGATCTATCGCGAATGGCGCCGCGTGTTCGACCGCTATAATCCGCCGCGCAGTGCCGTTGCCGAGGCGTGGGTGCTGCCCGAGCGCCAGTATCTCTACGCGCGTCCCAGCGAGCTTGGCCAGACATTCAACTTTGAGTTTGCCAAGGCCACTTGGACCTATGATGACATGCACACTGCAATCGAGAAGGGCTTGAAGGCAGCCGTCGAATCCGATTCCGCCTCGACCTGGGTACTCTCCAACCACGACGTGCCGCGCGTGGCGACACGCTATGCCCTGCCGCAAATCAAGGCGACGCGCTACCACCAGATTGCGCTCGACTGGCTCTTACGCGACGGGTCGTCTTATGACGAGGACCGTGAACTCGGCGAGCGCCGCGCGCGGGCGGCCCTTTTGCTTGAACTGGCGCTTCCGGGCTCGGCATACGTGTATCAGGGTGAGGAACTCGGCCTTTTTGAGGTGGCTGATATCCCGTGGGCTGCACTCGAAGACCCTACTGCGACCAATACGCACGGACCGAAGCGTGAGAAGGGGCGCGACGGCTGTCGTGTGCCCCTGCCGTGGGTGGCGGCGGACGATCCCGCGCATGGCGGATCGTTTGGATTTTCGCCGGCAGACGCCGATGCGGCGCCCCATCTGCCGCAGCCTGCATGGTTTTCCGATTACGCTGCCGATAGGGAAGAAGCGGACCCGACATCGATGCTTGCACTCTATCGTGACGCCCTCTGGCTGCGGCGCAAGCTGCGCGGGTGCGCCAACGATCTTGCGTGGCTCGATCTTGACGGGCGCACCGGTCTTGCGGATGGTGCCGAGGGCGCTGAGGGCGGCGTCATCGCCTATCGCCGCGATAACGGCTGGGCGTGTGTGACGAACTTCGGTGCAGCACCCGTGGAGCTGCCGGCGG
>CAJKQY010000008.1:0-36781 GCA_905202145.1 uncultured Collinsella sp.
ATCTGATAGCCAAAGGTCTCATTGAGATCGGCCATACGAACCACGCGCGAGCGCTCCAAGCCCTTTTCCTGCAGTAGCTGCTTCAGGTAGTTCGAAAGCGACGGGGCGCAAAGTCGTGTTCTTTGATATAGCCATCGATGTTTGGCGCGTCGAGAAGCTCATTGAGTAACTCGTCAGTCAGCTTTTTATCGGGCATACGACTTCACCTCCCCCAGTGCATACAACATGCTAGAAACCGCTTACGTCCGAACGCTCCCAACTGGCGACCTGATCGGGAGACACCGTGCCCAGCGCCTCGAACTTCCAGGAGCCGCCCGCCTTCAGATGATTGGTGTTTGCAAGAGCCGTTCCAACCTGGTTGCCATCAGCATCATACAGAACATACTCAATCTGAATGTAGCTCTTTTCCTTGTCCGTGTTATTGGTCAGCGTCCCCGTGATCTTATAGGCAAACTGATTGGAAGTGTCTTCAGCCTCGTCAGCAATGGTATACGGTTCTTGCGGTTCTTTTTGCTCCTCAGCCTGCTGTGTCGTCTCGGCAGGTTTTGCCGAATCGCTCGCAGGCGAATCGGTTGAGTTGCCGCCCATAGAGCCCACGGCACCGACAATAACCAGCACCACGATGACGCCTAGGACAATCTTACCGATCGGCTTCTTTCCCTCTTTTGCCATTATTCATCCTTCCTACGATCCGGCTACCGCGCCGGCACACAGCACATCGTAGAAGGCAGCGAGCTCAAATTCATTAGCTGGGAGCTAATGGGGGTTTGTAAGCCAAATTAGTACTGGATTGAGAAGATGCCTGTTCAGATGGAGCGGTGATTGAGGCTGCAGCTTGATGCCAAAGCGCCCTTGCCGCGCCTCTGGCCGACGTTAGCCGTACCCCTCTCACCTGCAAGATGCCCATGGGGGGCTGCCCGTCGAAGATAGCGCGCATGGTGTTCGACGATTCCGTCGCCCCGCTATCGAATAAAAGGCATGGTCCTAAGATCACTCAGGCAATAAAGCAATAGCGCTGCGGTATATCTCCCCGTGCTTTAAGTCGGCATCAGCCACCTCAGGCAAGCGATTCAAATCACGGCACCCCTATGCCAGCTCGCGAAGCCTCCCGAGCGCCAGCCTGAACCACTCCAGATCGTCCTCATCAGGCACACTATCGTACTTCCAGTGCGTTATATAGCGCCACCGAGAGAAGACGCCGCTGCCCAGAAGCCCAACATCGTCTATGGTGTCTATGTCCTCTCGCAGTCCTTCGGCCGTACCGGAGCGCGGATATGCCCCGGCAAAGGCCTCGCCACAGTCCCTGTGCCAACCCAGGCCGAACATGTCATGGGCCAACGCGTGGAAGTCGCGGGTGGGACCGTCCAGCGAATCCTCGAAGCGCTTAACGAACCTGTACAGGTCATCACCGTAAGCCCCGCCGAACAAATAAGGCTCAATCACGTCCTTGCCGCGCAAGGCCTCTAACCACTCGGTCGGAATGCCCTCGTATCCGTACAGGATGCCGGCCAATCCACCGGCCACGCAAGCCGTGGTGTCGGTATCGTCGCCCAGGTTCACGGCGGTCAGTACGCAGTCGTGGTAGTTGTCGGTATGTTCTAGGCACCAGATGGCGGCGTGGTAAGTATCCCACACGTAGCCGCCGCTGGCACCAGCTCTGTCCTCACTCTCGCAGCCGGCGTGCCCGCTGTAAAGCACCTCGCGGGCATAGGCGATCATGTCCACGCAGGCCTGGCAGCAGTCGTCGGTAGCGTGGGTGATCGCGCTGACCTCCCTTATGTCGCAGTCGGAGCATTCCATGAACACCATAGGCAGGCAGCGCATGAGCGAGCCGTTGCCCTTGCTGTATTCGCTTGTGAGCCCGCAACCCGTATCGAGCGCCTGCCTGGTGGCGTTGCCGTAGTCGAAGACGTTCCCGTCGGCGGTGTATGCGCCTTCGTTTATCCATTTGCGGAACTTGACGAGGATATCGTCGCAATTGATATCGCCCAGCTCGCGGTAGCTGTCGCACAGCGCGAGCGCCATGGACGTGTCGTCGCTCCATGTGCCCGCAGGCTGGTTGTGCGTGCCGCGGCCCACCATGTCCGTGCAGGTAAAGCTGCCGCGCGGCCTGAACTCGTAGGGCACGCCGAGCGCATCGCCCACGGCCATGCCGTACACGCAGTCCCTCACCGTCCGCAACAAGCCCATGGCGCGCACCTAGTTCCAGTTCATGCCGAACTTGCGCGAGCAAAGCACGTCTTTCCAGTGACTCTCGCGCTCGCACACCTCGGCGGTGGTCATCTTGGTGTCGCACACCTCTAGGATGGAGTAGGTGAAGTTTTCCATGATGTACCCAGTTCCGTGCTCGGCAACGATGGCCTTGAACTCCTTGTTGCCGCCAGTCGGGTCCATGGGGTTGGCATAGGCGCTCCAGCGCTGCCAGATACCCAAGTCCGCGCCCGCGTCCTTCTTGCTGTCGCCCGAGGCCGAACCCACGTAGAGTTTCCCCGTCGCGGTGTCGGTGATGCAGTAGACGCCCTTCACGTTGTCCAGCGCCCAGTACCAGTCGGAGCCCACGCTGGCGATAACGGCCTGCAAGGTCTTGTGGTCGATGCACACGTACTTGTAGCCAGGGAAAGGGGCAACGTTGCCCAGGCTCATCGAGTACTCGTACACTACGGGCTCGAAGTCGTGCATCGTGTTCTCGTAGAACTTGTTGTAGATGTCGCGCCCGATAGGCTTCTTCAACTTGATGATGAGGCGCTTGATGTAGGCCTCGTAGTCGGGAAGAAGCGTCAACTTGTAGCCCACGCCGCCCAGCACCTCGGGTACTGCCTTCTCCACTTTGTGCATGCCGCCGAAGATGAAGTACTCGGGCCCGTAGGTGTAGTACTGTGCGAACGAGAGCAGGTAATCCGCATGGTTGAGGTTGTTATTCGCTTGTCCCGTCGCGCTCCTCCACGCGTTCATCTCGTACCATCGCGAGCCGCTATCGGTCTTCTCGGGGGTCGAGGTGTCCTTCAGCAGCATGTCGTACGCGCGCACGTTCACGTCGCCAGCGTTCATGTTGAATTTGATCTTTGTCTTCTCTGGGTGCGCCACCGGCATCAAATCCCTGAGCGTTATAACAGCATTTCCCATGTTAATTCCGCCGTTTCAGTTTGATAAGCCTGTAGGTCGAATCATACCACTCGCTTTCCAGACGAAAATTAGCGCTCGGCTAACCGCTCTGCTGTTGTCGTTTCTTATGGCGAAGAAGAGCACGAAGCCGATAAGCCCCGCGCCCGTGTTTATGCCTTGTATGGCGATTGTTCGTGATGTGCCCGCACAGCTATTTTTGGTGAATAATCCGAAAGTCAGGAAGATAAGTGCGAATCATCCACGCCACCATCCGTCTCGCCCGCACTCGGGCAATACGCAGTGCCCGCTCCTGATCGGCCGTCCCTAGCGCCGGCGCGAACTCTTAGATGGCGCCTTTTGCGCTCATCACCTTTCGGAAGACGGTCGCGTCCTGCTTGCCGATGGGAATCGCGATCTTCTTGCCGCCCGCGCGTCACACTCCGTCTTGAACAACATGTCCCATCCGCCCCCTCGCCTCATCCTCAAAAGGCTCGTCGAAGCCTAGCCCACCGTGACGGATTCCCCGGTAAAGGTGCTAATGAGCAGCAGGATAAAGAACGCCAAGTAACTGATGCTCAGCAGATAGGCAATAACCAAAAAGATGGTCCATCCAACATTGGTCTTACCATCGGCACGGCGTTGCTCGCGATTGCGGCAGAGCCAAATCGTCACGCCAATGGCCACAATCAGCAACACGAGTGCCGCTGCCGCCAACCCGGCAAGCGCAAACATCACGCCAATGCTCACAGCAATAACCGGGAGCAGCAGCAAGCCGCACCCGCACCCACCAGGACTATACACGGCGGTCTGTCGGCGTCGCCCCATCGTCACTCCAACCTCAACATCTTTGAGCACTACAATGCGATAGCCCGCTGGACAGGAACGATCTTATCCAGTTCCGGTTCGATGCGCCTCTTTTCCGCCTCGAGGTCAAACGCTATCTGGGCGCGCAGCCAATAACCATCCGTCAGGCCAAAGTAGCGGCAAAGGCGAAGGTCGGTGTCGGCCGTCACGCGACGCCTTCCCAGGATAATCTGCCCAATGCGTTGGGCCGGAATCCCGGTCTCCTTAGCAAGGCGATATTGAGAAATGCCCATAGGGATAAGAAATTCCTCTTTGAGAAGCTCACCAGGAGTCACCGGTGACAGCAAATCGGGCGCAGTCTCATCACTTGTGATAATCGACGATTTCGACATTCCAAGCCATCCCCTGTCTCCACTCAAAACAGACCCGATAGCGCTCGTTACGATGCAATCATAGTATCGCCTTACGTTAATAACGTCAAACGTTTCTATAGACTTACATCTCTATTATACCGTACATCTGTTCGTGTTTTCTAGAGCAGGTATCCTTCGCCAATTAACCAAGCAGAAGCAATCGTTTGTAGACATCGAGGCCTTTGAGCAGAATTTCCTCGTCAAAGAGCATGGTATCGGTATGCAGAGCGCTCGTGGCATAGGCGGGACAGCCATCCGAATCGCTCGGGTTTTCTTGCCCCTCTGGCACGCCCGTGCCCAGCAAGAAGAACACGCCCGGCAGGTGGCGCTGATAGAACGCGAAATCCTCGGCGATTAGCAGCGGCTCGTCCACAAGTTGCAGCTCGGACAAGGCAGGCGCAATGCAGGCAAACAGCTCGGGGTCGTTATCGACTGGCGGATAGCCCTCGACAAAATCGAGATCGTACGTACAGCCCGTTGCGGCGCAGGCCTCGTCCAACACGCGCCGCACGCCCTCACGCGCACGGTCGAACATACCGTCCGTAAACACGCGCAGGCTGCCAGCCACATGTGCCTCCCCCGCCACCGCATTGCAGACGGTGCCGGCCTGCAGCAGGCCAAACTTACCAATGCAAGGCTCGTCGGCACCCAACTCGTCCATGAGCTCGCGCTCGGAAACCAAGAACTTGGCAGCCGCCAATGCCGCATCGTGCGACTCCTCAACCGGCACACCATAAGTCTTAGCAATATGGATACTCGTACCGTGAATATGGATATGTGTCTCGCTCGAGCGCGCCAGCAACGGACCGGAGCAGCTCGCCAACGTGCCGGCGGGCAGATCGGGCCACACATGGAAGCCAAAGATGCAATCTGCCCTATAGCGCTCGAATACGCCGCTCTCGCACACCGTCTTAGCGCCACCGGTCGTTTCCTCGGCCGGCTGAAACACAAAGAGCACGTTGCGCTTAATGACGCCCGGCTGCTCACGAATCGTGCGGTCGACATGTGTCGCGGCGGCAAGCGCCATGGCCATGTGTCCATCGTGTCCGCAAGCGTGCATCTTACCGGGATGCGTCGAGGAAAAGGCAGCGCCCGTTGCCTCCGCGATGGGCAGGGCGTCCATGTCGGCGCGAATCGCCGTAGCATGCGCGGCGCCCGTGCCGGCATCGAAGAAAGCGCAGACGCAGCTGGGGCACGGATGGGTCACCTCGCAGGCGAGCGGCGCCAACACGCCCTCGATATAGGCGATAGTCTGTGGAAGATCGAAGTCGAGCTCCGGGATCCTGTGCAAGTCGCGCCGATAGCGACGGAGTTCTTGGAGCTCGGTCATAAAGGGTCCTTTCATGGGGCATATCCATTCACACACTATTGTGATGCAGAATTATGACGCCCTTGTTTCTAGCATATCCCTGCATTTTTTAAACGTTATATACGAATACTCTTGTTTGGTAAAGTGCAACGTGGTAGGGTCGTTACCACTTGATAGAGGCGCGGGCACGAAGATCCGCGGGCGAGTCGGCAGACTTTGACCCCGTGGGGAGGCGAAACCCGCCGAACTGGGTTTTTCGGGCACGAACGACCTGGTGGGCCTGCGGGAAACACCCGCAGGACTGTCTGCAGCAATGCGGGAGCGCTATCCGGACATGGGGTCCACGCTATGCGGATTCGATGCGCCGATGGCGCCGTCTGGATAGCGAGGTTTACGGGACATGGCATTGACCCCCAACGAAGCATATGCGGCCAAACAGCCGTTTGTGGACAAGGAAACGCTCGAGCATATCGTCGAGCAGTTCCCCACGCCGTTTCACCTATACGACGAGGCGGGCATCCGCCGCAACATGCAAGAGGTGCGCGACGCCTTTGCGTGGAACCCGGGCTTTAAGGAATACTTTGCCGTCAAGGCCAACCCTAACCCGGCACTCATCTCCATCCTCAACGAATACGGCTGCGGCTGCGATTGCTCGAGCTATACCGAGCTCATGATCGCCCGCTCACTGGGCATCACCGGCCACGACATCATGTTCTCGTCCAACGACACGCCGGCAGCGGATTTTGCCCTTGCAGATAAGCTGGGCGCCATCGTCAACTTTGACGACATAAGCCATATCGAGTTCTTTGAGCGCGTTGCGGGGCCCATCCCCAAGACAGTCAGTTGCCGCTTTAATCCGGGCGGCCTGTTCCAGCTCTCCAATGGCATCATGGATAACCCCGGCGACTCCAAATACGGCATGACCACCGAGCAGCTCTTCGAGGCTTTCCGCATGCTCAAGGCCAAGGGTGCCGAGAACTTTGGTATCCACGCATTCCTTGCCAGCAACACCGTCACTAACGACTACTATCCCAAGCTCGCACGCATCCTCTTTGAACTTGCCGTGCGCCTGGAGCGCGAGACCGGCGCACATGTCGCCTTTATCAATCTGTCCGGCGGCGTCGGCATCCCCTATCTGCCCGAGCAGCAGGCCAACGACATTCACGCCATCGGCGAGGGAGTGCACGCGGCCTACGACGAGATCCTGGTTCCTGCCGGCATGGGCGATGTGGCCATCTGCACCGAGATGGGCCGCTTTATGATGGGCCCCTACGGCTGCCTGGTCACCAAGGCCATCCACGAGAAGCAGATTTACAAGGACTATATCGGCGTGGACGCAAGCGCCGTCGACCTGATCCGCCCTGCCATGTACGGCGCTTACCACCACATTACGGTGATGGGCCAGCCGGGTGGCGACGACAAGACCACAGCGCCCGTCACGGACACCTACGACATCACGGGCAATCTGTGCGAGAACAATGACAAGTTCGCCATCGATCGCGAGCTGCCGCATATCGACATGGGTGATGTGCTCGTGATCCACGATACCGGCGCGCATGGCTACTCCATGGGCTACAACTACAACGGCCGTCTGCGCTCCGCCGAGGTGCTGCTGCGTCCCGACGGCTCGGCCGACCTTATCCGCCGCGCTGAGCGCCCGGGCGACTATTTTGCCACGCTCGACGTGCTGCCGTGCGGCCGTGAGCTGCTGGCCAAATCACGTGCCGAAAGCGCTCGTCGTCGTGCTCAGGACGAACGCCTGGCCGTCGCCGCCCAATGGAACAAACGCATCCAGATCGCGGAAGCGAAGGAGAAGAACATGGATATCCGCAACCTCGAGGGCTCAATCGTCGCCCTTGTTACACCGTTTAAAAAGGACGGCAGCATCGACTTTGATGCACTCGAGCGCCTTATCGATTTCCACCTGCAAAACGGCACCGACGCCATCCTCACCCTGGGCACCACCGGCGAGAGCGCCACGATGACCGATGACGAGGACAACTCCGTCGTCGCCGCCGTGGTCAAGCATGTTGCGGGACGTGTCCCCGTCATCGCCGGCTCGGGCTCCAACTCCACGCAGACGATGCTCACCAAGTCGCTCACCTACCAAGGCCTGGGTGCCGACGGTCTGCTGCTCATTACCCCCTACTACAACAAGTCTAACGAAGAGGGTATCTACCAGCACTTTAAGACCGTAGCGGATGCCGTGGACATCCCCTGCATCCTGTACAACATCCCCGGCCGATGCGGCTGCGGCATCAGCGAGCGCAACGTAGAGCGCCTGGCCGCGCACCCCAACATCATGGGTATTAAGGAAGCCTCGGGCAACGTCGCCTACGCGGCCAAGATTGCCCACCTGCTGTCCGACGACTTCCGCATGTACTCGGGCGAGGACGCGCTTACCGTGCCGCTCATGAGCCTGGGCGCTTCGGGCACCATCAGCGTGTGGGCCGACGTTCAGCCGCAGCTCGTGCATAACATGTGCCGCGCCTATCTGGACGGTGACGTGGCGCGTGCCCGCGATATCCAGATTGCCGGCCAGCCGCTCATCAATGCCCTCTTTAGCGAGGTCAACCCCATCCCCGTCAAGGAGGCACTCGCCCAGATGGGTATGATCGAAGCCAACTACCGCATGCCGCTTTGCCCCATGGCAGACGACACGCGCGCTGCACTTATCGATGCTCTGAAGGGAGCTGGTCTGCTTGATTAAGACCGTCGTTATGGGAACGGGCCGCATGGGCTCGCTCATCCGCACCACCGCCGAGGGCGTTGTCGACGCCGCCGGTCAGCCCGTTTTTGATATCGTCGCCCAGATCGGTTTTGATCTGTCCGAGCTCGAGAGCGCCCCGGCAGCCGACGTCATCATCGACTTCTCGAACGTCGTGACCTTCGATGCCGTCGTCGCCTATGTCGAGCGCACGGGCGCCGCACTCGTTTCCGGCACCACGGGCTATTCGCCTGAGCAGATGGACCGCCTGCGCGAGCTGGGCCAGAATGCCCGTGTCATGCACTCGGGCAACTACTCTATCGGCATCGCAGCCCTGCGTCATCTGGTAGCACAGGCCACACGCGAGCTGCCCGGCTTTGACTGCGAGATCGTCGAGACGCACCACAACCAAAAGGTCGACGCTCCCAGCGGCACCGCCAAGCTGTTGCTCGACGCCGTCGTCGAAGCTGAGCCCGAGGCAGGCTACCACCCCGTCTATGGTCGCGAGGGCATGTGCGGCGCTCGCGATCCCAAGGAAATCGGCATGCACTCGCTGCGCGGTGGCACCGTCGCCGGCGTGCACGAGGTGAGTTTCTTTGGCCAGGACGAGGAGGTCACGCTCACCCACCGCGCCACGAGCCGTCAGATCTTTGTCAACGGCGCGCTGGCAGCCGCGCAGAAGCTCGTCACCCGCGAACCCGGCTTCTATACGTTTGACCAGGTCATGTTTGCCTAACCAGGTATCAACCGAATCCACCCAAAGGAGAGATAGCAAATGAGCAACGCAGCCGAGATGGATGCACAGGAGATTATCAACTACATCGCCACCGCGCCCAAAAAGACGCCCGTCAAGCTGTACGTGCGCGAGAAGCCGGGCATGAAGGTTGCCTGGGGCGATGCGCATGTCTACGGCGGCCGTCGTGGCAAGACCGTCTTTGGCGACTGGGAAGAGCTCAAGGCCATCCTCGATGCCAATGCCGACTCCATCGACTACTACGACGTCGAGAATGACTGCCGCAACTCCGCCGTCCCCATGCTCGACCTTAAGGGCATCAACGCCCGCATCGAGCCGGGCGCGATCATCCGCGACCGCGTCGAGATCGGCGACCGCGCCGTCATCATGATGGGCGCCATCATCAACATCGGCTCCGTCATTGGCGAAGGCTCCATGATTGATATGGGCGCCGTCCTGGGCGGCCGCGCAACCGTGGGCAAGAACTGCCACATCGGCGCCGGCACCGTGTTGGCGGGCGTCGTTGAGCCCGCCAGCGCCACGCCCGTCATCATCGAGGACGATGTCATGATCGGCGCCAACGCCGTGGTCCTGGAGGGCGTGCGCGTGGGCAAGGGCGCCGTCGTGGCCGCCGGTGCCGTGTGCGTCGAGGACGTCCCCGCCGGCGCCGTCGTGGCCGGTGTCCCCGCCCGCGTTATCAAGATGCGCGACGCCCAGACCGACAGCAAGACTGGCCTCGAGGAAGGCCTGCGCAAGCTGTAGGGTTACGCGGTTTTCACCAAACCGCGTAACTAGTCGACGCTGCACCTTTGGTTCCGTCGTTCTAACGAACGACGGACCTCTCGACGCTGCAAACGCCCCTAAGCGGCAATCTGACGTTCAATCGTCGGTCGCGTACCGAAGTACGCTTCCCTCCTCTTTCACGTCACCTTGCTCTCCTAGGGGCGTTTTCGCTGACGCATGCTCAGTCTGCAACTCAATTCAGCTCCAAGCAAAAAGGCCGAAGTCCCGAAGGATTTCGGCCTTTGTTTTGTCTGCAGCTTACAAGCGCAGTTTATCGATTCTCAATTGACCCGATGTTTTTGAGCTCGATGGAGATGAGGCCGTTGGGCTCGTTGACGAACTCGATGTACTCGGAGTTCGAACCCATCTCGGCCGGGAAGCTGATCTCGATACCCGTGTCGGTACGAATCTTGTGATTGCGTACGGCCGCGCGTTCGACCTGCTTGCGCTCCACGGGCACACGCTCAGGCACCTTCTCCTCGGTCAGTGCCGCGCGCACGCTCTCCTTGATAACCGGTTCATCCTCAAAGACCTCATCGACGATATCCCAAGGCGGCAGCTCCTCGTCATCCTCAACCTTCTCGGCAACGGCAGCCTTAACCTTAGCGAGCGCTACAGCCGTGTTGGCACCGTGCTCCTCGGCGACCTCCTCGACCACACGCGTCACGGTGTCGATGACCTCCTTGCCCGATACGCCCGTGTCGCACTGCAGCAGGCCATCGGGGATAAGCATACGGTCCTCACCGGCAATCTTGCGCTTCTTGTCCACGTAACCGATCTCCATGGTGCTCGCACGCACGATGGCATAGCTCGGCACCTTTTGCGAGGGGTTCGGCAGAATGGCGTAGTGGCGCGCGATGTCGTTGCGCACCTCCCCCTCCTCGCGGCCCACTTCGTGCATAAAAGCCTGCTTGGAGCCCAGCAGCATCACGGCAAACCAGCGGGCATCTTCATCATCGTCAAAGTCCGCCACAAGCACGTCAGTGGACTCGGCTTTCTCGGCCTTGGTGAGTTCGGAGGAGATAAACTCCGCAATCTGCTGCGACAGGTCCACGAACTCGCGCTCGCCAAAGAAATAGCCCTTGAGCTCGCCGCCAAACGCAGAGTTCTCGGCAAACGTGGCACGTTTATTGTCGGCCGAGGTGCGTGCGCGGCGCAGATGCGTGGTCACGAAGTTGCGCACGGTACGGCTTTCGATATCCAACTCGCGCTGGCTCATGACGTTGACGGCAGAGTCAAAGTCCAGGATATGCAGAATCGCGTGATTGATTTTCATATACGGCATTCCGTTCTAGATCGATTTCGGCACGAACCAGTATAGCGGTCGAACCCGCCCCAGGCGCATCGAAGACAGGTTGCTTTGCACCAATGGCTAGCGCAAGAGCTCGGACTGCCAGGCCTCGAGCTGTTCTGCCAAACTCTTGCCGGCAGCGGGCATGTCGATCTGGGGTCGTTTGGGCAGCAGCGCGCATTTAAGGATTGCCACGATGGTCTGCGAGACAAAGCGTTGCGTATCCTTGTCAAAGCCTTGCGCAGCCTGGAGCATCACGGGTAGGCTCTCGCGCAGATTCCCAGCGATATCCGCAAACCGCTCAGCACCCGTAGCCTCAAACACGGAGAACAACGCATCTACAAAACGCTCGCGCTCGCTAGGCGACACTGCAAGCAGCATCTCGCGAATGGAACCATCAACGTATCGAGCACCGGCGGACAGGCGCTCACAGTACACGAAGTCGCGACCATCAACCACCCAGCTAAAGGGATTGTGCTGCAGCAGGCTGAACTCGGTGCTCTCAACGATGGCATAGTCCTCCTGTGTCTCGAACATCATGCCAAAGATCGACGACCGAGGTAGCGTCTTGTCGATTCGACCGGAAAGATCGGCAAAGGCGTCACCGTTCAGAAACTCCTCGACGAAGCCCGGACCATCATGGGAATACGCCCGTTCGATTCGCTCACGGGCGACATCGGAGCACATCGCCGCACCGTACACCGCAAGGTTTCCACCCTTGGAATGACCTCCGCACAAAAGCGGCCCGTCGATCGCATCCGCCGCTTCGTCCACATAACGCGCCGCGGATTCCTGGGCCGGCACAGGGCACCGGAACGCCATGTTAAAGTCCTCTTTCCAGCCCACAATCGTGCTGTCGGTCCCCCGGAAGGAAAGATAACTAAACCCCGCCGGAAACCGGAACGCCATGGCTGCAAACTGCTCTGTCGCCACCACATCGCTCACGGCACGATAGCTGCAAACGTGCACGCCACGGTAGCGAGGGCTTGCTGCCACGGCCTCCAGCAAGGCCCTGCTCCCCTCTGGGTCCCATAGGTCGCCAATCATGTCCCGGTAGCATTCGGCACGCAGCAGCTCGCGTACGTCTAGGCCCTGCCAGTTCGTCAGCTCCGCCATATCACCCGGCAAACGCAAATAGGACAACCACGCAAAGACCAGGCTATCCACCGCGCAGAACGGCCGCTCCTCAAACGGATCAAACGCCGTCTGGGCATAGGTCAAAAAATTAGGCGAATCCGACATGGCCCTCCCATCAACTATGGTGCATTGGGGTCAGGTGACTTTGCACCAAAAAGGCGCCCGGGCCGCGTAGACCCGGACGCCTTCATTGTAGCTTTTCGCTCTAGCGAGCTTGATTTAGCAGGAGAAGTCGACGCTGTCGATGATATCCTTGAGGGCCTTGGCGGAGGCGGTGAGCTCATGCTGCTCGTCATCGTCCAGCGGCACGGGGACGCGGCAGACAACGCCGTCGCGGCCAACGACGGTCGGCATGGAGATGGCAAGATCGGACAGGCCATACTCGCCCACCATGAGCGAGGAGACGGGCAGAACGGTCTGCTCATCGCGCATGACGGCGGTGCAGATGCGCTTGACGGCCATGGCGACGCCATAGTAGGTGGCGTGCTTCTTCTCGATGATGGTGTAGGCGGAGTTCTTGACGTCCTCGGCGATGCGCTTCTCGGCAGCCTCATGCTCCAGGTGGCCGTGAAGCTCACAGAAGGTGTTCAGCGGCACGCCGGCAACCTGGGCACTGGACCAAGCGACGAACTCGGAGTCGCCGTGCTCACCCATGACATAGGCCTGGACATCGCGCGGGTCAACCTCGACGTGGGCGCCAAGCATCTGCTGCAGACGGCCGGTGTCGAGCACGGTGCCGGAGCCGATGACATGGCCCTCGGGCAGGCCGGACATCTTGATGGCGGCATAGGTCAGAACATCGACCGGGTTGGAGACGATGAGCAGAATGCCATCGAAGCCGGACTTCTTAATCTCGGGGATAATGGACTTAAAGATGCTGACGTTCTTGTTGACCAGGTCCAGGCGGGTCTCACCGGGCTTCTGGGCAGCGCCAGCAGTGACGACGATCATGGCGGCGTCGGCGACATCGGAATAATCGCCGGCGTAGATCTTCATCGGCTCGGCAAACGTCATGCCGTGCGCGATATCCAGAGCCTCACCCTCGGCGCGGTTCTTGTCCACGTCGATGAGGACCATCTCGGAGAACAGACCGCTCTGCATCAGCGCGAACGCCGAAGACGAACCGACGAAACCGCAGCCGACAATAGCGACCTTCTTCTCGTTAACCATAAGAAACTCCCATCTCACTCCACAAACAAGCCGCCCGGGAACGACCCGAGCGGCTTGCCGTAATCCCAATACATCCAATCGGGACTTTGATTATGCTCCTATTCGCAGCCAAAAATCGACCGTTTACCGAAATTGTTTGCAGGATTCGTAAAATAACTGCACGAAATCGGTTTCGAGCTATTGACGAGGCGAAATAGCTTTCTAATACAGGCCCGCCTCGCGAATGGCCTCGACAGCCAAAGCAATCTGATCGGGTGGCAGAACCAGCGCCATGCGCACGTGCCCCTCGCCCGAAGGACCAAAGCTCGCGCCCGGCGTCACCACAACGCCGGCCTTCTCCATAAGCTCCTCGCAAAACGCCATGGAATCGGTGCGGCCACCGGGAAGCTTGGCCCACACAAACATAGAGCCATGCGCGTTGGGGCGCTCCCAGCCCAAGCCCTCAAGACCGTCGCACAGGGCATCGCGGCGCTCCTGGTACTTCAGACGCTGCGCCTCGACCTCATCGCGCGGACCGTTCAGGCAGGCGATGGCGGCCTTCTGGATCGGGAAGAACATGCCAAAGTCGATCTGGCCGCGCAGCTTGGCAAAGGCAGAGACCACGTCCTCTCGGCCGACCAAAAAGCCGATGCGGGCACCGGTGACGTTAAACGACTTGGAAAGCGAGAAGAACTCGACGCCCACCTCGAGCGCGCCGGGATACTGCAAGAAGCTGCCGCCCGGCTCGCCGTCGAACACAATGTCGGAGTATGCGTTGTCGTGAACAATCAGCAGGTCGTGCTCGCGGGCGAAAGCGATGATCTCCTCGTAGACCCCGGGCGTACCCACCGAGCCCACCGGGTTGGCGGGCAGCGACACGATCATGTACTTGGCGCGATCGGCCACCTCGGGATCGATGCCCGCCACATAGGGCAGGTAATTGTGCTCGGCAACCAGCGGATAGTACTCGAGCTTGGCATCGGCGATCTTGGCACCCGCCTCAAAGACCGGGTAGCACGGATCGGGAACCAAAATAGTGTCACCCGGATCGAGCAGAGCCAGGCCCAAATGGCCCACGCCCTCCTGCGTGCCGTTGCACGACTGCACCATGGACGGCGTAATGCCGGAGACACCAAAGCGACGCTCATAGTAATCGCACACGGCCTGCTTGAGTTCGGGCAGATCGCGCAGGGCATACTTCCACATCTCGGGATCTTGCGCCGCTTGCGTGAGCGCCTCAACCACGTGGTCGTACGGCTTAAAGTCGGGCGTGCCCACGCTCATGTTGTAAATGGTCTTGCCCTGAGCCTTCAGCGCGAGAAGCTTGTTGTTGAGCGAGGCGAAGACCTCCGCGCCAAAGCGGTCGAGACGCTGCGATGCCTGCATGGTGCCACCTTTCGATATGAAAAACGCGGCGCTCCGACAAGAGCGCCGCGCGATACGGGCCATCAGATTGCAAAAGTGTAACGCTTGCAACCCCCGTATTGGTTCAATTTAGCCAACCTTAGTCAATTGCATTGAGCGCGTCGATCTGCGCAAGCCACAGACGCGAGCTGGCGTCACTCGGCATACGCCAATCGCCGCGCGGGCTGAGCGTCACCGAGCCCACCTTGGGACCATCGGGCAGGCAGCTGCGCTTAAACTGCTGGGCAAAGAAGCGACGATAGAACGTACGCAACCACGTGTGGACGGTCTTGGCGTCGTAGACGCCCTCGAAGCTCTTGAGCGCCATGCGGTAGATCTTGCCCGGCTCAAAGCCAAAACGCAGCAGGTAATAGAGGAAGTAATCGTGCAGCTCGTACGGGCCCACCAAATCCTCGGTCTTCTGTGCAATCTCGCCATCGCCCGTGGGCGGCAGAAGCTCGGGGGACACCGGCGTATCGAGGATGTCGAGCAAGACCTCGGCAATACGCCCGCCAAAGACATCGGCGGCATAGCGCACCAAGTGACGCACGAGCGTCTTGGGTACGCTCGCGTTAACGGCGTACATGCTCATGTGGTCGCCGTTATAGGTAGCCCAGCCGAGCGCCAGCTCCGACAGGTCGCCCGTGCCGATGACAAAACCGCCAGCCTGGTTGGCAAGATCCATCAGAATCTGCGTACGCTCGCGGGCCTGGCTGTTCTCGTAGGTCACGTCCTGAACTGCCGGGTCGTGCTCAATGTCCTTGAAGTGCTGCTCCACAGCCGCGTGGATCGAAACCTCGCGGAAGCTCACACCCAGGTCGCGGGCAAGCGACTCGGCATTGGACTTGGTGCGGTGCGTGGTGCCAAAGCCGGGCATGGAGACCGCCGTGATACCCGTGCGCGGCAGCCCCAGCGCATCGAAGGCACGCACGGTCACAAGCAGAGCCAGCGTGGAGTCCAAGCCACCCGAAAGGCCGATGACCGCAGCCTTGGTACCTGTGTGGGCAAGGCGGGTCTTGAGGCCCGCAGTCTGCAGATCGAGGATTGTCTCGCAACGCTCGGCCAGGTCGCCATGGTCGGCCGGCACAAAGGGCGCGCGGGGGAAGACGCGGTCGATGTCGAACGCATCGCGCAGGACAGGCTCTTTGGCCAGCACGCCCTCAAACGAAAACTCAACGGTTGTGGCCTCCGGTGCATCGTCCGCGCGCGTCCACGTCGTCGAGCGACGGCGCTCGGCGACCAGACGGTCGAGGTCAACATCGGCAACCGCCATATCGCAGGTAAGGAGCTTCGTCGCCGCCAGCTTAGAGCCGTTTTCGTAGACGAGGTTCTCGCCCGCAAAGACCATATCGGTCGTGGACTCGCCCTCGCTCGCGTCTGCATAGGCATAGGCACAGTACAGGCGCGCACTCTGATTGGAGATGAGGCTGCGGCGATAGTCTGCCTTACCGATAATCTCGTCCGAGGCCGACGGGTTGAGGATCACCGTCGCACCGGCAAGCGCCATCTCGGTCGAAGGGGGCGCCGGCACCCACAGATCCTCGCAGACCTCAACGCCAAGTACCATGTCCTCAGCGCCCCCGTCGCAGCAGCGGTAGACAAGCCCCGAACCCAGCGGAACCGGACCCTGACCGGCAAACTCGACCCACACGGGATCCGCAGGCGCCGGAGCAAACCAGCGGCGCTCATAGAACTCGCCATAGTTGGGCAGATACTTCTTGGCCGTGAGGCCCAAAAGCTCGCCCGCGCAGCACACGGCGGCGCAGTTGTAGATGTTTTCTGCCACCGCAACGGGCAAGCCAACGGTAAAGACAATCGGCAGCTCACGAGTCTCATCGAGGATATGCACCAGAGCAGCCTCGCAGGCATGCAGCAGCGTGCGGTTATGGAACAGATCGGCCGCGGTATAGCCGCACAAGTTCAGCTCGGGCAGCACCAGCGCGCGAACGCCGCGCTCGGCAGCCTCGCGAACAGCCGCCAGCGCAACCTCGGCATTGCCCTCGACATCGGCCACGCGAATCTGCGGCGACGCCGCCGCCACACGCAAAAAGCCATCAGACTGAGAAAGGTGAAGATTCATAAGAATGCTCCCGTGCGTAGACGCCATTCACAACAATTAGCAAGCCCTATTGTAGTTCAACCGCCGGGTGTAACCGCATCCCACCAACTTGGTGAGCTATTGATGAGTTGATGGTATCTGTTAAATGTCACGTACGATTCACATCTGGTGGGTACCCTGATGGCTACACGAAACGAAGCAGATTTACACCGGGAGGACCCCGTATGACAACCAAGTACACCGACGCGCCGCGCACGCGCGTCATGACGCCGGCATCGCTCAACAACGGCGTGCACGAGAACCATTCCATCGGACAGACCATGGCCATCGCGCCCAAAAAGGGCCTGTTTGACGACATTTCCATTCCCCAGATCATCGCCGGCGCCGCAGCTGCCGCCACGAGCGTCGCGCTTGCCTCCAAGATTGGTATCGCTGGTTCAGTAATTGGTGCCGCCGTGAGCTCGGTCATCACCGTTGTGTCCTCGCAGGTCTACCGCCACTTTATCTCTGCCAGCGCCGAAGCCCTCAAAGGTACGCACGCCGACGACTACCCTGCCGGCGCCTACGAGCCCGTTGAATTTAATGCCGAGGAGCACCTGGGCGGCGCCGCGACTACGCAGGAGATGCGCCAGATTGCGGGGCGCGCGACCACGGCGCGCGTCGCCCCTAACAGCCTGCGCGCCAAGGCGGCGGCAGAACGCAGCCAGACGCAAAAGAAGGTCATCGTCTTCTCGATCGCCATCGCCATCGTCGCGGTCATCGCCTGCACCGGCGCCATCCTTATCACCACCGCCGGCGAGGGTCTGGGCGAGCGCCCCGAGCCGATTCTGTCGTCGCGCACGACCGAGCACGACGCGGATAGCTCCGGCCAATCGCAAAGCCAACAGGACAGCTCGCAGGGCACCTCCGCATCCACCGACTCGTCCTCGAACACCCCCGATCAGTCGCAGAGTGCCGATTCCTCTGTGAACAACAGCGGTACGCAATCCGGCACAACCGACTCAAGCCAAACGACTGACGGCTCTCAACCGAGCACGGGCGACCAGACGAGCGGCAATACATCGGGCACGGGATCTACCGACAACGGCAACACCGACAGCTCGAATAGCTCGAGCGGAACCGCGTCCGGCACGGCATCTGACAGCTCGAGCCAAGGCACGGCACCGGGCAACTAAGCACGTTTGCCTCTCATAGATAATCGACCTATATAACGGGCGCGAACCGGCAACGGTCGCGCCCGTTTGCCTTGGGCGCCGAGGTGGCACGCCCCGTGCGATGGTAAGATGCTTTGGTGTGTAAAGAGGAGATTTGCCATGAGCAAGACAATAGTTAGGCCCACGCTTTCGCTGGGCAACCACATCTATCTGTATCGCCTGCTGCGCGATGCGATTGGATGCGGCAAGCAAACGTTTATGACGCAGGTCGAGGAGGCACTCGCCACCGGCGACATGGCCGCTTATGACCTGGGCTTCGAGTCCACGCGCGAGCTGCTCGAGGAGCTCGACGACTGCATTAAGCTGACCGTCTTTAAGGGCGGTCGCCTGTATGCCACGGTCATCGCCAACGAGGCCTGGGATGCCGCCCTTGCCAAGGGCGAGGACAAGCCCAAGGCTGCCAAGGGTGCCAAGCAGTCCTACAAAAAGAAAAAACGCGGCGAGAAGGACCTCAAGGCCGTGCGTCCCAAGCACGTTAAGCGCTCCGAGCCCGAGCCCGTGGCCGAAGTCGCTCCGGAGCCCGAGCCCGAGGCAGAGATCGAAGTCGCTATTGAGGTAACGGCAGAAGCCGAAACCGAAATCACCGCCACGACCGATCCCGAAGTCATATCCGAGCAGGAAGCCACTGCGGAGCTCAACGAAGCTCCCAAGTCGACAACCGAAGAAGCCGCTGACCAGCCCGAAATGTCTGCATTCCAAAACAGCGATGTCTTTGGCGACGAGGCCGAGGACGATCAGCCCGACGAGCCCGACGATCAAGACGCTACCGAGTCGACGCCGGAGCCCGAGACGCCGGAGCCCGCCATCTCGCTCACGGTCGTCTATGACCCCGAGAACGCCAACGCCGGCATCACCACCATGGCATCCACGCCCATCGAGGCAAAGTCGAGCGTCGAGAACGAGAACGCGACGCAGGTTGAGGTTGAAACCGCAGCTGTAGACGCGCCCGTCACCGAGGAGCCCGCAGATTCCACGATCAAGCCGGAAGCGACGCTGGAGCCCGCACCCGCCATCGAATCCGTGCCCGCCTCTGCTTGCGACCAAATTCCCGCACCGGCACCGGCTTCGGTACCCGCAGCGGCCCCAACCCCCGCACCCGTAGCGCCCGCCATCCCCGAGGACTTCCCCGTCGATTTCGCAACCGAGGTCTTCTGCCCCGGTCCGCTTCTGCACCAGTTGTCGACCTATCTCCCCTACGGCGCCGACACCCTCGGCATTGTCGGCGAGTACTACTGGATCGCCCGCGAGCGCGGTACCATCGAGGCCGCGCGAAACCGCGCAAGCTTCCCCCTGCGTTACACGCAGGCAGGCGAGCGCCACGAAGTCACCGTGCGCATCCGCCGCAACACCACCGGCGGCCTCGGAGCCACCTGGGCCATCGACAAAGTCGAAGAACCCGAGCAGTAACGACAAACGGCTCAAATCCAAATCAGGATTTGAGCCGTTTTTATTTGTTGATGTTCCGTGACCAACAGCGAGCGGGCCGCAAGTGCCCCAGGTTGCCGTGAAAGAGGAGCGACGCGTACTTCGGTACGCGAGCGACGGTTTGAACGGCAAGATGGGGTGCTTGCGGCCCGCGCAGCGTCGAGCAGTTACGCGGTTTGGAAAACCGCGTAACAATCTAGTCGCGCGTCAGCTTGCGGTGGATACGATGCGGCTGGGCTGCGTCCTCGCCCAGGCGCTCGATGCGGTTGGCCTGATAGGCCTCGAAGTTGCCCTCAAACCAATACCAGTTGCCCGGATTCTCGTCGGTGCCCTCCCACGCCAGGATGTGCGTGGCAACGCGGTCCAGGAACATACGGTCGTGGCTAATGACCACCGAACAGCCCGGGAACTCGAGCAGCGCCGCCTCGAGCGAGGACAGCGTCTCGACGTCGAGGTCGTTCGTGGGCTCGTCGAGGAGCAGCAGGTTGCCGCCCTGCTTGAGCGTAAGCGCCAAGTTCAGACGGTTGCGCTCGCCACCGGAGAGTACGCCAGCGCGCTTCTGCTGGTCCTGGCCCTTAAAGCCAAAGCTCGCCACGTACGCGCGGCTCGGAACCTCGGTCTCGCCGACCATCATGTGGTCCAGGCCATCCGAGACGACCTCCCACAGGTTCTTGTCGGGGTCGATGCCGGAACGGTTCTGGTCGACGTAAGAGATCTTGACGGTCTCGCCCACCTCGAGCGAGCCCGAAGTCAGCGGCTCCAGGCCCACAATCGTCTTGAACAGCGTGGTCTTACCGACACCGTTGGGGCCGATGACGCCCACAATGCCGTTGCGCGGCAGGGTGAACGAAAGGTCATCGATGAGCACGCGGCCGTCGAACTCCTTGTGCAGGTGATGGGCCTCAAGCACCTTGTTGCCCAGACGCGGGCCCACAGGGATGCGGATGTCGGTCCAGTCGAGTTTCTGGCTTGCGCGGGCCTCGGCCTCCATCTCCTCGTAGCGAGCCAGACGGGCCTTGTTCTTGGCCTGACGGGCCTTGGGCGAGCTGCGCACCCACTCGAGCTCGGCCTCCATGCGCTTGGCGAGCTTGGCGTCGCGGTTGCCCTGCGCCTCGATACGGGCGGCCTTGGTCTCCAGATACGTGGAGTAGTTGCCCTTGTAGGGATAAAGGTGACCGCGGTCGACCTCGCAGATCCACTCGGCAACGTTATCCAGGAAGTAGCGATCGTGCGTGACGGCCAGAACGGCACCCTGGTAGTTGTGCAGGAAGTGCTCGAGCCACAGGATCGACTCGGCGTCCAAGTGGTTCGTGGGCTCGTCGAGTAGCAGCAGGTCGGGAGCTTCGAGCAGCAGCTTGCACAGGGCCACGCGGCGGCGCTCGCCGCCGGAAAGCACGTTGACCGGCATGTCAGAATCGGGCAGCTGCAGGGCGTCCATGGCCTGACCGAGCTTGGAATCGATATCCCAGCCGTCGGCGGCATCGATCTCGTCCTGGAGCTTTCCCATCTCGGCCATGAGGGCGTCCATGTCGCAATCCGGGTCGCACATCTCCTCGCCGATCTTATTGAAGCGATCGACCTTGGCGATCATATCGCCAAACGCCATGCGCACGTTCTCGATGACGGTCTTGTCGTCGTCGAGTGGCGGCTCCTGCTGCAGGATGCCCACGGTGTAGCCGGGGGTGAGCCTGGCATCGCCGTTGGAGACCTCCTCGATGCCGGCCATGATCTTGAGCAGGGTCGACTTGCCCATGCCGTTGGGGCCCACGACGCCGATCTTGGCACCGGGGTAGAAGCTCAGGGTCACGTCGTCAAGGATTACCTTGTCGCCATGGGCCTTGCGAGCCTGATACATCTGATAAATGAACTCCGCCACGGTCATTTCTCCTTATCTAGCTGCGGAAATCTTCTCCCCCTCTCCGTTTTGGAAAAGCGGAGAGGCAGTCCGCGCGTTCTAATAAAAAGGGGCATGGTTGCCCACACCCCTAATACTACCTGGGAAAAGTCCCCCGGAACATACTATGAACTGCGTACGCTAGTTTTCCGCAACCTTAACGAGCGGCTCGCTGCGATTTGCGCCACAGCAGATACGAGTAGACGTAGACGGCTCCGACCGAACCAAACGCCAGAACCGCAATCACTGCGGCGACGACTTCACTCGAAAGCACGCTGCCCGCCACGCCCATCACAATCAGGCCAACACCCAGCACCATAAAGCAGGCACCGCCAAAGCGCTGCGTACGGTGCCAGTTCTCGGGATCGGCAAGTGCCCAGGGCGTCTTGATACCGAGCGTATAGTTCTGCTTCACACGCGGCAAGTAGTTGCCTACGCCGATGAACAGCAAACCGACAACACCGGAAATCAGCACGTTAGCCGAACCGACCGCTGGCACCACGCCCCAGACCGTAAGCTCTCCCAGCCAGCTTATGGCGCACATGAACAAGGTGAAGGCGATTACGAAGCCCTGGTAGAACTTGCCCGAGGTTCGATATGCCTCACCTTTGGGGTCGATGCGCGGCACCACGCAGAACATTGCGAGAAGCGCCAGAGGCAGCACGCCGAGCGCGGAGGCCATCCAGCTAGGACCCCAACCGTCGACAGCGCCGTTCGCGCCCCAGTGCGTGGGAATCTGCGCAGGCAAGCTCGGCATCACCATGAGGTGCGCTACGACATTGGCGACGCACAGAGCGACCAGCGCAATCCACACGCGCGACGATACCCCTGTGGGGTGAATGCCCTTGTTTTCGTTATTCATCCTTATCACCTTCATTGTTTGTAAAACCCATAAACCAGCCAATTAAATCCTGCATGACGGTGGTGTTTAAGCTGTATACGATGTTTTGGCCATGGCGCTCGTCGGTCACCAACCCGGCGTTTTTGAGCGTCGCCAAGTGATGGCTCAGCGACGGCTTACTGATATCGAAATGCTCGGCAAGCTCCCCCGCCGTGCAATTGCCCTCGCGCAGCAACTCCAAAATGCGCCGTCGCGCTGGATCGGCAAGCGCCTTAAAACCCTCTCCCGGCATAAGACCTCCTCTCATCATCTCTCATGACGTGCACACTATACTCGATATTTAGATGTTTGTCTAACTATCTAATCACAATTCTTCAAACCGTATCAAAGTAAACGCCATCGCAACCTATGGGCACTTACCTATAATGACGATAGCTAAAACACGATTCGCTTCCCCATCGGAGGATGTCTATGACCGAAAACGCTACTGCTCTCGTCGAGACGCGCGATACCAAGCTCGAAATCATCATGGGCCGCGAGGCACTCGACAAGCTCGCCGATGCTACGGTACTGGTGCTCGGCTGCGGAGGCGTGGGCTCCAACTGCTGCGAGGCACTCGCCCGCGGCGGCATCGGACATTTCGTCATTCTGGATAAGGACATCATCGCGCCCAGCAATATCAATCGCCAGGCCATCGCCTTTCACAGCACCGTCGGCAAGCGCAAGGTTGACGTGATGGAGGCCATGATCCACGATATCAATCCTGCCGCCACCGTCATCAAGCGAACTGAATACCTGTTGAGCGATAACATCGACGAGTTCTTTGCGAGCGTTTTGGAGCAGACGGACGGCAAGCTCGACTACGTCGTCGACGCCATCGACACCATCTCGGCCAAGCTCACCATTGCCAAATATGCTCAGGACCACGACATCCGTTTGGTTAGCTCCATGGGCGGGGCCAACAAGCTCCATCCCGAGTGCCTCCGCTTTGCCAACATCTTCGATACGGTACGTGACCCCATGAGCCGCATCATGCGCAAAGAATGCAAGAAGCGCGGAATCAAGAGCCTGCACGTGCTGTTTAGCTGCGAGGAATCGGTTAAGACCCAACCCCGCGACCCGTCCAATATCCACGAGCGTACCGAGTTGGGCACCGCCAGCTTTATGCCGCCCATCATGGGCCAGATGATCGCCGGCGAGGTTATCCGCCAGATCAGTGGGCGTGGTACCGAACGCGTGCGCGCCGATGGCCAGCGCCTAGACTAGTGGAGCGCGCCGAGATGGGACCCCAGTTAATTGATGCACACTGCCATCTTGATTTAATGGCTCACCCGGACGCCGTTGCCGATGAGGCGACGGCACTGGGCTTGGGTCTATTTGATTGCGGCGTCGATCCACGCGACTTTTCGGCCGCAAACGAGCGTGCCCGTCGCCAACCAGGCATCATCGCCGGCATTGGGCTTCACCCCTGGTGGCTCGCCGACGGCCGCTGTGGTTCTACCGAAGTCGATCTGCTTTGCGAAGTTGCCGCCCAAGAGCGCCACATCGGCGAAGTCGGACTCGACTTTTCCGAGCGCTTTGCCGGAAGCGAGTCGCTGCAAATACAGGCACTTGACCGGCTCTGCGATGTGCTCGTGCAGCGTCCTCTTGCCGGGCGCGTGATATCAATTCACGCCGTTCGTTCGGCAGGAACTGCGCTGGACGCCCTAGAATCGCACGGGCTACTCATCCCAAACCCCGACTCCCCCGCTATCATCTTCCACTGGTTTAGCGGCACCTCAGATGAGCTCGTCCGCGCGCGTAATGCGGGCTGCTATTTTTCTGTCAACGAACGCATGCTCGCGTCCAAACGAGGACGCGAATACGCACGACAGATTCCACTCGACCGTTTACTGCTCGAAACCGATACACCGGCCGAACCAAACACAGAAACAAGCGCGCAGTCGCTCATCAGATCGCTCGCAAAGACCTCAAAACGCATCGCCTCACTCAAAAACTGTGACGCAAAGCACATCGAGTCGGCAGTTTTGGGAAATTCACGCTCTGTTTTTGGCCTTCGCTAAGCTCGGTGTGCAAAAAACGCCAAATATGAGTACTGCTACCGGAATGGATACATTACTTTTAACTTCCCAACCGCCAGAATAATCCTCGATTGTCCACTAATTAAAGCTTTTACAGTCATTCATCCTGCGTTTTCGCAAATCTTAAACCCCTCCAGACGCTCAAATCACGTCTGAAGGGGTTGATTTTGCTGCGACTAAATTAGTCACAGTACTCATATTTGGCATTTTTTGCACACCGGGTCCCGAGGAGGCGCCTGCACCTCCCCGGGACCGCTCGGCTATTCGACGATTGGTGCTCCGTGGCCCCAAGAACCTTCCATGCCGCACACGGTCGAGGCAAACCCGGCAGCAAAGTCAAGCGCGCGCTCGATGGCCTCGGCGCCATCCTCACCACGCTTGGCGGAATCGAGATAGCACATCAAAAACGAGGTGAGGAACGAGTCGCCCGCCCCCATGGTGTCCTTCATATCCGTTACCGGTTTAGCCAGCTGGCGGTAATAACGCTCGCCGTCGTAAGCAATGCAGCCCTCGGCGCCCGCCGTAGCCGACACAAAACGCGGACCCAGGCCCTTCACCCATGCCAGACGCTCGCGAATCTCGTCCTCACTCGCGGCATCCGCCGCACTAAAGAAAGCGAAATCGACGAAGGGCGCAATCTGCTCGTAGTACTCGTCGGTGGAGTCATCCGAAAAGTCAAAAGAGACTGTGACGCCCGCAGCCTTCAGCTTGGGCAGCTCGCGCTCGGTAAAGCAATAGTTGCCCGAATGAACCACATCGAACTGCTTCATGTACGAAAGGTCAAAGCGATCGAGGACATAGCGCGCATCGCCACGGATACCGCCCTCGTTGGAACCAAGGAAGACACGGTCACCGTCAACGACGGTCACGCGAGCCGCTCCGTTCTCGCCAATCATCTGCTCGCACTTGTCAAGCTCGACACCCTCATCCTCGAGGCTTGCAATGACATGCTCGGCAGCGGCGTCATTGCCAAAAATGCCCATGTATGCAGAGCGTGCGGCACCACATTTCTTGGCATAAACGGCGAAGTTCACCGCGTTGCCGCCGGGATACATGGTGTGGATATGCTCGTAGCGATCGACGACGTTGTCGCCAAATCCGAGCGCGTTAACGTTAAATGCCATGGCCTTTGCCCCTTCTAGTACTCGACAACACCCATATAGCGACGGAAATCGGGATCGTGATCAAACACCTTGCCGCGTGCAGCACGCAGCTCGCAGTTCATGGCGTAGAACAGCACCGGGTCCAGATAGGCACGGACGCTCGCCGGCACGGCTTCCATACCGTACTCCTTGGCATCGAGCACCATCAGCGTATCGGTATGCGTCTTAAGGAACGCCAGGGCGCGCTCGTCCATAGCACGGCACTCGCTGGAGCCCATCTGCAGGAAGTAAAAAACGCCATCCTGAGTAGCCTCGAAGGGGCCATGGAAGTACTCGGCAGAGTGGATGTAGCTGCAGTGCTGCCACTGCATCTCCATAAGAGAGCAGATAGCGAAACCGTAGGTCTGGCTAAAGTTGGGACCGCTGCCCAGAATATAGAAGAACTCGTGCTCCTGGCAAAGCTTGGCAAAGCGATCGCCCAGCTCGGCATTTACCTTCTCGCGTGCCGGGGGAAGAATCTTATCCATCTCGGCGATACCGGCATACATATCGGCGAGATCGGCGTAGCCCTCCTGCTGATCGAGCAGCTCTGCCGCAAGCGACAGCGAAATGCCAGCCGGGACCTCGGCCTGCGGCACGCCCTCGCCCCATGGGTAGACCCACGTGGTCCACTTGCCGGAGTCGATCTTGGATCCAGCGTTGTCGGTCTGGGCGATTACCGTAGCGCCGGCGGCAAGGGCAATCTCGCAGCCCTCGACGACCTCCGGGGTATTGCCACTGTGGCTGCAAGCGATGACCAGGGACTTCTCGCCCAGACGACGCGGACGCATAATGTCGAATTCACGTGCGGTATAGATATACGAAGTGAAGGTGGTTGCCTCGCGCTGCAGAAGCTCATGAGCCGGGATCAAATCGATCATGGAGCCACCGCAAGCAATCCAGTAGACGCTGTCGAACTTGCCCTTCTCGGCAATTGCCTCTTTGATCAGATCGTGTGCGTTCATATCCAGTTCCTTTCTTATTTGACCCGCAATCAATGACGTTGGTTGCGTAGCCGATAGTTGTTTTAGTCAATCAGATATTTCTCGAATGCGGCCATGTTCTTGGCATCTGCCGCGGCCGGGTCATCGTAGTAACGACCGTCCGTGATTTCCTGGCCCAGCATGCCGTCAAAACCATGGGCGTTGAGTGTGGCGACGAAGGCGTCCATATCGTGCTTGCCATCGCCCCACACCAGATGGCCATACGGGTCACCGTCGATAAAGTGCATCTCGTGAATTGCCCCATCACCAAAGGCGGCAAACCAGTCCTCGAGCGTCTCGCCTGCAACGCCCATCGCGGTTGTATCAACCATGGGCTGTAAGTACGGGCTCGCGACCTCGTCAATCATGCGCTTCGCATCGGAAACCGTCGTCACAAGGTTGCTCTCCTCGGGACGCAGGCTTTCCATCGTAAGCACCAGACCGTGCTCGCCGGCATACTCCGCAAGAATGGACAAGTGCTCGCGGCTGCGCTTCCAGGCTTCCTCGCGGTCCTCGTCCCAGTCGCCCCAGCCCGAGTTGACGGACATACGGTCGCACCCAAGTACCTCGGCAAGCTCAATGCCGTGCTTAAAGTACGCCAGGCTGCGCTGTTCATGCAACGGTTTGCGTGCGCAGTACTGCCAAGGATAGACAACATTCTCAGGGCACAGAGTACGATACCTAAGCCCACGGTCTGCAGCTTTTTTCGCCAGGACCTCAGCCTCAAAGTAGCCCGTGTGGTCGAGCGTCACATGCGGCTCCGCGCACCACAGCTCAATGGACTCAAAGCCCAAACGCTGCTGCACATCAAGGAAGTAATCGAGCGACCACATGATGTAGTGGATATTCATGCCCGCAATCTGTTCGCGGCGCAGCGTCGGTTTGGATTCAGACATCTTATGCCTCCTTATTTCGATTGAACACGATTTGTCCGTCCGACATCGTCATGTCAACCGCAAGATCACGTGCGTCGCGATAATCGAGGTCGAACACATCCCGATCGAGCACGCAGATATCGGCAAGCTTGCCAACCTCGAGCGTACCCAGCTCGTCTTCGCGCATCAGGTCGTACGCGCCCCCGGCAGTCCAAGCGCACAAGAGCTCGACAAGCGTCAGCGTGTTGACCTCATTCACGGGCAGTCCGTCGGCGAAGAATCCGCCGCACGCGCTGTAGATTGACTCGCCCAGGCTCGGAATCAGCAGCGGCAGATCCGTGCCGCAGCACACTGTGCATCCGGAATCTTCCATGCCGCGGCGATTCCAGCTGTGCAAAAGTCGCGTCTCGCCAATTTGTCGACGCATCATCGACAGGCAATCCTCGCGCCGGTCCAGCGTCAGAATCTGCGGATAGACCTCGCAAATTCCACCCAACTTGCCAAACTCGACAAGATCGGTCGGGTCAGAGTTCTCGAGATCGGTAATCGCATGGCGGCGAAGCATCCGTCCATGCTCGTCTCGAGGCAGCGAGGCATAGAGCGCCACGGTGCGACGAACGGCGCCATCGCCCTGGCAATGCAAGGAATATCGGAAGCCGTCAGCATCAATTGCACGCAGCTCGTTCTCAATCAGATTCCACTCTGGCTCCTCGACGACCGTCTTGCCGGCAGCGCCCGCATCGGCCGTGTCCTCATAGGGGTCAATCATCTCGGCAAGCCCCGCCCATACGCCGCGATCGGTCATACGGTTGAAGCCAGAAAAACGAACGAACGGTCCCCGGAAGCGCTCTCGCGCCTCGCGGGCATATGCCAGATTTGCACCAGCACCCACCGGCTGCGACATCATGGAGACGCGAACCGTCAGCTCACCAGATTCCTCACGGCGAGCCATTTCGTCGGCAAAGCCGTAGTAGTCATCAAACGCCATCTCCTTGATGGCGGTAACGCCGCGCTCGTTGAGCATGCTCATGTAGTCCGAATACCCCGCACGCACCTCGGGCAGCGCGAGAAAATCGCTCATCATGCGCCAGATCTTCTCGGCATAGCACGCCTGGGGTGTGAAGCCGTATCGCGCACTGGCGGCAGCATTGAGAACACAGGTCTCCGCGCCCGGCGTAAAGCAGACGACAGGGATATCGCCAAAACAATCGCCAAACACAGCTGCCGTATTTGCGTTCTCGGCATCCGATGCCAACGTTTCGGGTAGGTTGTGGCCAAAAGCCGCCGCGCAATCCGGATGATCTTCTTTCCATGCACGCAAGAGCGACACGGCCTCTTTGGCATCGGCGATGCCGGACAGATCAGACCCCAACGTCCGCAGCGCCCAACCTGTATAGAAGGTATGCACATCGATCAGGCCAGGCATGATGGTGCGGTCGCCCAGGTCAACTACCTCGTCCGCCTGGGTCAAATACGAAGCCGCCTCGCGCTTGGCGCCAACCGCCTCAATTCGATTGCCACGGACCGCTACGAAACCTTCAAACGGCAGGTCCCCCGTACCGGTAAAGACGCTCTTAGACGTCAGTACCGTCAAACGATCAGACATCACAACCACCTACGCCGGAAGCATGCCGGAAATGGCAGTAACGACCAAGCCAAACACGACCATGAAGATGAAGAACTTCCAAATGGTCTTCCACCATTGGCCAAACGAAATCTTAGCCACGGCAAGGCCGGCGACCGTCATGCCCGCCACGGGGCTGATGGTGTTGATGGTCTGGTTGGCAAACTGGAGCGCGGTGACGGCCGCCTCGGGATTGAGGCCCATGAGCTCGGTCAGGGAGCCCATAACGGGCATGGTGAGCGCCGCCAGGCCAGAACTCGAGGGAACCAGCAAAGAGAGCAGGCCAAGGACGATATACATAAACGTGGTGTAGACGGCGGCTGGTGCACCGGCGAGCGCAGTAGCGAGCGCCTGGAGGATGGTGTCGATGATCATGCCACCCTCGGCGATGACCAGAATACCGCGAGCGATACCGATAACGATGGCAGCGTACGCAAAGTCGGCGAGACCCTTAACGAACTCCTCAGCGATCGTCTGCTGGTCAAGGCCGCCCAGGATACCGGCAAGCAAGCCCATGCCAAGGAACACGGCGGAAATCTCATTCATGTACCAGCCCTGGGTAACAAGACCCCAGACGATAATGCCCATACCGCAGGCAAAATCGATAAGCACGAGCTTCTGACGGATAGTGAACTCTTCCTCGATGGAGGCATCGGTCACGGAAAACTCAATACGCTTGAGCTTATCGTCCTCGTACGTAATGGACGACTCGGGGTTTTTCTTGACGCGCATGGCGTAGCGCATGGCCCATGCGATACCGACGGCAGTGAAGATGACCCAAGAAACGGCGCGCAGCCACAGTTGCGGATTGCCCTCGATGCCAATGATGCCTTGGGCGATCAAAACATTAAACGGGTCGATGGTCGAAGCACAATATCCCAGGTTGGGACCAAGGAAGCAGATGATGAATGCCGTCATCGAGTCATAACCGATACCCATCATGATGGGAATGAAGATGGCATAGAACGGCAGGGCTTCCTCAGACATACCAAACGTAGTGCCGCAAATGGACAGCAACGTCATCGTGATGGGAATGATGAGGATGTCCTTGTTCTTGAGCTTTTTAACCACACGGCTCATGCCGGCATTCAAAGCGTTGGTCTTGGTGATGATTGCGAACGATCCGCCAATCAATAAGACGAACGCAACGACGTCGGCAGCCTCCTGGATACCCTTGGTGGGCGCTTGCAGAACCGCGAAGATATCCTGGCCCAGATTGATGGTCTCGCCGGTCTCGGAATCGGTGTAGTTCTTATCGACCTGTTCATAGGTTCCAGCAACGGCGACTTCACGCTCGCCCGCCGCTGTCGAAATCGTCTTGCGCTGATACTGGCCAGAGGGAACGATCCAAGTCAGGACCGCAAAGACAACGATCAGCAAGAACATGATCGTATAGACATGCGGTAATTTGAACTTAAAACGTCTGTTTGTCTTCTTCGCCTTCGTATCTGACATAGAAACCTCCAAAGAACTCGAGACTGCATCGCATCTCGCTTCAACGTTTGCACAATGCAGACGTTCTATGACGTCCCATAGATTACCAGCAGCTTTTCCTTCATCAAGATAATTTCAAACTGATTGCCGCAACGCGGTTGAACGGTTGCATTTGCGCCGTGAACGGTATGGAAACGCCCGGTGAGATGATCCACCGGGCGCTTCCATTCGCAATGTCCTAGATGTCAAAAACGTAGCGAGACCCAACGATTCGCTGACGACCGATGATAAACGGCCGCCGCTGCTCATCGAATAAGAAGGCTTCCATATAAAACAAGGGTTCGCCAACGGGAACTGCCAACAGTCGAGCGACCTCGGGCGACGCGCACGCGATCTCGAGTGTGCACGGGCCGGTAAACGCGGGCGTGCGGCCCGTCCGGTTGCGCACGAACTCAAAAATGGATTGGTTAGATAGAGATGCCGTTGATAGATAGGCGTTGTCCTCGTAAACGTATATGTTGTTCTCGAGCATGACAGGGACGCCATCGGCAGTACGCACGCGCTCAACGCAAATCAAGTCAGTTCCAACGGGAACACCAAAGAACTGTGCTTCGGTGGAATCCGCCGGCAGTATCTTCCTCGAAATGACACACGCCCCCGGTTCCATTCCATTAACGCGGCATGCGTCCGAAAAACTCTGGACGTCATCCTTCTGGCGAATCTTGCGCTTGAGCTTGGGGGCATTGACAAACGTGCCTTTCCCCTGTCGCTTCGTTAGATAGCCCTGCTGGACGAGTTCCTCAATAGCGCGTCGCACGGTAACGCGGCCAACTTTATAGCTCTCAGCCAATTCGAATTCGTTGGGTATCCGCGCGCCTGCCTTGTAGGCGCCGGAGTTGATTTCGTTTTTAATGATATCAATGACCTGTTGGTACAGCGGTATCGCTGCTTTACCGTCAGTTGGCCCTTCAGTCGGTGGCATATACCCTCTCCCAGCACAATTAATTCTAAAACGGGCTTAAGGGCATTCAACAAGCCCTTAAGCCCGCATTAGCTTAAAGTATGCTAGGTGTCGCACCAAAATGTTGGCTATTTACTCATCAGACCCGAAAAACGCGCAACTACCGCGCTCCTAAGAAAGCGTGAGCAGGTCCGGCAGCTGGTCGATGATCTTGTCCGCGGCGTCCTGACTAAAGCCAAAGCGCTCCTCGCGCTTGGCAATGACTGTCAGGCCGGCTCGCTTGCCGGCGGTGATGCCATACAGAGAGTCCTCCACACAGCAACAGCGATCCGCGGGCAATCCCAAACGATCTATAGCATGCAGATAGATATCAGGATCGGGCTTGCTGCGCTTGAACTGCTCGCCCGAGACCAAAAACTCAAAGTATTCACGAATGCCGCAGGTACCCAGCACCTCTTCGATATTGTTGAGAGGAGACGACGATGCCAGCGCAACGCGAACCCCACGTTCTTTCAGCCCCGCCAGCGTCTCGGCAACGCCGGGGTTGAGCAGTTTTCTATAGTCGCAGGAATACGCGCTCGCCCACACCTCATAGCGTGCCTCGGCAGCCTCGACGCTGAGCTTGCCCAAACCCGCACGCTCATGCCAATCGACGAGCACCTGCTGAAAATCACGGTGCGATGAACCAACAATCGCATTAAGCTCGTCGCGCGTCACAGAAATCTGCAGGTAATCGATAAACTTCTCGAGTTCCTTTTGATAGTAAAACTCGGTATCGACCAAAACGCCGTCCATGTCAAAGATAACGGCGTCAAACGGAAATGCGGACACGGCACCCTCCCTAACAAAAGGACGCCCGCGAGCAGGCGCCCGAACCATGCATTAATCGGCGATTCTAACCCAGCAGCTTATCCAGCGCCACCGCAATGCCGTCTTCGTTGTTATTGGCGGTCACCATCTGGGCCACAGCCTTAACCTCGTCAACCGCGTTGCCCATGGCAACACCAGTGCCGGCCCACTCAATCATGGACTTGTCGTTCTGGCCGTCACCAAACGATACGACCTCGCTGGCATCGATACCTAACTTGGACAGGGAACCCTCGAGCGCGCGAGCCTTATCGATGCCGGGCGCCGTAAACTCAAAGTACCAGTCGGCCGTAAACATGCCCGAAAGCGTCTGAGTAAAGGGCGCGTACATCTCCTCGTGATACGCTTGCAGATAGGCCGGATCGCCCGCAGTGAGTAGCTTGTCCACGGGATAAGCATCCACGACCTCATGCAAGCTCTCGACCTCACGAATCTTAAGATCGCACGCGTCGCGCTCATACTTGACGATATTCTTCTGCGAGCCGTCAGGCAGTGTGATCATGCAATGATACGAGTCCTCGACATGCAGATCGCGACCGAGCGAAATCATAGGGATCACGTCATAATTACACAGGTGATCAATCAGGCGATGCAATTCGTCGGCAGGCATAGCCTGATCGAACAGCATCTCGTCGGTCTGGGCATCGACGACGTGAGCGCCGTTAAAGGCCACCAGCAAACCATCATGGTTCTGAAGGTCGAGCTCTTGGGCCAGGGCGTGAAGACCCCATACGGGACGGCCCGAGGCCAAGATGAGCTTAATGCCCGACTCCTGCGCCGCGAGCAGCTGCTCACGCGTGCGCGGGCTAATGACCTTCTGGTCGTTGGTGAGTGTGCCGTCGATATCCATTGCGATGGCCTTGATAGACATATGTGCCTCCTTGCATCGTTTTTATCGCGCACTATCATATCCGAGCCGGGGCACGTTCGCACAGCGCGCGTATGACGGTTGCAAAACCACCCCATTTGAAACAAAGGCAAAAAAGTACTTGCAAAGACGCGTTCCGACATATAAGTTGATAAAAGACCGCCGTTGCGGTTTTAAGTAGATCGAGCATATGAAATTTGAGTTTTAGCGTGTAAGAGAAGGAAGATCGGCAAAGTACAACCCCAAACGCAATGACAACTTAATGAGGTAACTGCCACATGTGAGGCGCCCAGGGCATTGCTGTCTCGATTTTGAGCACGATGCCTTCCGCCTTGCATGGGCCGTTCCATCCCGCCCCTGCAGCAACTGCCTCACGGGCTCATTGAAAACCGCATAGCACCCCAACGTCAGCACATCACCCACGGCAAGCACATCACTCACGACAACCAACACATCAACAAACAGCACGAACATCAACCGATTGGAGAAGCTATGACAAACTACCACGCTGAAGACGGCGATAAGAAAAGCATTCTGGATGCCCGCATTGAGCGAGCATATGCAAACGAATATGACGCCGCCTTTGCCGCCGCGACCATCAAGAACTACGCGTCGCTACCGCTCGCGACGATCTTGGCCGACCACCCCCAACTGCTGAAGCGCTGCACAAAGATCATGGGCGACCCCGGCATTCGCAAGCTGACAGACCCCTATGCCCCAAAACGCGACAACGATTCGTACGTTCTTACCGTAGGCTGCCTAGCCCATATGCTTACGGCGCTCGACACGAAACTCAAGCTCGAATGGGAACCCGACGAGCGTCATGAACTCGAAAGCAAGCGGAACACCCTGCGCACCGCACTGTTCCTTCCGTTGGACGGCCTCAAGCGCTGCAACGTCGAGCTCAATACACAGGCGCGGCAAAAGCCCGGGACCACGGGGCAGAAAACTCCAAGACCCCATGCGGCCATCGTCGACCGCAACCGATATAACCGCATGACCGCGCACTTTTCCGCCGAGGGAGCAGTCATAAGGACGCTGATCAATCTGCTGTGCCTCCTGAGCATCGACGAGCTATTTGAGGGCTATCTCGCCCTTGTTCCCGCGACGGCACCCAAGTCGGTAGCAAAGATCATCGAGACCTGCAGACGCCAGTTTGAGCGCCATCGCAATGGCAGCGAGATGAACGCCAGCATCGCGCAGTACTACGCGGCTCATTACAAAAATGACGGATGTGCCCCTGTCGAGCATCAGCTGCGGCTCGCCTACACCACGCCCGCCGCAACGCTCCATCGCTTTGGAGCCCTTGGCGCTTGCGAGCCGCACGAACGGGCAGCCTGCCCCACAACCGAGCTCGATCTCAGGCTCGGACGAACCCTGTAGCCCGCCAGCCCCTCCGCGGGCAACAATCCTATTCCACAACACAACCAACAGAAAGGAGTCCTCATGGACACCAATCATTCCCCCATCATCAGCCCCCTCACCATGCGTGAATCCGCCCGAGGTATCACGCTCACCAACATTTACGATGAGATGCTCGCCCGTCGCGAGCTCTCCGTCATGGGAAACATCGAAACCCCGATGGCCCACGACCTATGCCAGCAAATCCGCCTGCTCGATGCCACCGACCCCAGCCGCCCCATCACCATATTTGTCGCCAGCGCCGGCGGAAGCGTGCGATCGGGTCTTGCGATCTATGACGCCATGCGCCTCGCATCGTGCCCCATCCGCACCGTCTGCCTGGGATTCGCCGCGTCCATGGGCGCCGTGATCTTTATGGGCGGCGACGATCGCCGTATGGCGCCCCATGCAGAGCTCATGATTCACGACCCGCTGATCCCCCAGGGGGCAGGCGGCTCGGCACTTGCGCTGCAGGAAACCAGCCGGCGTCTCATGCAGACCCGCAAAACCCTCACGCAAATCCTCTCGGACCGCAGCGGCCTCACGCCCAAGCGCATCCAGTCCCTCACTGCAAAAGACACCTACCTTTCGGCCGAGCGCGCCGTCGAGCTCGGCTTTGCCCACGAAATCCTCTCGACCACCAAGGAGGTCGCCCATGTCTAACCTCGCCAGCCGCCTCGCCGCATCTGAGTCCGCATCGTCCACCATCCTCGCCAAGGATCGAACGCTTTCCTGCGACACCCGCCAAACGGGACTCAACAACAACGCACTTGTGATCGGCCCCTCGGGAGCCGGCAAGACCCGAAACGTCCTCAAGCCCAACCTGCTGCAAATGAACGCAAGCTACATCGTGCTCGACACCAAAGGCACGCTCTGTCGCGAAGTGGGACCCGTGCTGGCAGCCCACGGTTACCGCGTGCAATGTCTCAACTTCGCCGACCTCAACACCGTCCCGGCCCTTGCGCCCGGCATCGAGCGCTGCGGCTACAACCCCCTGAGGCACATTCGCCGCAAGGCGGACGGCAGGCCCAACCAGCAGGACATCCTCTCGGTGGCAAAGGCCATCTGCCCCATCGAGGACAACAACCAGCCTTTTTGGGATCATGCGGCGGCAAACCTGCTGTCGTGTCTTATCGCCTACGTCACCGAACAGCTACCCGCCGACGAGCAGACGATCAGCTCGGTCATCAAGCTGATCGAGCACCTGCAGGACGGTGCCACGGGTCGATTGTTTGACGACCTGATCACGACCGACCCCCAAAGCTATGCCCTCTCGCTATGGCGGCGCTACGCCATTACGCAAAATGCCGAGCGCATGCACGCGAGCATCGTCGGCATCCTTGCCGAAAAGGTCATGTGTCTGGGATTCGACGGTGCGGCACAGCTCTATCGTGAGTGCCATCAGGTGGACTTCGCTTCCATGGGACACACCCCCTGCGCCCTGTTTGTAACCGTGAGCGATATTGACCGCAATCTCGATCCGCTGACCGGCCTCTTTATTTCGCAGGCGTTTATGGGCCTCATTCGCGAAGCCGATAGGCAGCCCGACGGCAGCCTGCCCGTGCCCGTGCGCTTTATGCTCGATGACTTCGCAAATCTGCAGATCCCCCAGATCGACAACGTGCTCTCGATTATCCGAAGCCGCAACATCTGGGCAACGCTGCTGTTGCAGTCGACCAACCAGCTCGATGCGCTCTATGGCGAGGCACGCGCACGCTCCATCATGGGCAACTGCGACACGCATCTGGTGCTGGCGTTCCAGGATCCCGAGAATGCCCGGGTGTTTTCTGACCGCGCCGACGCGCTGCCCAGCACGCTCATGGCGACGCCGATCGATCGCTCGTGGCTCTTTGTACGCGGTCGCACTCCCGAACAGGTCGAGCGCTTTAGGCTCGAAGACCATCCGCTCTACGGGGAGCTACCCGAGGCGCAGCGAGGCCATGCGGAGACCGAGATCTAGGCGCAGGGTTCTCGCAGCGCGCGGCGCCCCGGCGATGTTCCATAAAGGCCGTGCGCCCCGGGACCACGGCAAAGCAAAGGGGCCCACATCCGATAGGATACGGGCCCCTGACTATAAGGCGCGATGCGTTAACAGCAGCGACTACTTGCGATGCGCGCGGTAGAACTCGATGAGCGCCTGGGTCGAAGCGTCCTGCTCGGCCTTGGCGGCGTCGTCGTGGAAGGCCGGGGTAATCTGCTTGGCAAGCTGCTTGCCCAGCTCGACGCCCCACTGGTCGTAGGAGTCGATGCCCCAGACCGTGCCCTCGACAAACGTGATGT
>CAJKQY010000009.1:0-35818 GCA_905202145.1 uncultured Collinsella sp.
TACGTGATCTTCTCGAAGCGTGGCTTTACGCAAGGATGTCAGGAAGCTGCGGCGAGCAGGGGAGATGGCAAGCTGATTTCGTTTGCCGAGATGTGAGGGCGGGGTAGCTCTGCTCGAGGACAAGAGCCTGTCCTCGAATTGCTGGAATGGGGCCCCTTCTTTTGTCGTGTTGGCTGCCGGCGGAATGTCGGCGGAAAGCGCGTCCCAGATTATAGCTCCAGAGTGGGATGGCCTTTCCGGATCGGCCCCTCGCGGAAAATGCATCCCGGAATGAGCGCTCAGACTGGGACGCATTTTCCGGATCGGCCTTCAAGCGGAAGCTGCGTCCCGGATTCTGGCTCCAGAGTGGGATGCCGTTTCCGGTTGAGGTCTCTGGCGGAAGCTGTATCCCGGAATCGAGCTTCAGAGTGGGACGTGCTTTCCCGTCAGGAGCTCAAGTGGAAACTACGTCCCGGATTCAAGCCTCGGAATGGGACGTGCTTTCCGGACGGGCTTCAAGCGGAAACTGTGTCCCAGAATCGACATGGCTTCAAGTGGAAAGCGCGTCTTAGAATGCCGCGCCGGCGTTTTTGGCGGTTGTGGTTGGAAAGGGAAGCATTGCCTACACACGCGACGACGGCGTGGCGGTGATCCCCATGGCGGCACTTGGGGCGTAGTGTTTTTGCGGGCGTGCCGTGCTTCCTTTACCGAAAATCCATTTGGTAAACCAGATGCTCGCGGATAGAATAAAGTTGACGGCGGCCCAAGTTCTGGAGAGCTGGGCAGCGCCGTTGCTTGGTCAAGAGGTCAGTGCCTTAATGGCAGCGACTTGTTATGCTTCGAATGCTGCTTGAGTGCCTCGGAAAGTTCGATAAACGCTGTGAAGAGCAAGACCAAAGCAACCAAGAGCTCTACGAGCTCTGATGGGCCCGGGATGACCGCTGATTCAAGTCACCGGGCCTAAATCTTTTTCATGCATTTGAATAGAGCGGGCGACTCCCTTGGGGCCGTCTGTGTGGCGAGTGCCTGGCGCATGGCATTGCGTCCCGCTTTCATGTCCGCACGGGCGCCTATCCTTACGGCAATGTAGCCGCCTATGTAGCAAGCGGCAGTTGACGGAGAAAGGCTCTAACCGTGTCAGCTGAAAAGACGCCGTGTATCTCGGCTATCGATACGACGAACTTTGCGCGCCAGATTGTGCTGGACTTTGAGTTTGCGCCGGTGCCAAAGCAGCGCCAGCGCCGTGGACTGCGCAATGAGATTATCGAGATCGGCGCTGTCAAGCTCGATTACCACGGCAACGTTATGGGCGAGTTCTCGCAGTTTGTGCAGACGGAATTTACCGAAGGCGTTGCGTTCCCCGTCCGCGAGCTTACAGGGATATCGGCTGTGGACACCGCGATGGCCGATCCGCTCTACATGGTGATCAAAAGGCTCAGCGATTGGATCGGTCGCTACTCCGCCCAGATAGTTTGCTGGAGCGGGACGGACCGTCGACAGCTTTTGACCGAGTGCCAGGCAAAGCGCATCGACCTTTCCGCATTTCCTACGGACTGGGCCGACCTGCAGGCGTTTTACACCTCGATTATGGACGTGGGCAGCCACGGGTGCGTCTCTTTGGGTGACACGGCAACGTGGTTTGGCATCGAGTTCGACGAGCCGACGGGCCACGCCCACAGTGCCCTAGCCGATGCCCGCGTGACCGCCAAGCTGCTCAAGCAGATGATGGAGGGGGACTATCACGTGAGTCCGCACGCCCAGGAAGTCCGCCAACGGTGGGGGATGGGCGAGCGAGCTCAGACGCGCCTTTCCAGCAAATGCCCCGAGCTGGGCGACCTGCTGCTGAAGCTGAAGGCGGAGGGGAGGTAGGCCTTTTGAGAACGCCATTCGGTTTGGCATGGCGGGACTGTAAGCGCGACTTCGCCCTGCTGTTTGAATCGAAGCGTCAACCAGTATGGCGAGCTGTCTGGTCTGTCTGCCTACGCCCCCGCAATCCCGCGCGCGGCACTCAGCAGCTCGTACTCCCTCTGGCTCCACTGGCGCAGCTCGGCCGCGCGCACGGCGTCGCGGCACAGGTCCAGGAACACCTCGGCTCCCTCGTAGAAGCACTCGCGGGCAAAGGCGCCGGATCCGTCCGCAACGCACTTGCCGTCGGCAAAGAGCTTCCAACTCGACGGCTCACGCGAGTTGTCTCCGAGCAGCTTGATCTGCAGTACGTGCGGGTCGCCGGCGGCGCAGAGATCTTCCTCGAGCACCTGCACGGTAAAGCGCATCTGGTGGGAGAGACTGCTCTTGACCATGGCCGAGGCATAGCCGCTCGGCCCGTCCAGGAGATGCATTCGTTTTGGCTTGGCTGCCAGGTTGTGGAAGTTGCGCTCGTTGCGCACAGAGAAATTGTCCATACGGACTCCTTTCATCGATGTTGGCAGGGCCACCGTGCCTCTTGGCCGGTTGGCGTCGGGATCGTGGAGCCAACTCTCTACCCCGACTCTGGATAAAACGTGCCCGCTCCTTGCGGGCACGATGGAGTCTATCAGCGCGTGCGGACAGAAATCAAGCGCCGTCTGCGAAATGACGCGCGGGCGGCGCTTGATTGCGCGGCGATTATTCGACCTGTATTCGGATAAGTGTCGAAATCGGCCGTAAGAAAGTACGGAAAAGTGTCGAATCTGACGGTCTCAACATCCGGAAAAGTGTAACCAGATGACAAAACAGCACGTAGAAGCTGGTACTACATATGGACGCTTCAGCCGCCCCCGACCCCCGCTACTCGTCTCCGTCGTTGGGGTCGCCCTTGAGGGTGTTGATGTCCAGGTACTGGTTGTCGTCCTCTTTTTGCTGCGTTGCCGATTCGGACGCGGTGGGGCCGCGGAACAGCTGGAATCCCTCAAACGCGATCACGCCGAGAAGAGCGATGATGAGGGCGATAAAGACAACCTTTGCCGCCTGCGAAAACTCCGAAAAGCGCGGCGGTTCTTCTTCGGTGTGGTAATCGGCAGCGCGCTTATCGTCGGCGCCGTGGGTATACGACGATGCCGAGGCTGCCTTTACGCTCGCTTGGTTGTAATCGGGAGCGGGCGTGGCGGCAAACGAGTCGCGAGAATAGCCCCTCGACGTTTGGCCGTAGTCCTCGGTTTCGATGCGGCCGGCGCGAGGTTGTTCGCTCGGGCGGTTGCCGTATGCTGCGGTGTTGTCGTATGCGGAGTTGCGTTCCTCGGCAGCCGCAAACAGGGGGTTTACCGGAATGTCGAGCGCTGGCATGCCGCTCGAGGTCTCGTCCAGATCTGCCGCTGCCCAGGAATCAAAGGCAAATTGGCGGTTGGAAAGATCATCCAGATCCATGACAGGCGGCTCGAGCTCGGGCTCGGGAGTCGTGTATGCCGGCTGCTGCGGGGCGGCGTAGCGAATCGTGCTGTCTGCCGTGGGACGCTGTGCCGCTGCAGCGAGAAACGCCGCCGTCTCGGACGGATCGCTAGCAGGACGGGGCACAGGGGCGGCTTTACGCTTTGTCTGCACGATGGGACGGGTGGCAAAGTCGTCCGCGGGCACGGATGCCGGCGCGGGCGTGGCGGAAGGTGCGGGCTTTGCACTTGTCGGGCGAGCTCCGCCGCCCATGAGTTCCTCGGCGGTCCAGGGGCGGTCGCTCATTACGTCGTCGAGGCTCAGCGCAAACAGATCGTCTTCGCCTTCGTCAAACGCGCGTTTCGCATGCCTGGCGCCAGAAACGGTGCCTCCGCGGCCGTTGCGTGATGCGTTGCTCGACCCCATCTTGTTCCATCCTTTCGAAATATTCGCATTCATCGATTATATGGAACTTGCCTTGCGGCCGACTCTCGGATTCGTGCATTCCAGAACTCGCGCCCAAAAGGGGAGGGGTGCAGGCGCGCTGACTATTTGTCGCCGGCGGCAGCCTTTGCCTCGTTGAGGTAGCTATAGAAGCTGTACTTTGAGATGCCAAAGAACTCGCAGGCGCGCTCGCTCGATTTGGAGATAAGGAAGGCGCCGCGGCGGTCGAGGTATCCGATAGCGCGAATGCGCTCGTCCTTGGTCATGAGGGCGGCGGGCTTGCCCACAAACTGTTCGCACTCGCGCAGCAGGTCTTCGAGCAGGTCGCCGATGTTTTTGGTGATGGGCTCGGGCTCGGTGTATCCCTTGTCGCCCGTGCCGGTGAGCGCGTCGAGCGAGCGCTCAAAAGCCTTCATAAGCGTAATGTCAAAGTTAATGCCCAAAATGCCGACGGGCTTGCCCTCGTCGTTGCGGATAAAGATGGTCGAGGACTTGAGCAGCTTGCCATCGGCGGTTTTGGTGAGGTATGGCTCGCGGTCGTGCACGTCGGTGGTGCCATCGTGCATGGATTCAAGCACAATATGGCTGGGGCCGTCACCCAGTTTGCGCCCACTGACGTGGCCGTTTTCAATCACTACGATGGAGTGGTCCACGTCCTCGGTCTCCAGATCGTGGACGACGATTTCGCAGTTGGGGCCAAACTGGAGCGCCAGGCCGTGTGCAAGACGCTTGTAAAACTCAATCTGTGCGGGGGTCATGGGTGCCTTCCTAAAAATTAGTTTGGGCACACTTTGCCATAAACCACACCTGTTCGCAAATAACGAAAGCGTCGCTGCGTTATGTAACCGTTCGGCGGCGAAAAAGTACCGATTACGGCAACAAACAATTTGTTAGGTTTAGCAATCAAAAAGTGTGATAAAACATTGCTAACAAACTTTTTGTTTGGCATCCACATAAAAGTTCAGTCGCATGAATGGGAATGGGCTGAAACGCGTATGCGGGGGCCGGCAAGAGAGAACTTAAGGAGTTCACCGTATGGCCGATAAGATCCAGTGGGCGGGCAACACGATGCCCAAGAGCGATGACAAGCACTTGGGAATCATGAGCCTCGACCACGTGAAGAAGGCCCGTGCCTTCCACCAGTCGTTCCCCCAGTACACCGTCACTCCGCTTGCCCGCCTGGATGGCCAGGCCGCGCGCCTGGGCCTGTCCAACCTGTGCGTTAAGGACGAGAGCTATCGCTTTGGCCTCAACGCCTTTAAGGTTCTGGGCGGTTCGTTTGCCATGGCCAACTACATTGCCGACGAGACTGGCAAGGACGTTGCCGAGTGCACCTTCGATTACCTGACCTCCGATCAGCTTGCCAAGGACTTTGGCCAGGCTACCTTCTTTACCGCCACCGACGGCAACCATGGCCGCGGTGTGGCATGGGCTGCCAACAAGCTGGGCCAGAAGGCCGTCGTGCACATGCCCAAGGGTTCCACCAAGCCCCGCTTCGACAACATCGCTGCCGAGGGCGCCACGGTGACCATCGAAGAGGTCAACTACGACGAGTGCGTGCGCATGGCCGCCGCCGAGGCCGATGCCTGCGAGCGCGGCGTCATCGTTCAGGACACTGCCTGGGAGGGCTACGAGAAGATTCCGTCCTGGATCATGGAGGGCTACGGCACCATGGCTTCCGAGGCTGCCGAGCAGCTGCGCGAGATGGCCATCAACCGCCCGACGCACGTCTTTGTCCAGGCTGGCGTAGGCTCGCTGGCCGGTGCCGTGGTGGGCTACTTCACCAACCTGTATCCCGATAACCCGCCCACCTTTGTCGTGGTCGAGTGCGCGCCTGCCGCCTGCCTGTACAAGGGCGCTGCCGCCGGCGACGGCGACCCGCGCATCGTGGACGGCGACATGCCCTCCATCATGGCCGGTCTGTGCTGTGGCGAGCCCAACATTCTGGGCTGGGATATCCTGCGCAACCACGCTACCGCCTTCGTGTCCTGCCCCGACTGGGTCACCGCTCGCGGCATGCGCACCCTGGGCGCTCCCGAGAAGGGCGACCCGCGCGTCATCTCCGGCGAGTCCGGCGCTGTGACCACCGGCCTGGTCGAGACCCTCATGCTCGATCCCGAGTACGCCGAGCTCAAAGAGCTCATCGGCCTGGACAAGACGAGCTCTGTGCTCTGCTTCTCCACGGAAGGTGACACGGATCCGGATCAGTACCGTCGCATCGTCTGGGAGGGCGAATACCCCACTTGCTAATACTGGGTGGAGTAAATAGGTATCGCTCCGCCACCTCACAGGTAGATTCCTTCGTTTGAAAGGTTATGAATAATGGCTAAAGAACTCGATTTCGACGCTATCAAGGCTGCTGCTGAGTCCCATCGTGCTGATATGACTCGCTTCCTGCGCGCCATGATCTCCCATCCCTCTGAGTCTTGCGAGGAGGGTGAGGTTGTCGCCTGCATCAAGGCCGAGATGGAGAGCCTCGGCTATGACGAGGTCAAGGTCGACGGCCTGGGCAACGTTATGGGCTTTATGGGCGAGGGCGACAAGATTATCGCCATCGACTCTCACATCGACACCGTTGGCATCGGCAACATCGATAACTGGGATGCCGATCCCTATGAGGGCTACGAGACCGACGAGATCATCTACGGCCGCGGTGGCTCCGACCAGGAGGGTGGCATGGCTTCTGCTACCTATGCTGCCAAGATGATGAAGGACATGGGCCTCATCCCCGAGGGCTACAAGATCATGGTCGTCGGTACCGTCCAGGAAGAGGACTGCGACGGCATGTGCTGGCAGTACATCTACAACAAGGATGGCATTAAGCCCGAGTTCGTCATTTCTACCGAGCCCACCGACGGCGGCATCTATCGCGGTCACCGCGGCCGCATGGAGATCCGCGTCGACGTTCACGGCACCTCCTGCCACGGCTCCGCTCCCGACCGCGGCGACAATGCCATTTACAAGATGGCCGACATCATCGCCGATGTCCGCGCCCTCAACAACAACGGCTGCGACGAGTCGACCGACATCAAGGGCCTCGTCAAGATGCTCGACCCCAAGTACAACCCCGAGCACTTCGAGGACGCCCGCTTCCTGGGCCGCGGCACCTGCACCGTCAGCCAGATCTTCTACACCAGCCCCAGCCGTTGCGCTGTCGCCGACTCCTGCGCCATCTCCATCGACCGTCGCATGACCGCCGGTGAGACCTGGGAGTCCTGCCTGGACGAGATCCGTAACCTGCCGGCCGCCAAGAAGTACGGCGACGACGTGAAGGTCTCCATGTACATGTACGACCGTCCGTCCTGGACCGGCGAGGTCTACGAGACCGAGGCTTACTTCCCCACGTGGATCAACAAGGAGACCGCTCCGCACGTCAAGGCCCTCGTCGACGCCCACAAGGCCATGTTCGGTGACGAGCGCATCGGCTGCGAGCCCAGCATGGACAAGCGCACCGGTCGTCCGCTGTGCGACAAGTGGACCTTCTCCACGAACTGCGTTTCCATCCAGGGCCGCTATGGCATCCCCTGCGTCGGCTTTGGCCCGGGTGCCGAGTCTCAGGCTCACGCTCCCAACGAGGTCACCTACAAGGACGACCTGGTCACCGCTGCCGCCATGTATGTGGCTGCCCTGAACCTCTACGATCCGAGCCAGGCCGATGGCGATGCCACCGTGTTCCGCGCCGGTCTGACCAACAACAAGATCGACTAGTCCCATTCCTCGATCTTGTTGAGCCGGGGACAGTTTATGCCCCCGGCACCCCCTGTTGACTTGGGGCCCGCGGTCGTTATCTCCCATGCTTCCTCAACGGTAGCGGGTCCTCGTCATGGTGCTCTGCATGTTCTAGCCACACGCGCATGCCGGAGCACATCTACTCATTGCGATCGTTTCATCTTTAGAAAGGACATTTCCATGGACGCCAAGTTTACCGAGCTCGTCGAGCAGCTGAACGGCCTCGATTTTAAGGGTATGTACGGCAGCGACTTCCTGCACACCTGGGACAAGACCACCGATGAGCTCAAGGCGCTCTACATCGTCGCCGACGCTCTGCGCGAGCTGCGCGAGAACAACGTTTCGTCCAAGATCTTCGACTCCGGTCTTGCCGTCTCCCTGTTCCGCGACAACTCCACTCGTACGCGCTTCTCCTTCTCTAAGGCCGCCAACCTGCTCGGCCTTGAGCTGCAGGACCTGGACGAGAAGAAGTCCCAGATCGCTCACGGCGAGACCGTCCGCGAGACCGCTACCATGATTTCCTTCATGGCCGACGTCATCGGCATCCGCGACGACATGTACATCGGCAAGGGCGACGCCTACATGGCTGAGGTCTCCGAGTCTGTCCAGCAGGCTTACGAGGATGGCGTTCTGGATCACCGTCCCACGCTCATCTCCCTGCAGTCCGACTCCGATCACCCCACGCAGTCCTCTGCCGATATGCTCTACCTCATCAACGAGTTTGGCGGTCTTGAGAACCTCAAGGGCAAGAAGGTTGCCGTTACCTGGGCCTATTCGCCCTCTTACGGCAAGCCGCTGTCCTGCCCGCAGTCGCTGATCAGCCTGCTGCCCCGCTTTGGCATGGACGTCACCCTGGCTCACCCCGAGGGCTACGACCTCATGCCCGAGGTCGTCGAGCGCGCCAAGACCTATGCCGCCGAGTCCGGCACCACCTTTAAGCAGGTCAGCACCATGGCCGAGGCCTTCGAGGGCGCCGACATCGTGATCCCCAAGAGCTGGGCTCCGTTTGCCGCCATGGAGAAGCGTACCAACCTGTACGCCGAGGGCGACGACGCCGGCATCGCTGCGCTCGAGAAGGAGCTGCTTGCCCAGAACGCCACCCATCAGGACTGGTGCTCCACGACCGAGCTCATGGAGAAGACTGCCAACGGCCAGGACACCATCTTTATGCACCCGCTGCCCGCCGACATCTCCGGCGTCTCCTGCGAGCACGGCGAGGTCAACGCCGACGTCTTCGACATGCACCGCGTGGGCATGTACAAGGAGGCCAGCTACAAGCCGTACGCCATCGCAGCCATGATGTTCCTGCAGAAGGTTGCCGATCCCGCCGCTACCCTCAAGGCCCTCGACGAGCGCAACACCGCCCGTTGGTTCCAGGCCTAAAGCTGGGCTGAGAAATGGCTAAGCGTATTGTTGTCGCCTTGGGCGGAAACGCCCTCGGCGCCAACCTTCCCGAGCAGATGGAGGCCGTCAAGACGACTTCCAAGGCTATTGTCGACCTGATCGAGGAAGGCAACGAGGTCGTCGTCGTGCATGGCAACGGCCCCCAGGTGGGCATGATCGCCAACGCGATGGCCGAGCTCACGCGTTCTAACCCTCAGAAGTACATTCCCTGCCCGCTGTCCGTTTGCGGCGCCATGAGCCAGGGCTACATTGGCTATGACCTGCAAAATGCGCTGCGCGAGGAAATGCTCGACCGCAATATCGACAAGGGTGTCGCCACCGTGCTCACCCAGGTCGAGGTTGCGGCAGACGACCCGGCCTTTGCCGACCCGGTCAAGCCGATTGGTCCGTGGATGAGCGAGGCCGAGGCCAAGGAGTTGGAGGCCGATCGCGGCTATCAGTTCATCCACGACGAGAAGCAGGGCTTCCGTCGCGTGGTTGCCTCTCCCAAGCCCGTGAACATCGTCGAGCTCGACACCATCAAGTCGCTCGTTGAGTCCAACCATGTGGTGATCTCTTGCGGCGGCGGTGGCATTCCCGTCACCAAGGCCCAGGGCAACCACCTTAAGGGCGCTGCCGCCGTCATCGATAAGGACTTTGCGGCCGAGAAGCTCGCCGAGCAGCTCGATGCCGATGCCCTGGTTATCCTGACGGCCGTGGAGAAGGTTGCCATTGGCTTTGGCACCGACCACGAGCAGTGGCTCGACACGCTGACCGCGGCTGACGTAAAGCGTCTGTCCGAGGCCAACGAGTTCGGTCGCGGCTCCATGCTGCCCAAGGTCCAGGCAGCCTCGACATTTGCCGAGAGCAAGCCGGGCCGCACGGCGCTCATCACGCTGCTCGAGAAGGCGCGCGATGGCCTTGCCGGCAAGACCGGTACCACGTTTACCGGCGACGCTGAGTAGGCATATCTGCACCATTGAGGAGGGTGCCCTGCGTCGCGGGGTGCCCTCCTTTGTGCTATGGGGAGCCAAGGGGCGTTCGCTGGAAAACGAGTGCGTGCCTGTTCCGACGGAGTGCGAGCTTGCTATGGTGGGTATAGCAACTATGGTGTCCAAGGCAGCCAGGGGAGGTTTGCGGAGATGAAACTCGGTTGCGTGATTATGGCCTCGGGCGAGGGCAAGCGGTTTGGCTCAAACAAGATGCTTGCCGATATCTATGGCGAGCCGCTGATTGCCCGGACCATCGATTCGGTTCCCCGGAGCTTTGACGTCGTGGTTTCGACGCGTTGGCCCGAGGTCGCCCGGATTTGCGAGGACAAGCATTGCCCGTGCGTGCTGCACGAGGGCGAGCTGCGCAGCGAAAGCGTCCGTGCGGGCCTTTCGTGGGGAGTTGAACGCAACTGGAAAGGTTGCCTCTTTTTGCCGGGCGACCAGCCGCTTGTGAGTGCGGATTCTTTTGAGGCCATGGTTCGCGCGTTTGACGAGCGTGGCCGCAAGCGTCCGGTACGTCTTGCGTGCAACGGTGAGCCTTCGAGCCCCGTGCTCTTTCCGGCGGAACTGTTCGATGCGCTTATGTGTCTTGAGGGCAAGGACGGCGGCGGTTCGATCCTCAAAGGCCGTACCGATGTGGTGCTGGTCGAGGCGCGTGCCTACGAGCTGTGGGACGTCGACACCGCCAAGGGACAGCGACGCATAACGGAGCATATCGCCGCCTGCTCGTATTTTGATCGCGTGGCCAACAGCATCAATCAATAAGGAGCAATTATGATCATCATCAAAAACGGCGCGCTCGTGACGCCACAGGGGCTTCGCCGCGCCGATCTTGCCATGGATGGCGATAAGATCGCACGGATCGCCGCGGCGATCGAGCCGGCCGAGGGCGATACCGTCGAGGATGCCGCGGGCTGCTGGGTGTTTCCCGGCTTTATCGACGGCCACACGCACATGCAGTGCTGGACCGGCATGGATTGGACAGCGGATAGCTTTGAGACCGGTACGCGCGCGGCTGCCTGCGGCGGCACGACGACCATTGTGGACTACGCGACGGCCGATCGCGGCGTGACCATGCCCGATGCCTTGGCCGAGTGGCATCATCGCGCCGAGGGAACCTGTACGGCCAACTACGCCTTTCATATGGCACTCGCCGAGTGGAACGAGCGCAACCGCGCCGACCTTTTAGCCATGCGCGAGGCGGGCGTATCGTCGTTCAAGACTTACTTTGCCTACGATCATTTGCGCCTGGACGATGCCGAGACGCTCGAGGTGCTCGAGGAGCTCAAGCGTATTGGTGGCATACTGTGCGTGCATTGCGAGAACGGTACGCTGGTGAATGAGCTGCAGAAGCGCGTGTTTGAGCAGGGTATCCACGGGCCCGAGGGCCATGCGCTCAGCCGTCCGGATGTGTGCGAGGCCGAGGCAGTGAGCCGTCTGCTGTATCTGGCGCACCTGGCCGGCGACGCACCGGTCAACGTGGTTCACCTTTCGACCAAGCTGGGGCTCGAGGCCATCCGTGCCGCCAAGGCGCGCGGGCAGAAGAATATCTATGTTGAGACCTGCCCTCAGTATCTGATGCTCGACGATACCTGCTACTTGGAGCAGGGCGAGGACGGCTTTGCGGGTGCCAAGTATGTGATGAGTCCGCCGCTGCGCCATGCGGGTGACCGTGCGGCCCTGCGCGAGGCGCTTGTGGCCGGCGAGATCGATACGATTGCGACCGACCACTGCAGCTTTAACCTGCACGGGCAAAAGGACCGCGGGCGCGACGACTTCCGCGCGATTCCCAACGGCGGGCCCGGTGTGGAGCATCGTCCCGTCGCGATTGCCACGAGCTTTGAGGGGCAGCTGGGCCCCGAGGACCTCTGCCACCTGATGAGCGAGAACCCGGCGCGCGTCTTTGGCATGTATCCGCGCAAGGGCTGTCTTGCCGAGGGTGCCGATGCCGACGTGTGCGTGTGGGATCCCCAGGCACGCTGGACGATCAGCGCCGCGACGCAGCATCAGGCCGTGGACTACACGCCGTTCGAGGGTTTTGAGGCACACGGCCGCGCCAAGGCTGTGTTTGTGAACGGCGTGCTGGCTGCGCGCGACGGCGAGCCCACCGGAGCCCAACCCGGCCGCTACGTGCCCCGCTAGCAGGAAGATCACCGGATTCCCCTCCGCAGTTGCGGTGGAATAGTTCCTGTTTAGCCGCCAAATAGGCCGTTTTAGGAACTATTTCACCGCAACTTATAGGTCTGCTGGGGCAGCGCCGGCTATTTGAGGCTGGTGGCGACGATGGGGCGGTCGAGAGCTGCCTCGAAGCGGTCGACCATCGTGGGGTCGGCAAGCGTGTCGACTTGGTTGAGCATGACGCGGACATTGTTGAGGCTCAGCATCCGCAGCTCGGCATTGAGCACCTGGGCGACGCGCTCTGGGGTGGCAGTGTCGGTGGACTCGCAGCCGCAGCGCTCGCAGAAGAGCTCGGGGCGGTGGACGGCTTCGTTGATGGGCTTGCCGAGCCCCAAGGCGCCGACGATCCAGACAACGTTTGCCGTGGCGGCGGGAATTACCGGCTCCCAGGCGGCATGCGCTTTGAGCGGGAGTCGCTTGCTGCCATCTGCCTCGGCCAGCACATAGTCAAAGCGCCGTGCCAGCTCGTTGAGCGGCTCGGCGGGGGCGGAGAGCTTGCCTGTCTCCGGGTCCAAAACACCCGCCTGGCATATACTTCCGCGGTTCATGCCCGCGCATGCCTCGCAGGTGCAGCCGGGAACATGCAGGGTCCCCGGCTTCCAAGGCGCGGCGTCCAGGCGACGGTTCGACCCGTCCCATGGCACACCGGCGACGGGAAACATGTGCGTGGTGGTACAGAGAAGCACCCTGCCGCCGGCGCGCATAAGCTCAAGGCCCAGCGTCTTTAGCAAGGTCGACTTGCCGCCGCTGCCGATAATCGCGGTAATGCCCGGCTCGATTTTGAGCGCGGAGGCAAGGTTTCCGCTCGTCGTTTCCATCTGTTCACCGCCGTATAATACTGTGATAATAAATAATCATCAGAGTAGCGGTCGAACCGCTTTTGCTCTGCTCAAACCGTAGCACAGGGAGGTGCCCCGGGAATGCTCGTTTATGTTCGCGGCGCCGGCGATATCGCCACGGGCGTCGCCGCTCGCTTGGTGCGCGCCGGCGTGTCGGTCGTTATGGCCGATATCGCGGTTCCCACGTGCATCCGCCGCACAATCAGTTTTTGCGAGGCCATTCACCTGGGCGAGGTCGAGGTTGAAGGCATTCGCGCTCGCTTGGCACTGACGCCGGCTGAGGCGCTCGAGATTACCCAAGCGGGGGATGTTGCCGTCGTGGTGGACCCCCAGGCCAAGATGCTCGGCGAGCTGAAACCCGCGGCTGTGGTCGACGCGATTTTGGCCAAGCGCAACCTGGGCACCACGCGCGACATGGCGCCTGCCGTCATCGCCGTGGGGCCGGGCTTTACCGCGCCGGTTGACTGCGACGCCGTGGTCGAGACCATGCGCGGGCATTTTCTTGGCCGTGTCATTACCCAAGGTTCGCCCCAGCCCAACACAGGTGTGCCGGGCATTATCGCCGGCTATGGCAAAGAGCGTGTTATCCACAGCCCCGCCGCCGGCGTGTTTCGGTCCGACCGCGCAATCGGCGACATCGTGAACGCCGGAGACGTGATTGGCTACGCGGGCGATACTCCCATGGTCACGCAGATTGACGGCTGCTTGCGCGGTCTTTTGGCCGACGGCGTTCAGGTGACCGAGGGCTTTAAGTGCGCCGATGTCGATCCGCGCGGCGATGCCAGCTATATCAACTACATTTCGGACAAGGCGACGTCGGTCGGCGGCGGCGTGCTCGAGGCGCTCGCCATGCTCACCGGTGTATTCCAGGGATAGGAAATTGCAATGGAAAAGCTCGATGTGGTGAATGCGGCGCTTGGCGCTCTGAAGGCTGGTAAGACGTGCGAGCTGGTGGTCGTGGCCGGCACGGCAGGGTCATCGCCGCGCGGCGTGGGCGCCTGGATGGCCGTCTTTGCCGATGGCAGCCAAGCGGGTACCATCGGCGGCGGCAAGATCGAGCTCTTTGCGCTGGATGAGGCGCGCGAGCTCCTGAGCGCGGGACAGTCGCGTCTGGTCCGCTACACCATGGGCGGCGAGAACTCCGATACCGGCATGATCTGCGGCGGAGCCATCTGCCTGTGCTATCTGCACCTGGATGTATCGCAGGCGCCGTTGTTCCAGTCGATTGCCGACGTCTTGGCGTATCGACGCATCGGCGACTTCGTCATCGACTTTGAACCGTTTGTCATTCAGGCCCTCGAGGGCGATGTGGCCGAGCGCCATGGCGAGGCGTCGCGCCATACCATTGCCGGCTGCCCCGAGCTTTCGCTGGTGGAGGAGGGGAGTAAGGTCACCTACACCAACGCCGCCTCCGAGATTCCCCCGGCACACATCGAGACGCTCTGCCCCGAGGGCCTGACCTATATCTTTGGCTGCGGCCACGTGGGCGCTGCGACGGCGCGGGTGCTCACGGCGGCGGGCTTTGCCGTCGTGGCTTGCGACGACCGCCCCGGCACGCTGACCCCCGATTGGGTGCCCGGGGTCTATGACCGTCGTCTGGTCGACTACAAGAACCTGGGCGAGCAATGCCCCATCGGCCCGCGCGACCTGGTGGTGGTCGCCACGGCGGGTCACAAGTCCGATATCGACGTGGTGGTTCAGACGATGCGCGCCAAACCTGCCTATCTGGGCTGCTTGGGCTCGCGCCGCAAGACTGCCTTTGTGCGCGCCCGCCTGGAGCAGGAGGGCTTTACGCAGGACCAGATCGACGAGCTGCACCTGCCGATCGGAGTCGCCATCGAGGCCGAGGACCCCGAAGAGATCGCTATCTCCATCGCCGCCGAGATGATCCACCTGCGCCGCACCAAACTCGTCCCCCGCAAGCGCTAATCGCATCCCCACCAATAAGTTGCGGTGAAATACGGATTGTTTAAGCCTGTTAGGCCGCCAAACAGTCCCTATTTCACCGCAACTGCTTTTTGGGATCCATTTGTGCGGGGGAGTTGTGGAGTTGTGCAGGCAGACGAGGTTTTTCTGGAAATACGCACCCAATGCGCGTATAGTACCGATTGTTTTGTCGGCTCCTGCTGCGTCGAGTCCAAACCGCGAAATGCCATGAGCGGTGCGGATGCAGCCAGGAGGCACGAGGACAACCCATCGTGGCCACGCCCCGTGCTTAAAACCCCAAGAAGGAGTGAACAATGGCAGAAGAGAAGTATGTGCCGCGTCTGAAGACCAAGTACAACAACGAGGTCAAGCAGCAGCTTCAGGACAAGTTCCAGTACGAGAACGTCATGATGATCCCCAAGTTTGAGAAGATCGTCGTGAACATGGGTGTCGGCGAGGCCGCTACCGATTCCAAGGCCATCGACGGTGCCGTGCGCGACCTGCGCGCCATCACCGGCCAGCAGCCGATGATCACCCGTGCCCGCAAGTCCATCGCTACCTTCCGCCTGCGCGCTGGTATGCCGATCGGCTGCAAGGTTACCCTGCGTGGCGACCGTATGTGGGAGTTCTTCGATCGTCTGACCTCCGTCGCGATCCCCCGTATCCGCGACTTCCGCGGCATCTCCGCCAAGAGCTTCGACGGCCGTGGTAACTTCTCCATGGGCGTCACCGAGCAGCTCATCTTCCCCGAGATCGACTTCGATTCCGTCGATCACCAGCGTGGTATGGACATCACTTTCGTGACCACCGCCAACACCGATGAGGAGGCCAAGGCCCTTCTGGACGCCTTCGGTTTCCCGTTCAAGAAATAGGTTCACCTGCCCTATAAGCGCCGTTCCCACAAGGGGGCGGCGCTTGGGGCGAACAATACTCTATGTGAGGAGGATATAAGTGGCTAAGACATCGATGATCGTCAAGTGCAATCGCAAGCAGAAGTTCTCTACTCGTGAGTACACGCGCTGCCAGCGCTGCGGCCGTCCGCACTCTGTGTACCGCAAGTTCGGCCTGTGCCGTGTCTGCTTCCGTGAGCTTGCACTCAAGGGCGAGCTTCCCGGCGTTAAGAAGGCCAGCTGGTAAGTCACTACCAGCGTTTCAAGCATCCGTTTGGAACAGGGAAAACGCGCTAGTTAGGCTTTGCCGTTAAGGGCGGCGAAGAACCAAGAGCACGTGTTCATCAAGAACGAAGGAGAATCTGTATGAACCTTACAGACCCGATCGCAGATATGCTTACGCGCATCCGTAACGCTAACTCTGTGAACAAGGCCACGGTCTCCATGCCGAGCAGCAAGAAGCTCGTCGAGATCGCTCGTGTTCTGCACGAGGAGGGCTACATCGAGGGCTACGATGTCGAGGACACCGTTCCCCAGAAGACTCTGCACATCACGCTTAAGTATGGTCCCAAGAAGGCTAAGGTCATCAACGGCATCCGCCGTATTTCCAAGCCGGGCCTGCGTAAGTACACCGGCGTTGCCGACATGCCCCGCGTCCGCGGTGGCCTTGGTACCGCCATTATTTCCACCAGCCATGGCGTCATGACCGACCGCGATGCTCGCAAGCACAACGTCGGCGGCGAGATCATCGCTTACGTCTGGTAATTCGCTCGGTAGGTAGAAGGAAAGGAGATCACCGTGTCTCGTATCGGTAATAAGCCTGTCCAGATTCCCGCCGGAGTCGAAGTGGCAGTCAACGGCAACAACGTTGTCGTCAAGGGCCCCAAGGGCCAGCTCGAGCTCGATGTCTTTGAGAAGCTCGCTATCAACGTTGAGGACAACGTCCTCACCGTTTCCCGTCCCGACGACGAGCGTGAGACCCGTGCCCGCCACGGCCTCACCCGCGCCCTCATCCACAACATGGTTGTTGGCGTTTCCGAGGGCTTCGAGAAGAAGCTCGAGCTCGCCGGCGTCGGTTACCGCGTGCAGCAGAAGGGCAAGAACCTCGAGTTCTCCCTGGGCTTCTCGCACCCCGTGATCGTTGAGGCTCCCGAGGGCATCACCTTCGAGGTTCCCGACAACACCCACGTGAACGTCAAGGGTATCAACAAGCAGCAGGTCGGTCAGATCGCCGCTGAGATCCGCGGTCATCGTCCTCCCGAGCCTTACAAGGGCAAGGGTATCCACTATGTTGGCGAGCACATCCGCCGCAAGCTGGGTAAGGCCGCCAAGTAGTCGTAACCGACTCACTCGCATAAGACCAGCACCCCGTCAGGTGCTGGCAAGATCAACCTTTTTAGGAGTTTACGTATGAACAAGCATAAGGCGAAGCTGGAAGGCCTCAAGCGTCGTCAGCGTCGTGTTCGCGGCAAGGTCTCGGGTACCGCCGAGCGTCCGCGTCTTCGCGTGACCCGTACTAACGCCAACATCTATGCCCAGATCATTGACGACAGCAAGGGCTCCAGCCTGACGCTCGTCTCTGCCTCGACCCTCGAGGCCGAGTTCAAGGGCACCCACACCTCGAACAAGGAGGCTGCGGAGAAGGTCGGTCAGCTCGTTGGCAAGCGCGCCATCGAGGCCGGCATCACCAAGGTCGCCTTCGATCGCGGTGGCCGTATCTACCATGGCCGCGTCAAGGCCCTCGCCGACGGTGCTCGTGCCGCCGGTCTCGAGTTCTAGGAGGTATGTAGCACATGGCTCGTAATCAGAAGCAGCAGCGCGAGGCCTCCGAGTTCGAGGAGCGCGTCGTTTACATCAACCGCGTGTCGAAGACCGTCAAGGGTGGTCGTCGCATGAGCCTCGTCGCTCTCGTCGTCGTTGGCGACGGCAAGGGCAACGTCGGCGTTGGCATGGGCAAGTCCGCTGAGGTGCCCCTGGCCATCTCCAAGGCGTCTCTCGATGCCAAGAAGAACATGTTCCACGTGCCGGTGACCGAAGAGGGCACCATCCCGCACGAGGTTCTCGGTCACTTTGGTGCCGGCCGCATCATCATCAAGCCCGCTGTCGAGGGTACCGGCGTTATCGCCGGCGGCGCTGTGCGTCCCCTCTTCGAGCTTGCTGGCATCAAGAACGTCCTGTCCAAGTCCCTCGGTACCGACAACGGCCTCAACATCATCAAGGCCGCCGTCGAGGGCCTCAAGGAGCTCTCCAGCCCTGAGGACGTCGCGGCTCGCCGTGGCCTGACGGTCTCCGAGATGTTCGTCGGTAAGGAGAACTAAGCATGGCTGACACCATCAAGATCAAGCAGGTCCGCAGCACCAATGGTTGCAAGCAGGACCAGGTCCGTACTGTCCGTGCCCTCGGTCTCCACAGGATCCGCGAGGTTCGCGAGATTGCTGACAACGAGTCCGTCCGCGGCATGATCTTCAAGGTCAAGCACCTTGTCGAGATTGTAGAGGAGTAGCAAATGCAGCTTCACGATCTTACTCCCGCGCCCGGTTCCACCAAGAACCGCAAGCGCGTCGGCCGTGGCAATTCTTCGGGTCACGGCACCACTTCTGGCCGCGGCCAGAAGGGCCAGGGTTCTCGCTCTGGTGGCACCAAGGGTGCCGGCTTCGAGGGTGGCCAGACTCCGCTGGCTATGCGCCTGCCCAAGCTTCCGGGCTTCCGCAACCCCCGTCGTATCGAGTACACCGCTGTCAACGTCGAGCGTCTCGAGCGTAGGTTCGAGGACGGCGCTGTGATCGACGGTGCCGCTCTTAAGGCCGCTCGCATCACCAAGAGCGAGTTCGAGCCCGTCAAGGTGCTCGGCAATGGTGAGCTCACCAAGAAGTTCACGGTCAAGGTCGACAAGGTCAGCGCTTCTGCGCAGGCCAAGATCGAGGCCGCCGGCGGAAAGGTCGAGCTGCCGTGCTAAATGGTCTTAAGAATGCTTTCCGCATCAAAGAACTGCGCGAAAAGATTCTTTTTACCATAGCTATGCTCGTCGTGTACCGCATTGGTGCGCACGTTCCTGTGCCCGGCATTCCCTTCCAGGGGATGCTGGGCCTTTTCTCGACCGGGAGCAACTCGGTCGCCGCAGGTGCTATGGCCCTCCTGAATCTTTTCTCTGGTGGCGCGTTGAGCTATGTCTCGGTGTTCTCTTTGGGCATCATGCCGTACATCACGAGCTCGATTATCCTCCAGATGCTCCAGGCCGTCGTGCCTTCCCTGCATGAGCTTGCCCGCGAGGGCGAGGTCGGTCAGACCAAGATTACGCAATATTCGCGTTACCTCACCCTGGCTCTGGCTATCCTCAACTCCGTGGGTTACCTCTTCCTCTTTAAGAGCTTCGGCATTAGCTTCAACGGTGCCGGTGCTCCCGAGATCATCTTTGACCTCATGATCGTCGGTACGCTCACCGCGGGCGCCATGCTGATCATGTGGATTGGTGAGCTCATCACCCAGCGTGGTATCGGCAATGGCATGTCGCTGATCATCTTCGCGAACATCATGGCCGGTCTTCCGCAGGCGATTTTCTCCAGCACCGAGGGTAACGCCGGTGGCATCATCACCATGGTGATCATCTGCGCTATCATCCTGCTGGTCATCCCGCTGATTGTTTTCCTTGAGCGCGGCCAGCGCCGCATCCCGGTCTCCTACGCCAAGCGCGTCGTGGGCCGTCGCATGATGGGTGGCCAGACCACCTATCTGCCCATCAAGGTCAACACCGCGGGCGTCGTGCCGATCATCTTCGCTTCGGCGCTGCTGTACTTCCCGGCCCAGATCGCCGTGTTCTTCCCCGGCATCGGCTGGATCCAGGCAGTTGCCTCTGCGCTTTCGACAGGTTGGCTCAACTGGGTGCTTAATGTTGTCCTCATCGTGTTCTTCGCGTACTTCTACACCTCCATGGTGTTCAACCCCGATGACACGGCCGACAACCTTAAGAAGCAGGGCGGCTTTATTCCGGGCGTCCGTCCGGGCAGGGCTACCGCGGCCTACATCAAGAACGCGCTCAACAAGATTACGCTTCCCAGCGCTGTCTTTTTGGCGCTCATCGCCATCGTGCCTTCGATTATCTTCTCCTTCACGGGTAACCATCTGATCCAGGCATTTGGCGGCACGTCCATCCTCATCATGGTCGGCGTCGTGCTCGACACGGTCGATAAGCTCGAAGGCCAGATCAAGATGTATGATTACGATGGATTCTTTAAATAGGCTAGAGGAGGATTGCTCATGAACCTCGTATTGCTCGGAGCTCCGGGTGCCGGTAAGGGCACCGTCGCACAGGAGCTCGTCGCCGAGTTCGGCGTCGCTCACATTTCCACGGGCGACTTGCTGCGTGCTGCCGTCAAGGGTGGCACCGAGCTTGGTATTCAGGCTAAGAAGTACATGGACGCCGGCGAGCTCGTTCCCGACCAGCTCGTTATCGACCTTGTCAAGGAGCGCCTTGCCGCCGATGACGCCCAGCAGGGCTTCATCCTCGATGGCTTCCCGCGCAACACTGCCCAGGCTGTGACGCTCGATTCCGAGCTCTCCGCCATGGGTCGCGAGATTGACTGCGCCCTTCTGGTCGACGTGGCCCCCGAGGTCATCATCGACCGTCTGTCTTCGCGTCGCACCTGCCGCGCCTGCGGTTACACCGGCACCGCTGCCGATGCTACCTGCCCCAAGTGTGGTGGCGAGATGTATCAGCGCGACGACGACAAGCCGGAGACCATCAAGAACCGTCTCGACGTCTACGAGAAGTCCACGAGTCCGCTCGTCGACTACTATCGTGGCCAGGGTCTGCTCAAGTCGGTCAACGGTGACCAGGCTCGCGAGACCGTGTACGGGGATGTCAAAGAGGCTCTCGGTCTATGATCAAGATTAAGTCTGCAACGCAAATCGAGCAGATGAAGAAGGCAGGAGCGCTATCTAAGATGGCGCTCCGCCACGTTGGGGCCATGGTTCGCCCTGGTGTTTCGACCTTTGAGCTTGATCAGCTTGCGGAGCAGATTATCCGCATGCATGGTGGCACCCCGGCCTTTAAGGGCTACGGCGGGTTCCCCGGTACCATCTGTGCATCGATTAACGATGCCGTGGTGCACGGTATTCCCAATCCCGACATGATCCTGCGTGATGGCGATATCATCTCCATCGATACGGGAGCCGTTGTCGACGGTTGGGTCGGCGATAACGCTTGGACGTTTTTCGTCGGTACCCCTACGCCCGAGGCCAAGGCCCTGTGCGAGGTTACGCGAGATTGCCTTAAGGCTGCCATCGAGCAGGCTGTTCCTGGTAACCATATTGGGGACATTGGTTATGCCGTCCAGTCCCTCGCCGAGTCTCACGGCTATGGCGTGCTTCGCGATTATGTGGGGCACGGTATTGGCCATGTGATGCACGAGGACCCCAACGTTCCAAATTACGGAAAGAAGGGGAGGGGCGTTCGTCTCCAGGCCGGTATGGTCATTGCCATCGAGCCGATGGTCACGATGGGATCCAATCATGTGAGCACGGGCTCCGACGGTTGGATCGTCACGACCAACGACCACCTGCCTGCCGCGCACTACGAGAACACCGTCGCCATTACCGATGACGGCCCGGTGATTCTCACCACCGACGCGCAAGGCGCTTGGTGCTCCTTGCTTGGAGGCGAGATGTAGAGGTCGCGTTCAAATTCGTCGGCATTTACATTTCAAAGTAACAAGTTTCACTTAGTTGTGGAGCCATTACGAAGATATTACGATACGTGCACGCGTATTGTAGAATACTCAATTGCTGTCGTTTTCTAGAGAAAGATGATTGCTTGTGAAGAAGGAAGACGCAATTGAGCTCGAGGGTACGGTAAAGGAACCGCTGCCCAACGCCATGTTTAAGGTCGAGCTCGAGAACGGTCATTCGGTTCTGTGCAACATTTCTGGCAAGATCCGAATGAATTACATCCGTATTCTCCCCGGTGACAGGGTTGTCGTGGAGCTTTCCCCGTACGACCTGACCCGCGGCCGCATCACCTATCGCTATAAATAGCGGCACGCATACACGCACTCCTTTTCCGACTGCAGGCTTAGCTCAACCTACGGTCGGATTGTGTGTGAAGACCAGCCATAGTTTTAAACGCCTGCGGCTGGGCGAGTAGATAGTAGGGAAGTAGTTTGAGCGCTACCGAAAGGAAGAACGATGAAGGTACGTCCTTCGGTCAAGAAGATGTGCGATAAGTGCAAAATCATTAGGCGCCATGGCAAGGTCCTCGTCATTTGCGAGAACCCCCGTCATAAGCAGCGTCAGGGTTAAGAGAGGAGACTACGTTGGCCCGTATTAATGGTGTCGACCTCCCGCGTGAGAAGCGCGTTGAGATCGGTCTGACCTACATTTACGGCATCGGCCGCACCACTGCGACGAAGATTTGCGTCGAGTGCAACGTTAACGTGGATACGCGCGTTAAGGACCTCACCGAGGATGAGGTTAACGCCATCCGCGATTACATCGACAAGAACCAGATCATGGTTGAGGGCGACCTCCGCCGTGAGCGCAACCAGAACGTCAAGCGCCTTATGGACATCGGCTGCAACCGCGGCCTTCGTCACCGCAAGGGCCTCCCGGTCCGCGGCCAGCGCACCCACACTAACGCTCGTACCCGCAAGGGCCCGAAGCGTCAGATCGGTGCTAAGAAGAAGAAATAAGGAGCGCTAGATAGATGGCTACTGCTAAGAAGAACGTTCGCGCTGCCCGTCTGAAGCGCGCGGACCGTAAGAACATTTCCGTGGGCCAGGCTCACATTCGTTCTACGTTCAACAACACGATCGTTTCGATCACCGATCCCCAGGGCAACGTCATTTCCTGGAAGTCGGCTGGCCAGGTGGGCTTCAAGGGCTCCCGTAAGTCCACGCCGTTCGCTGCCCAGATGGCTGCCGAGGCTGCTGCCAAGCAGGCCATGGAGCACGGTATGAAGAAGGTTTCCGTCTTCGTCAAGGGCCCCGGCTCCGGTCGTGAGACCGCCATCCGCTCTCTCCAGGCTGCTGGCCTCGAGGTCTCGAGCATCCAGGACAAGACCCCCATCCCGCACAACGGCTGCCGCCCCAAGAAGCGTCGCCGCGTGTAACTGAAAGGATCGTATCAATATGGCAATCGACAGGACTCCTGTTCTTAAGCGCTGCCGTCAGCTCGGGATCGATCCCGCTGAGCTCGGTTACAGCAGCAAGAAGGAATCTATCCGTCAGCCCAAGCGCCGTCGCAAGGAATCTGAGTACGGCATGCAGCTGCGCGAGAAGCAGAAGGTCAAGTTCATCTATGGCGTTCTGGAGAAGCAGTTCCACGGCTACTTCAACAAGGCCCGCAAGATGAACGGCGTCACCGGTGAGAATCTCATGATTATCCTTGAGTCTCGCCTCGACAACGTCGTCTTCCGTCTTGGCTTCGCCCGCACCCGCAAAGAGGCTCGTCAGTCCGTCCGTCACGGTCACTTCACCGTGAACGGCAAGCGCGTGGACATTCCGTCCTACCGCGTCAAGGCCGGCGACGTCGTCGCTGTCGGCGAGAAGTTCCGTGACCTCCTCCCCATCAAGGAGGCCCTGATTTCCTCCGAGCGTTTCGAGGTCCCTGGCTGGCTCGAGGTCGATATCGAGAAGCTGTCTGGTAACGTGCTCGCTCTGCCGACGCGTGAGCAGATCAGCGGTGATATCAACGAGCAGCTCATCGTCGAGCTCTACTCTAAGTAGTCCATCCGGGCTGCTGAGGCTGGAGGTAATACATGTCAGAATTCATTAGGCCTCAGGTTCAGGTCGAAGAGATTAACGAGACGTCTGCTCGTGTCTCCGTCGAGCCGCTCGAGCGTGGCTACGGCGATACGCTGGGTAACTCCCTTCGTCGCGTTCTTCTGTCCTCGCTCGAGGGTGCCGCCGTCGAGGCTATTCAGATCGATGGCGCGCAGCACGAGTTCATGACCATCCCTAACATGGTCGAGGATGTCACCGACATCGTCCTGAATGTCAAGGGTCTTGTCTTCAGGGCTCTCGGCACGACCGACGAGGCGACCGCCACCATTTCGGTTGACGGCCCCTGCGAGGTCACCGGTGCGGACTTCTTTATTCCGTCCGAGTTTGAGCTGGTCAACCCCGAGCAGCACATCGCTACGCTCACCGAGGGTGGCCATCTCACCATGAGCATGCGCATCGGCTATGGCCGCGGCTATGTCTCTGGCGAGGCTAACAAGCGCGACAACGATCCCATCGGTGTGATCCACGTCGACTCGCTGTACTCGCCGGTGTCCCGTTGCGCCAAGCTCGTTGAGGCTTGCCGTGTCGGTCAGCACACCGACTACGACCGCCTTGTCCTCGAGATCGAGACCAACGGCTCCATCGCCCCGCGCGACGCCGTGGTCCAGGCTGCCAATATCATCAACCAGCATATGGCTGCCTTTATGAACCTTGCCGAGACCCCCGAGGTCGAGGAGGAGGCTTCGATCTTCGCTCCCGAGGTCACCAACGACAACGCCGAGCTGGACAAGCAGATCGAGGATCTGGACCTTTCCGTCCGTTCCTACAACTGCCTTAAGCGCGCCAGCATTCACTCGGTCCGTCAGCTCGTTGAGTTCTCGGAGAACGATCTGCTCAACATCCGTAACTTCGGTGTTAAGTCGATCGAGGAAGTGAAGGACAAGCTTGAGTCCATGGGCCTGAGCCTGAAGGCTTAATGCTTCGCATATTTGAGGAGAAACTAGACCATGCGTCACAACGTTAAGAAGGGCCTGAAGCTCGGCACCGATGCGAGCCACACCAAGGCCATGAAGAAGAGCCTGGCCAAGGCCCTCTTCGAGAACGACCGCATCAAGACCACCGAGACCCGCGCTAAGGCGCTGCGTTCGGTCGTCGATCCGATCATCACCTGGGCCAAGAAGGGCGACCTGCACTCTCGTCGTCTGGCCATCGCCAAGCTCGGCGATAAGCAGCTCGTTGCCGAGATCTTCGACAAGGCTGCCCAGGGCATGTGGCAGGACCGCAACGGCGGTTACACCCGCATCATGAAGCTCGGTAACCGTAAGGGCGACAACGCTCCTATCGTTATCATGGAGCTCGTCACCGAGCCTTGCACGCCTAAGGCCAAGAAGGCTGCTCCGGCCCCCAAGAAGGCCGCTGCTCCCAAGAAGGTCGAGGCCGTCGAGGAGGCTCCTGCTGAGGAGACCGCTGAGTAGACAATCCGTCTGCATTGGCTATATTCGAGGGGTACGTTCGCGTACCCCTCTTTTTTTGTCGCGATACCGTTGATTGTTTGTTGGGAGCGTCCATGACCGCGCCGTCTGATTTCAATTCGATTCCAGAGCTCGATGCCACGCTCGTTTTCCGCGTGGCCTACGATGGCTCGTCCTATAGCGGCTTTGCGGAGCAGCCGGGGCAGACGACGGTTGCGGGCGAGCTGCGCCGTGCCATCGAGACGCTCCTGCGCCGTCCGATCGACCTGACGTGTGCGGGGCGTACCGATGCCGGTGTGCATGCGGTGGCGCAGTACATCAGCGTGCCCGTAACGGACGCTGAGCTGGCTTTGACGCGCCGTAGGTGGCTGAGGGCTATGGATGCCCTCCTGCACAAAGATATCGCCATAAACGAGGTCTACAAGGCCCGTAAAGGCTTTTCTGCACGCTTTGATGCGCGTTCCCGTACGTATACGTACCGTATTGCCGACCGCGATGTACGCCCCGTGCTCTCGCGCGGTGCGGTGTGGTGGCATCGCTACCCCTTGGATGTCGATGCCATGGCTGCCGCGTGCCCTGCGCTCTTGGGCGAACAGGACTTTAAGAGCTTTTGCAAGGTAGCGTCTGCCGTGGGCAAGCCCACGCACCGTTGCGTGATGCGTGCCGAGTTTGGCCACGAGGTCGCTTTTGGCGAGGATATCCTGACCTTCACTATCGAGGGTAACGCGTTTTTGCACTCGATGGTGCGCACCATTGTAGGCACGCTCGTGGAGATTGGCATGCATCGTCGCGATCCCGAATGGATGCGCGAGGTCATTGATGCCTGCGACCGTACCGCTGCGGGTCCCACGGTGCCTGCCTGCGGCCTTACGTTTATGGGCGTGGATTACGATCCCGCCGAGCTTGTCGTGCTCGACTAGGGGAGTGCTCGGTGCGTCCGCACCTGGCACATACTGTGTGTGAGCTGCGCGTGTGCAACATCTGTTCTTGACGTGCAACATGTTAGGCGGCTCGTTGCTTTTATAGCTCGGGTGTACCATGAACGACGGTTTGATTTGGCGCTGTCGAGAGGACGGAAAACTTGGTTCGACGTGGTTCGCATCCGCGACTTTCGGTGATCCTTATTGTTGAGGGTTCGCCCAGCTATGCGATGCGTGCGCTCGAGAGCGTCCAGAACCAAGACCTCTATGACCTGCAAATTGTCGTGGTTTGTCGCGACGTTGCGCCGGGCGTGCGCCATTCGCTCGAAGTTGCCGCAGACAGGGATATTCACATCGATTTGATTGACGTCGAGGATTCGGCGCGCGGGGCATGTCTCAGGGCCGGTTTTGCCGCCTCGCGTGGATTGCAGATTGTTGCCATGAACGCCGACGAGTGGTTTGCCCCACAGTCCCTTTCCAAGATGGTCGATGTTGCGTGCGATGCTGCGGCAGACGTGGTGATTCCCACAGCATCGCTCGACCGCTACGATGCTCATCGTGAGCGCCATTCGCGCGTGCTGGATGCCAGCTCTCTTGCGATCGATGACCGTGCTTCTTTGGCGGCTGGTCTGTCTCAGATGATTTCCGGCGGCCTGATTGCCCAGACTTCCGGTGTGATGTACGGCCGCTCGTTGTTCGAGACGTGTTTGTCGCGCGGCCGTGCGCTTCGCTCGATTGGGTTTATGACATGCGCCCTTTCGCAGGCGCAACGCATATCCGGGTGCGGTGGCGCTTGTTTCCATGCGGTAGCGCCACAGCTTACAGATGCTTTTGACCCCACATTGTTTGCCAAGCTTACCGATGACGCCCGGGCGCTCGATGAGCTTACTGATTCGCTTGCAGAGGCGGGCGGTGGCACGCAGCTAAAGGTTGCGAGCCATATGTTTTACTTCGCCGGGCTGGTCGCCTGCATCGAAAATTTGTGCTTGAGCCCGCATGGGGTTTCTTCAATTGAGCGTTCCGCTCGAATGCGTGATATGCTCGAAGCATCTCGAACTCGTCAGATGGCTGTGGCACTCAAGGATAACCATCGTGGACTCGGCCTGTTGTTTGGACCGATTGCCAGTGCCAAGCCTGCACGTTGCGTGATGTATACGCACCTGGCCGCTTTTTTTAACCGGACGGGCGTCAAAACTGCTTAAGACGGCTATGTTCGAAACAATCTTGCATGGAATTGTTTCGAAATGCGTTCTTATTCACAAATACCATCAAATAGCGCTAAACTATTCAATTACTGATTGATTGTCTCCGCCATCTATGGAGTGAGGTTTTGTATGGCTAAAAAACGCAATGGGCGCCAGGATGCCATCAGAGATATCGTGCGCAACAAGGATGTTCGCACGCAGCGCGTGCTGGTGGACGAGCTTCGCGCTATGGGTTTCGATTGCACGCAGGCAACCGTTTCACGCGACATTGCCGATATGGGGCTGCGCAAGCTTCCCGAGGGTATCTATGTTCTGCCCGAGGACTTGCATTTGCAGCGCATGGTTTCGGAGCTGGTAACGGGCGTTCTGCGCACCGACAACCTGGTTATGATCAAGGCCCAGCCCGGTACCGCTTCGGGCATCGCCGCCGCCGTGGATGCCGCCGAGCTTCCCGACGTGCTCGGTTCGCTCGCCGGTAATGACACCATCTTGGTTATCGCCCAGACCGCCGAAGACGGCGAGCGCCTGGAGGCCCTCATCAACAAGCTGAGCAACTCTCGTAAGTAGGCGAGAACCGCGCCGTGCGGGCGGCTACAGAGCCTTGTAAGGGGGGCGTCGACGATGGTCGGCGCCCTTTTTATTGCCGTATCGTGTTGAGGCGCGTGCGAGGTTTCTCGTGACAAAAAGGCGCCCGAGCAGCATTTGATCTACTCGGGCGCCTTTGATTGGCTATGGCTTGGTGCCTACTGACCCGTAGAGGGATCGGGCGTGGGCGTAGGCGTTGGAGTGGGGGAACCGCCCTCGCCGCCGCCTTCGCCACCGCTACCGTCGCCGCCGGTCGAGCCGCCGGTCGTTCCGGTGCTACCCGTGGTGCTGCCGCCCGTGGTCTCGGTGGTCGTGGTTGTAGTCGTGGTTGTCGTAGTCGTGGTCTCTTCCTCGTCTTTGTCCTCGGTGTCGCTATACGACTTCTTGGCGTTGTTGGTGCCGTAGAACTTCCAGACGTTGTTGTTCTTGTACGTGGGGGCCGTTCCGGTCGGGAACTCCTCGCGCTCGGTGCCGGCCAAGACAGTGTCCATAAACTTTTTAAAGACGGGCAGGTTGGTCTGCGAGCCAAACAGATCGGCCCCGTACTTTTGGATGGGGATTTCGCCTGCGGAATAGCCGGTCCACAGCGCGCACGCCAGCTGCGGGGTATAGCCGCAGAACCACAGGTTGGTGTTGTCATCGGTGGTGCCGGTCTTGCCCGCATAGGGCTGTTTGACACTCAGGGCACCGTCGACGCCCGTTCCGCTGCCCTGCATAACGCCGGTCAGGACATCGGTCACCGCTGCGGCCTCGCCCGCAGAGAGCACCTGCTTGGGGTTGTCGGTGTGCTGGTAGAGTACCGAGCCGGTGCGCGAATCGATCTCGGTAATGGCAATCGGCTGACGATAGTAACCGCCGTTGGCAAACGTGCCGTAGGCAGAGGCCATTTCGAGCGGCGAAATCGAACCAGGGCCGAGCGTCATGACGGGGACGTCCTCGATATTTCCGTTGGAGGTGTCGATGCCAAGCTTTTTGACGAGCGAGAGGATCTTGTCGTTGCCGATGGCGTCTGCCACCTGGATATACGCGGTGTTGGACGATACAGCCGTTGCCTGCTTGAGCGAGATGTAGCCATAGCTCGTGTTGGCGTAGTTTTGCACCTTGGTTGTGGTGCCCTTTACCGTAAGCGGCGAGTTGCAGTTGAGGGTGACGTTGGGGTTCATGCCGTTTTGGATGGCAGTTGCCAGCGTAAAGGCCTTAAACGTGGAGCCCACGGGACGCTTGGCCGTGGCGTGGTTGACGTGGCTCTCGTCGGCGTTGTAGTCGTAACCACCCACCATGCACTTGATATAGCCGGTCTTGGGGTCGACAACGACCATGCCCATGTCCAGGCCGTCGAGCGAAAGCGTGTCGAGCTGGGCACGCACGGCCTCCTCGGCAGTCTGCTGCATCGTGGGGTCGATGGTGGTCTTGACAGTTAGGCCGCCCTTAAACAGCACGTCGGTGGAGAACTCCTGCTCCAGCAGCTGTTTAACATAGGCGACAAAGTAGGGCTGCGAATACACGTCGACGCCGCTGCCCGAAATCTCGGTTACGTTGAGGGTGATGGGCTCTGCCTGCGCGGCGTCGTGCTCCTCCTGGGTGATGTGGCCCAGGCGCAGCATGTTGTCGAGAACCTTGTTGCGGCGAGACAGTGCCAGATCGGGATTGACCGTGGGGTCGTACTGCGAAGGCGAGTTGGGAAGGCCGATGAGCAGCGCGGCCTCGCTCAGGGTGAGGTCGGCGGCGCTCTTGGACAGATACGTCTCGGCTGCGGCCTCGATGCCGTAGGCGCCGTGGCCGTAATAGATGGTGTTGAGGTACATCATGAGGATCTCGTCCTTGGAGTACATCTCCTCCATCTTGATGGCGATATAGGCCTCGCGCACCTTACGCTCGATGGTCGAATCGAACTGCTCCTCCTGCAGGATGGTGTTGCGTACCAGCTGCTGGGTGATGGTCGATGCACCCTCGTGGCCACCGGAGACGGTTGCCACGGCGGCACGCGCGATACCCCACAGGTCGATACCGCCGTGCTCGTAGAAGCGCTCGTCCTCGACGTCGACGGTGCCCTGCAGCACGTACGGAGAGACCTGGTCCTTGGTGACGGACTTGCGGTTTTGCGTGTAGAAGCTCGCGATCTTGTTGCCGTTGCAATCGACGATCTCGGTGGGTTCACTCACCAGATAGGCGTTGGCGTCGGTATAGTCGGGCAGATCGGACAGCCAACGGTTGACGTTGCCGATCATGCCGATGCCAAACGCTACGCCCGCGATGAGCAAAAAGCCCAAGAACGAGAGCAGAATCATGGGCAGGGCATGCGTCTTGGAACGACTGCGTCCCTGTCGTTGGCGAGGACCCATATATTGACCTCCAGGTATGTCGTGCCGGGCGGCGGGTGCGCCGCTGGGGCAGGATGGACATAAGTTATTACACGATAAACCAAACGAGGCGCGCGAGGCCTCGTGTATGCTGGATGACGGCATTTTTCAGAGTGAATGCATACCTTGTTGGTAAGGAGTTTGTCGATGGCGATTCGGACGATGGGGCCGAGCGGACAATGTGATAACGAGCCGGGGGCTGCCGGGATGGCGCTGCCCGAACTGTTGGCGCCTGCCGGCGGACTCGATCAGATGCTCGCGGCGATTGCAGCGGGCGCCGATGCCATCTATGCGGGCCTGGGCGGGTTTAACGCCCGCGTGAGCGCACGCGGCTTTACCGACGACGAGTTTTTGCGCGGCTGCGTCGTGGCGCATGCGCACGGCGTGCGTGTATACGTGGCGCTCAACGTGTTTGTGTTCGATGACGAGTTGGCCGACGCGGTGGCGCTGGGGGCGCATGCGCATGAGTTGGGTGCCGATGCCTTGATCGTGGCGGATGCCGGTCTGGCCTGCGCGTTGCGCGCGGCGATTCCCGGGGTCGAGATTCACCTGTCCACGCAGGCGGGCGTCCATAGCGAAGGCGCCGTGCGCCTGGCTGCCGACGAGCTCGGGGTCGAGCGCGTGACGACCGCCCGCGAGCTGGCGGTCGACGAGATTGCCGCCCTGTGTGCCACCGGCGTGCCTATCGAGGTGTTCTGCCACGGCGCGATTTGCATTGGATATTCGGGCGCCTGCGAGTTTTCGGCCCTGCGGCGTGGACGATCGGCGATGCGCGGCGACTGTACGCAGCCGTGCCGCTTGGCGTACGACCTGGTGGACGAGGCGGGGGAGAGCGTCGTTTCCGTGGAGGGCGATCGTCTGCTATGCCCGCGTGACTATCTGGGTATCGCGCACCTGCCCGAGCTTGTTGCCGCCGGCGTGGCATCGCTCAAGATCGAGGGCCGCATGAAGAATCCCGACTACGTCTTTAACGTGGTGAGGGTGTGGCGTCGGGCGCTCGATATGCTGCGCGACGGCACATGGGATGTCGATGCGGTGCCGACGCTTGAGCGCGAGCTGGGAAGGTCGTTCAACCGCGGCTTTACCGATGCGTATCTGCGGGGTCGTTCGGGCGCCGAGCTCATGAGCTTCGAGCGCGCGATCAACCAGGGCGTGCGCGTGGGCCACTTGGTGGCGGTGGGTCACGAAGAGGTGACGGTCGAGCTTGATGCCGCCGTGGCGGCGGGCGATACGCTCGAAATCCGATTTTACCCGGGTGCCGACGCGCGTCCCGATGTGCCCAAGCGCTGGCCACAGGTGCCTTGCCCCGTGGATGCTGCTGCGGGAGAGCGCATCGTTGTCCATTGCAAGCGCAAGGTGGATGCGGGCTGCGAGGTCTATCTGATTCGCAGCGCCGGCGTGCTGGGGCAGACGGCAACGGTGTTGGAGCGTATGCGTGCCGAGGCAGATGCGGTCGCGCCTGTTGAGCGGTCCGTTGAGGTGTTGCCGTTTGAGGGCGTTCCGGCAGATGGCGACGTGCCGACGGAGTTGGCGGGGCCGGGGGAGCCGGCAAAGCGCGAGGATTTTGCTCGTATGGTATTTGCCTGGGAACTGATGGATGTGGACCCGCGCGATGAGCGAGATCTGTCCGATGCGACGGTGGTGCTCGACGAAGTGTGCCGCACGGGCGACGCCGAGCGGACTCGGGCACTTATGCAGCGTGCGGGACGTGTTGTTTGCCGCAACCTGGGGCAGGTTGCGATGGCCCGCGAGCTGGGCACGGCGTTTGACGTGGCGGCGCCGGTGTTCTGCGCCAATCGGGCCACGCTTGCCTGGCTGCGCGGGCTCGGCGCGGGGTGGGTGTACTTGCCTGCCGAGTTGCTCAGCAATGATAGGGAGCGAATTGCCGAGCTGGCTGCTGAACCCGGCGTCTTGGGTCCGGTCGACGCCGACCGTCCCGAGCTTATGGTGTGCGAGCACTGTCTGCTGACCGCCGAGGGCGTCTGCGCCACCGATGCGACGGGGCAGGTCCGTTGCCGCGACTGCTTGCGTCGCCGGCAGGTGCGCTATCTGGTTGAGCGTGACGGTACGCGTCTGCCAGTTGCCATCGACGCGTGCGGCAGGACGAGGATTTTCCTGTCGTAGGTGCCGCGTCGCGCCAGTTTGTTATCATAAGAGAGTTTATGGACTTCCAGCACCGCCGTATCCGGTGAGGGTGCTATAGCAAAAGGAGGATACCCAATGCTGTCTGTCGACGAGCAAATGCGTATCATCACCTCGGGCGCAGCGCAGATCGTCCCCGAGGCCGACCTTCGCAAGAAGCTTGAGAAGGGCGAGCCCCTCAACATCAAGCTCGGCGTCGATCCCACCAGCCCCGACCTGCACCTGGGCCATGCCGTGCCCCTGCGCAAGATGCGTCAGTTCCAGGACCTGGGCCACAACGTCACCCTCATCATCGGTAACGGCACCGCACTGATCGGCGATCCTTCGGGCAAGAACTCCACCCGCCCGCAGCTTTCGCAGGAGCAGATCGAGGCCAACGCCGAGACCTACGTGAGCCAGGCCATGAAGATCCTGGATCCCGAGAAGACCGCCATCGTGCACAACGGCGACTGGATTCTGTCGATGGATCTGGCCGGCCTGCTGCAGGTGTGCTCCAAGTTCACCGTCGCCCGCATCCTTGAGCGCGATGACTTTACCAAGCGCTACCAGTCCCAGACGCCGATCGCCCTGCACGAGTTCCTGTACCCCGTGATGCAGGCCTTCGACTCCGTTCAGATCAAGGCCGACGTGGAGATGGGCGGCACCGACCAGCTCTTCAACCTGCTCGCCGGTCGCGAGCTCATGGAGAAGATGGGCATGGAGCCCCAGGTCTGCCTCACGCTGCCACTGCTTGAGGGCACTGATGGCGTGAAGAAGATGTCGAAGAGCTACGGCAACTACATTGGCCTGACCGACGAGCCGGCCAATATGTTCGGGAAGGTCATGTCCATCCCCGACGAGCTCATGGTGAAGTACTACCGCCTTGCCTCCACCGAGGCCGTGGACGAAATCGATCGCATCGAGGCCGGCCTTGCCGCCGACGAGCTGCATCCCAACAAGGTGAAGCGCGCGCTCGCCCGCAACATCGTGGCCGCCTACTACGACGATGTTGCCGCCGAGGCCGCCGAGGCCGACTTCGACCTCAAGTTCAAGGAGCACGGCTTCCCGGCCGACGCCCCCGTCTTCGCGCCCGATCTGACGCCGGATGAGAACGGCCTGGTATATGTGGCGAAGATTCTGGTAGATGCCGGCGTGGCTGGCACCGCCTCCGAGGCGCGTCGCCTTATCGACGGCGGCGGCGTGAAGGTCAACGGCGAGGCGCTTGCCCCCAAAGCCTACAACGTGGCTCCCGAGGTTCTCGCCGGCGCCGAGGTGCAGGTGGGGAAGAAGAAGTTCGTGCGCTTCGAGTAGCTTTTGAGGCCGGCGTAAGTGTGCTGAGGTTTGCCGGCTGAGTGCCAGCGGCGTTTTCCGCTTAGAGGAGTTTTTTCCAGAAATGAAAAAAGTTGCAAGGATTCGCGTGGCTGAATCGTGTTACTTGCAGAGACGGAAGAAAACTCAAGGAGGAACCTGAATTATGAAGAAGTCTACCTTCGTTGTTGTCGTGGTGCTCGCGTTGGCGCTTTGCGTGCCGGCGGTGGCTTTCGCCGCCCTTTCCCCGTCGTCGCCGATGGCGATCGGCTCCCGTTCGGCTGCGGCGACGTGTCCGAATTACGCCGACCGCAATGCCAACGGTGCGTGCGACCGGCATGAGAATGGTGCGTGCCCCGGCTACGCTGATGCCGACGGCGATGGCGTCTGCGACAACTACCAAGACGGCGCGTGCTCTGGGTATGTGGATGCCGACGGCGACGGCATATGCGACAACTGCGCCGGTGCTGGAGCGAACTGCCCGGGCTACGTGGATGCCGACGGTGATGGCGTCTGCGACAACTACGGCAGCGGGAACGGCCAGGGTCATGGCCATGGCCGTCACCATGGCGGCGGTCACGGCTGCGCTCGCTAAACAAACCCTGCGAGTGCGTGAGATCTGCCCCTGACATAGAAGAGACTATGGCGCGTCATGGCGATACCGTGTGGCGCGTTTGCCTTACGGCGCTTTGTCGCCATGCGGATGCCGAGGACGCGTTCCAGAATTCATTTCTAAAATACGCACTCGCAGATGATGTTCAGTTTCGTGAAGAGGAACATCGCAAGGCGTGGTTGATTCGCGTTGCTTCGAACACGTGCCGCGATATGCGGCGGGCGGCTGCGAGTAAGAATGTGCCGCTTGATGAGACCTCATTCGAATCGCTCGCGTCCCGCGATGAGGAGGCTCAGCCCGATTCGCGTGTGAAAGAAGTGCTCGATGCCATGAGCGACCTCGATGACCCTCCCCGCACTCCCGTGTATCTTGCCCTGTACGAGGGCTACACGGCTCCGGAGATCGCCTCGATGCTCGACGTCCCCGTGAATACCGTGTATTCCTGGATTGCCCGCGGCAAAAAGACGCTGAAGGAGGCCCTCTCATGACCAATCTTGAGCAGCGTATCCGTGAGGCCTACGATGCTCAGCATGCTTCCGAGGCGCTCCGCGGACGCACGCTGGCCCTTCTCGAGGAAGAGCGGAAGAGGCGGCCGGATGCTCCTTCTGTTGAGGTGCATCGCGCCTCCCTGCGGCGTCGCCCGCGAGCACGTGTCGTCACTGCTTGGGCCGCATGCCTTTTGCTCGCGCTGGCCCTCGTCGGTGCCTATGGCGTGTATCGTGCGCCGTCTGCTTTCGTGGACATTGAGGTGAATCCCTCTCTTGAGCTTACGGTTAATACGTTCGGTATCGTGATTGAAGCCGAAGCGCTCAATGATGATGGCGCTGTCGTGCTCGGCGCTGTTGATATGCTGAATCGCCCTTACGGCGACGTCATCGGCGCGCTGCTGTCGAGTGACGCATTCGGCTCTTATGCTGAGAAAGATGCGTTTATTGACGTCAACGTGGTTTCTGAGAACAATCGCTTGGGGGAGAGCCTTGTTGCTCAAAGCGACGAGGCGCTGTCCTCTGCATCCTGTGAACATGCTTGTCGCCGTGCCGATAGCGCCACTCGCGATGCGGCAGCTGCGGCGGGTTTGGGCGTTGGTCGCTATCAGGCTGCCCAAGAGCTGATGAGCCTCGATCCCTCATACACGCTCGAGGAGTGTGCTTCTATGACTATGCGTCAGCTGCGTGATTGCATCGACGCATGCCACAGCGGCCAGGAGGGCGATTCCTACGAGGGCCACGGACATGGCCAAGGGGCTGGTAAGGGATATGGTCACGGCCGCCATGGCAATTAAACGAGGCGACGCATAACGTATTGCGACGGAGTTTCGGCCGTCTCAGGGGCCATTCGTGCGGATGAAAGATTTTTCAAATTCCCCCTTGCGCGAAATCCCGGGAGCTGTATCATATGCGAGCTGCCTTTTTCGGAAGTGCGGAAGGCGGCGCCCCCGGCGGTCCGGGCGGCCCGTCGAGCGGGAAAGCGAAGTTGTCGAGATTTCGTGAACCGCTTGACGGGGGATGCGAGTCCCTGTAAAGTATTTCCTTGCGCCGCTCGCGAGGGCGGCGGGGCGGGAAGCCTCCCGCGGAACCTTGACAACCGGATACTGAGGATGGAATTCGAGAGACGGAACAAACGTCTTCTCGGATGTCAGACGGACATTCGAGAGAGCAAGCTTTAACTTTTTCCCTGTCAGGGGCCCTAAGGCCCCGACGGAGAGTTTTCAAACAGAATCACACTCACATGATCTGTCGGCGCCTCCGGGCGCTGTTCGAACGGAGAGTTTGATCCTGGCTCAGGATGAACGCTGGCGGCGTGCTTAACACATGCAA
>CAJKQY010000010.1:0-35393 GCA_905202145.1 uncultured Collinsella sp.
AGATTGCCATGCAACAGGGGTCGACTCCAAGCCAGACTGGAGTCGACCCCTGTTTTCGTTTTAAAGGTTGCCCGCAGGCACCATGGGTGCCAACATGCGCTTCAGCTTGGCTGGTTTACTTGAACATAAGCTCGACTATTCCCGCCCAAACCGCTTTCTCATCAATATCCTCACCTTGAGCGACCGTATTGCTTGCTCCCTCCAGAACGGTATAAAGAATTTGTACGTAGAGCATTACGTCGGCGCTATCGGAAAACGCGCCAATCTCTACACCATGAAGAAGGATGTCTTTAAGCGCATCCATGGTTCGTTTGGTCGCCGTCGCTTGACGTTCCTGAACTGCAGGAATTCGATTTGCTTGAACGCTAACCTCGGCCAGCACGCGCCGGCGCTTTTCATCGCTTCGATAGCCACCTATAACTGAATTGCCGAGCTCGATAAGCGCGGCCTTGAACCCGTCCCTATCGACTATTAGCGAGTAGTCGCGCTGATAGTCAATGGTCGGAAACATGCTGTCCAAGAGCGTAGTGAAAATCTCCTCTTTTGAGGGAAAGTAGTAGTACACCGACGGCTTGGATATACCGACAAAGTCGCAAATCTTTCCGATAGACGCTTTGTCATAACCGACTTCTGCCACAAGATCGTACATTGCGTCCAATATTTTTTTTCTTGTGCTCACGCTGCATTTCTCCATTGCAAATCACTTCCGCACTACCAACATTATTAAGGATGGCAACGGAACATCAATTCGTGTCCAAACATGACCACTATATACGGCGAACGGTATGTATCAGTAGGCGAGCGGCAATTATTCAAAATTATCTACCGAACGGTAGGTATAGTAGTACTATAGCAGGTGAAACCCCGCTATTGTCGCGGCCGGACAGCATCGCGGGAAACCCGACGGAAGGACCAACCATGTACGAGAACTATCGTATGCCGGGCGAGTTCGAGAAGCGCTCCAACGTCTATGTGACATGGCTTCCCGATTACATCCGTGCAGAGGGCTACGATAACCGCCAGCCCTGCGTTGACGTGATCAAGGCTCTGCTCGAGTATGGCGACGTTACGGTCAACCTCAATTGCGGCACCCCCGGCTCCTATGAGGAGGCTTGCTCGCGCCTGAAGGAGGAGGGGGTTGATCTCGATCGCATCGAGATCACGCAGTTCGAAGACTCCAACTTCTATGTCCGCGACAACGGTCCCAGCATCATGGTCGACGACAAGGGCCATTCTTATATGGTCAACCCCGCTTGGACCTATTACGGCGTGTGGGACAAGGAATACCTGCTGGGCCAGTCCGCACGTAAGGCAGCCGTTCACATGGCGGTTGCGCTCGGTTGCTTCGATATCGTCAATTCCGAAATGGTTTCGGAGGGCGGCGACCGCGAGTTTGACGGTCACGGCACTCTGATCGCCATCGAGGACACGGAATGCCGCAAGCGTAATCCCGAGTTCACGAAAGAGGAAGTAGAGGCCGAGTATAAGCGCATCTACAACCTCAACAAGGTTATCTGGCTTCCGCAGCCTATGCTCGAGGACGACGACTATCGACTGGGCATCCTCGACGAGAAGGAAGACGGAACTCCCGTCTTTGGCATGAGCTTTGCAGCTCACATTGATGAGATGTGTCGCTTTATCACTCCGAACAAGATTCTTCTTGCCGAGGTGTCCGATGAAGAGGCAGCCTCGAGCAAGGCTGGAGCAGAGTCTCGTCGCCGCATTGAGGCAGCCTACGAGATCCTGAGCAACGAAACGGACTGGGAGGGCAAGCCCTTCGAGATCGTTCGTATGCCCACCGCCGAGCCTATTGAAGTCGTTATCGCCCCTGGCGATGAAGATTACGAGCTCTATAAGGGCTTCATCGACGAAATGGGCGGCAAGTTTATGGATGGCACCCCCTGGCCCGAGGGCCCCGTCCACTTCTACGCCGCAGCGAGCTACTGCAACTTCCTGATTTGCAACGGCGTCGTTCTTGGCCAGCGTTATTACCACGAGGGCATGAGCGAGGTCGTGAAAGAGAAGGATGAGCAGGCCAAGGCAGTTCTTGAGAGCTGCTTCCCCGATCGCAAAGTCATCATGATTGATTCCCTCGCGCTTAACCTGTCCGGCGGCGGCGTGCACTGCTGGACTAAGGACGTGGCGGCCAGTCGTTAGTGAGCCTTAGAGCCTGCGCTCTTTGGCTTAGGCGCCACATGTACCGCTCCCCGAGGGATATCCGTGTTTTCCTCGGGGACACATTCAACAATAATTTTGATAATAATTCGAAAGGAAATAGGCATGAACAACAGCCTCCGCGGTCGCGACTACATCAACATCCATGATCTCTCCTCCGAGGATTTCCGCTATCTCATCGATCTTGCCTGGAACCTTAAGGCTCAGAAGAAGTCTGGTGTCGACCAGCGCTACTTCCCCGGCAAAAACGTCCTCGCCAACTTTGAGTGGGGCTCGACCCGTACTCGTTGCGCATTCGAGACCTCCTGCAATGATTTGGGCATGGGCTTCACTTATCTGACCAACTCCCACATGGGTGACTGCGAGACCGTCAAGGATGCCATGCGCGTCTTTAACGGCATGTACGATCTCATCGTCTACCGCGCACAGAAGGACGAGCAGTTCCTCTATGACGTCGCCGACCTGGTTGACATCCCGGTCATCAATGCCCTTACTCTCGGCGATCACCCGACTCAGATGCTCGCTGACGCTCTTACGATGGAAGAGCAATGGGGCGGTCTGCGTACGAGCCGCGGCAAGAAGATGGCTTTCGTTGGCAACTGCGCCGGCGCCCCGGTGTGGTATGGCCGTCTGTGCGCTATGCTCGACATGGACTTCCTCGCCATCGGCCCCGACGACCTCCGTCATCAGATGTGCAAGGAAATGATCGAAGAGGTGGAGGCCTGCTACGCCAAGTACGCTCCCAATAGGACCTTTACCATCACCTCTGACCTCGATGCCCTGGATGGCGTTGACGTTATCGTTACCGAGGAGTGGCGCTACATCAACCCCGAGTGCGGCGAAGAGGTTCTGGACCCCGACGACTACAACTCCTGGCTGGGCGATGCCGAGTCTCTGTACCCCTATCGCGTCACCAGCGAGCTGTGCAAGCGCACCAACAATCCCGACATCTTCTGCATGCATGAGCTTCCCTCTGTCCACAACGCGGATCACCGTGTTGGCAAGATGCTCCTCGACCAGTGCAAGAACGACCTTCATCGCGAGATCATCACCGAGGGTTTCGAGATTGCCGACGAGTGCTTTGAGGCCAACGCTTCGGTCATCTTCCGTGAGGCAGAGAACCGTCAGCACACCATCAAGGCCGTTATGTGTGCCCTTCTGGGTCTCTAGGAGCTGCATCAATGGAAAATGCAAAGTTAAAGAGCAGCAAGGTTTACGCATGGGTTCTCGTAATCGCACTCGGCCTTATGTCTGCCGGCACGACCGGATCCTATAGCGTCATCGCGGGCTCCTTCGTCGCACCCGTGTGCGAGGAGTTCGGGTTTGACTATTCCATCTTCTCGTATTACTTCACCGCAACGCTCATTGGTCTTGCGGCAGCTCTTCCGTTTGTCGGAAAACTCATTCCCAAGGTCGTTGGCAAGGTTTGGCTCCCCGTTGTCGAGCTTATTTTGCTCGCTGCCGGCGCAGGCATGGCCTTCTACACCGAAGTCTGGATGTTCATCGCCGCTGGCGCCCTGATTGGCGTTTGCTTCGCCTTCACCACCGGCGTCGCTATGTCCGACGTTATTGACCAGTGGTTCAAAAAATCTGGTGGCCTGGCAATCGGTCTCGCTTGGGCAGTGAACTCGATTTACATGCTCATCATGAGTCCCGTCATCACCTCTGTCATCGAGGCCGCTGGCTGGAGAACTGGTTATCTGGTGCTCGCCGGTGTTTCCGCAGTGCTCATTCTCCCAGCTTCCATTTTGATCATCCGCTACAAGCCTCAGGACAAGGGCATGCTGCCCTATGGCTACGTCGAGGGCGAGACGGTCACCGAAACCGAGGAGACGACCGAGGATAGCACGCGTGGCGTTAGCTATGCGCGCGCCATTAAGTCGCCTGCCTTCTTCTTCTGCATCGGCTTCCTCTGTCTCGTTCAGCTCACTTGCTGCATGAACCAGCTCTTCCCGACGTATGCTTCCGAGGTTGGTTTTAGCCCCATGGTGGGCGGCTTCATGGTATCCGCTGCATCGCTCTTCGATCTGTTCCTCAATCCGATCGTCGGCACCACTTGCGATAGGTTCGGCAGCACGAAGGCCATTCTGGGCTGGCTCGCTGTCTCCATCCTCTCCTTTGTCATGCTCATGATGAGCAGCGGCAACTCGACGCTCAGCATCCTCGCAGCAGGCGTGAACGACGTAATGTACGTCATCGCTGGCACTGCCCTGACCGTTTTGGTTATGGATGTCTTTGGCTCCCGCGATTTCGGTCGCATCTTCGCGCTGATCTGCTCCGTGGGCTATATCGTCGGCGCCTTTGGCATGCCCGTTATGATGAAGGTCTATGAGCTTGTCGGCTCCTTCCAGGGCGTCTTCATCTTCTGCATCGCATGCAACGTTATTATCGGCCTGTTCTTGCTGCTTGCAAAAAAGACTGGTAAGAACCTCTCCTGGGACGAATAGTTCGATTCGTCTTAGACATACGCTGTAGGGCTTAACCTGCAGCCGCTTTGGGGCATCGACTAACATCGGTGCCCTTTTCATTGAATGTGACAAAGGGGCAGTCCCTTTGTCACATTGAGCGGCTTGTGAATTCGAGGTCTAATACTTTTCTGAGAAGTGAACGAGTCAAAATGGACCCCCGAAGCGTCGACACTTTTGAGATGCAATTTCCTGCGGTTTTGATTGTTGAATCCTGCGGTTTTGGTGTCAGAAAATGTCGATGCTTCGGGGGTCCAAATACAGCCGTTCACTTCTCGGAAAAGTATTAGACCTCGAGATATAGACGATGTTTGCGAGCGGCAATTAGAGCGTAAGCCTTTAGTTCTTCTTTGCAGAGAACATGAGCCTAATTTCCGGGTGGGTGTATTCGTCGAACTCTTCCTTGGGCTCGGTGTCAAAGGTGTAGTACGACTTGATAGATTCGTCCTCCGTCTTGATGCTGATTTCTTCATATAGGGATCCGGCTAAAAATGCCTGTTTAAATTCATCCGACAGGCTGCATGGCGTGAGGAGGTCCGGTGTGGCAACGGAAATGTCCAACCCGTTGAGCGGGGCGCAGAGCGTCGCGATATCCTGCTCGGCGCGGGCGAGGTTGTCTGCAGGGCTTGCCTCGGGGTCGATCTGACTGGTGTAATCGACGTCCGTGAGCATGCCGTCTGCATCAAAAGAAAGGTAGACATAGACTGCTTGAGCGCCGAGGTCATTATCGCGCAGATAGCCGATAATGCGGTAGCCGTAGTCGTGATACGACTCGTACGGGTCGTCTGCGGCGACGCGTTCGCACACGGGCTCCAAGGCATCCTGCGCGATGGCGAGCTGCTCGGCGGCTGCAGCCTTTCTTACCTGAAGCTCGTTATTTCCCTGGACAAACTGAGGGATGTAGACGCCAAGCAGCACAATGGCGGGCACTGCGATGAGCGCGATAATCTGTTTCTTGGCGCTCGGAATCGCAACGCCGTATGCAGCCGCCATGGCCTCGGCATTGCTCGAGGTCTCGGCCAGCACGTCTGCCGCCGTGGCGACTGCCCCCACGGTGCTGGCGACCTCGGCGGCACCGCCCAGGTTGCGTGCGAGATCGTTATCGCTATTCTTGAGCAGGCGGCCGGCAGCTTGCGTGGCAAGCACACCGGCGACCTCCGCGGAGCGGTTTTTGTTGGTTTGGGCTACCGCAAGCCTGCTCTGCAGCTCCTTCCACTGTTTGCCCTGCATTCCAAAGCGCGGCGCAAGAGCGCAATAGCAAAAGATGGCGAGTTCGATTACGGTGAGTGCGATGGCGGTATATATGCCCGCGGGTTGGAATTCCTTTTGGTGGAACGCGATATCGTTGATCATTTGGAGCGGCAACATCAACAGGCATGCTGCGAACGACATGACGAGTGCGGTCGCTGCGATCTTGGGGTATGTGCAGTACCGCTGGATGCGTTTCTTTTCTTGTTCGGTGAGCTGCTGCATGGGGGCCTCGACTCTCATCGTTTTTGGGCGATGCGCACACGCTCTTGAGTATAGATGAGTGGAGGGTGTCTGTTGTTCAGACATAGCGGTCAACAGCATGCTGTTGGTGATCGTTTGATCGCGAACGTCGTCTTTTGGAGCATGAAGCCGCTGTCGAGGGACGAACAACGAGCAAAGGGGGCCGCCATGGGGCGGCCCCCTTTGCTGTTTGTGGGCATCGGCAAATCGAAGGTGAATGGTTTCCAGAGAAGTGAACGACCTAATTTGAACCCGCGAAGCACCCACGTTTTTCGACGCTAAAACCGCAGGATTTGAGTGATAAAACCGCAGGAATTGGCCTTCCAGAAGTGTCGATGCTTCGGGGGTTCAATTTTACTCGTTCACTTCGTGGAAAACCATTCACCTTCGTTGTATGAGGCGCCGGATGGAAGGGTGATTATCGTCAAGCTGCTGCCTCTGCCTTGTGAATCATCTGGAGCACAAGGCATAATGCATGTAACAAGGGCGCGGTTCCTTTGTCACATCCGTTGATATGAGAGAAGAGTAGATGATTCTTTCGCTTGCCCCTATGGAGGGGATTACCGGGCATGTGTTCCGTCGCGTGCATGCGGAGTGCTTCGGTGCGCTCGATTGTTATTACACGCCGTTTTTGCCGCCGCCGCGGGTGGGAAACCGCTTTGGCGGCAAGGCGTTTAAGGAGATCGATCCTGCCAATAACCAGGGGCTCAACGTAGTGCCTCAGCTGATGTCTAAGAACGCGGACGAGTTTGTGTGGGCGGCACAGGTGCTCGCCGACATGGGCTACCGCGAGGTCAATCTCAACCTTGGCTGCCCCTCGGGGACGGTTGTTGCCAAGGGCAAAGGATCGGGCTTTTTGCGCAACTTGGACGAGCTTGAGGTGTTCTTGAGTGACGTGTGTGAGCGCTCTCCGCTGCCGGTATCGGTCAAGACCAGGTTGGGGTTGGAGAGCGACGACGAATACGAGCGCGTACTCGATCTATATTGCCGCATGCCGCTGGCAGAGCTGATCGTGCATCCGCGCGTGCAGAAGGACCGTTATGCGGGCTCGCCGCGCAAAGAGTTTTATGGCGAGACGTTGGAGCGGGCACCGTTTCCGGTTGCCTATAACGGCGACATTTTTGATTTAGAGGATATGGACGCGCTGGTGGAGGCCTATCCCGGGACGCGCCATGTGATGCTGGGGCGTGGCCTGCTCGCGAACCCCGCTCTGGCTCGCATGGTCAAGGGCGGCCCTGCTGCCACGGATGCTGAGCTGCAGCGCTTCCACGACACGCTGTTTGCGGCATATGCAGAAGAGATTGGCGGCAACGCGGTCTTTCGCATGAAGGAGTGGTGGTTCTACGCCAAATGCGCCTTCGCCGATCCCGCAACCGTTCACAAGCTCGTACGCAAGACTAAAAAGGTCGACGAATACCGCGCTGCCGTCGAGCGCGTCTTTCGCGAACAGCCGCTTGCACCCACAGCTCGCTTCCACGGCTAGCTAGTCATTGGGGACGTTCTTTAACGACTAGTCATTTAAGAACGTTCCCAATGACTACCTCTGCAAAAAACTGTACACCAGCATCCAGAGATGTCGAAAAATGTCGACTTTGGATGCTGGTGTATATGTTTGGGTCGTATGGGCTGGGGCCCTGGACGGACAGAGCGTGCGTACTAGAGCAGATTCTCCTGCAGCCATGCGATGATGTCGCTCGATTCGTAGAGTGGTTTGCCGTCGATGAACAGGCAGGGAACCTGGCGTTTTCCGCCGACGGCGATGAGTGTCTGCTCGGCTCCGGTATCGGTCGAGATATTGCGCCCGGGGATGGTCACACCGTTATCGGCAAGGAATCGCTTGACTTTTATGCAATACGGGCAGCCGGTCATAACGTACAGCGTGAGCTCATGATTAGTAGCCATGGGTCTCCAATCGGTTGAGGTTTCGATTGAAATACCCAAAGCAGCCGCGGTCTATGCGCGCGTCAACGACGACTCGATGGCCTGGACCAGAAACGCCGTGGCTCCGGTGCCGCAGGGCTTGTCGTAGTAGTCAACAAAGCGCTGGTCGGCAAGATAACCATTGGCGAGGCCCAGGTACGCTTCGTTCTGGGGCTCGCATCCCCAGTTGAGGGCAATCCAGCGACGATGCATCGCGACAAGCTTGCGAGCCTCGCTTCCATTCGCATCGCCATCGCCCATGGCAATCGAGAGTTGGCCCAGAATAGCGCGTTCAAGTTCCTTCATGTCGTTCCATGTCTCGGGGTCCATGTCCAGCAGTGCTTCGTTTGCTGCGTCGATCGCCTCGTCGCCGTAGCGCTTCCGGGCTTCGGCGCCGTAGCGCTCCTCGTTTTCCTGCACGGTGCGCCAGCGCTCCAGTTGCGGCAGGACGGCGCCCATGAGCGAGACGGCTTCGTCGAGCGACATACCGGTGTTTTGTGCCAGGCGCGGGGCACAATCCTCGATCATTGCCTCCATGGTGGTGTCGTAGGTGTACTTGCCGTGGTCGTAGCACCACTTGCAGTAATGGTCGGTCGTGGCGCCCGCGGCATCGGTGCCGCAGTCGTCGGGCGTGAGTATCATGCCGCAGCTCTGGCAATAATGCTCGGGCATTTCGAGCAGGTGGGACAGTGGTTCGCCGGTTACGGCGGCAATGAGCTTCATCATGTCGATGCCCGGGGTGACCTCGTCGCGCTCCCAACGGCTGACGGCTTGGCGCGTGACAAAGAGTTTGGCGGCGAGCTGCTCTTGGGTAAGGTGATGGGCGCGACGGACAGCGATGAGCTTTTCTGCAAAGGCCATAGCGGCTCCTTTCTGCTGGTTGATGGCTTAAGCATACGCGACGGCAGGCGCCCTTCCAAGCAACCGTTGGTTGCACGACGGAGGACCGCGGCGAAGAATTGCGCACAACGCCCCACGCCTCCATGCCGTACAATGACCGGCATGGAACCTATCGCACACATACATACCGATCTGCCGCAGAAGTTCGGCATTCCGCGCAACAGCTTTTTGGCGCCTCATCTGCAGGGACGCATCGTTTTTGAGCCGGAATTTGCGTCCAATGCAGCGGTTGAGGGTCTGGACTCCTTCTCTCACCTATGGCTGCTGTGGCGCTTCGAAAACGGAACGCCCGGCGGCACGGCTAAGGACATTGCTGCCGATGCCAAGTCGCAGGACAGGTCCGGCACCAACGCAAAATGGTCGAAAACCGTGCGCCCGCCGCGTCTGGGTGGAGCCGAGCGCGTGGGCGTGTTTGCCACGCGCAGCCCGTTTCGCCCTAATCCCATCGGTCTCACCTGCGTTAAGCTCGATCGCGTGGAGCTTACCGACGACGGCCCCATCATCCATGTGCTGGGAGCAGATCTGCGCGACGGTACGCCCATCTACGACATTAAGCCCTACATTCCGTTTGCGGACTGTCACCCGGATGCGACGGGCGGCTGGATTGAGGATGCTCCATGGCAAGAGCTCGACGTCGAGTTCCCGCAAGCGCTGCAGGATATGGTCCCGCCCGCAAAACTCTCCGGCTTGGTCGAAGTCCTTCGCCAAGATCCGCGCCGTGCGGGCAGCAAGCACGAGCCAAACCGCATTTACCACTTGGCTTACGCCGGGCTCGACATATCTTTTACGGTCGACGAAACCCAGCTAACCGTAGTCGCCGTCAACGACGCACGAGACTAACCAGCCATTCGTCCGCACCCGTCAAATTAAGCGCCAAACCCCGCGCCAAAACCGCCCACGCTGGTGGACAATAACGCCTACCAAAACAATCACTTTGCACGGGGGCTCAGCATGAAATACGACTTTAGCTCGCTTATCGACCGCCACGGTATGGACTCCATAGCCGTTGACTCCTGGGGTGAGATCCCCGGTATGGCTCCGAACGCACCCGACGAGGGCTTCGACCGCATTCCCATGTGGGTGGCCGACATGAATTTTGCCACGGTGCCCACGGTCCAGGAACACATCATTCAGCGTGCCCAGCACCCCATGTTCGGCTATTTCAATCCGCGTCCCGAGTACTTCGACCGCATCATCGAATGGCAGAGCCGCCGCAATGGCGTCGAGGGTCTGCGTCCTGAACATATCGGCTACGAAAACGGCGTGCTGGGCGGTGTCGTGTCGACGCTGCGCGCGTATGTCCAGCCGGGCGATGCGGTGCTGGTCCACAGCCCTACCTACATCGGCTTTACCAAGTCCATCGAAGCCGCGGGCTATCGCATTGTCCACAGCCCGCTTAAACTCGACGACCAGGGCGTGTGGCGCATGGACTTTGAGGACATGGAGTGCAAACTCGCCCAAAACCACATTCATGCCGCGGTGTTCTGCTCGCCGCACAATCCCTGCGGCCGCGTATGGGAGCGCGACGAAATCGAGCGCGCCATGGACATCTATCGCCAGCACGATTGCGTGGTGATCTCGGACGAGATTTGGTCCGATATCATCCTGTCGGGGCACAAGCATATCCCGACGCAGTCGGTGAGTGAGGATGCCCGCATGCGCACGGTCGCCCTCTATGCGCCGAGCAAGACGTTTAACCTGGCGGGCCTTGTCGGCAGCTACCACATTGTCTACAACGAGACGCTGCGTGACCGCATCTGCGCCGTGTCCAACAAGACCCACTACAACGAGATGAATGTCCTCTCCATGCATGCGCTTATCGGTGCCTACCAGCCGCAGGGCTACGAGTGGGTGGACGAGCTCAACCAGGTGCTTGCCGGCAATATCGAGTACTTCTGCACGTATGCAAAAAAACATTGGAAGGGCGTCGCGTTTTCGCGTCCGCAGGGCACGTACATGGTGTTTCTGGACTGCACCGAGTGGTGCCTCGAACATGGCCGCGATATTCAGTGGCTGCTCGACGAGGGCGCCCGCGTGGGCGTGGGGTATCAGGATGGCCGTCCGTTCCACGGGCCCTGCCACATTCGCGTGAATCTGGCGCTGCCGCTTTCGCGCGTAAAGGAAGCGTGCGACCGCCTGGACCGCTACGTTTTTAATGCACGGTAAGTGAGCGCTGTATGCGGGGTCTTCTGCCAAGTCGGCTGGAAGGCCCCACACGGTAAAGCGTCTGTAACAATTGGGTGCTCGTGTGGTTTTGTTTGCTATTATCTTTAGCCATTTCAGTCTGTAAACAGGATTGTCTGGAGCCCGATGAAAAGACCCCGTCGCTCGGTTGCCATATCGTTGTTTGTTGCGCTTGCGGTGGCGAGTGCCTTTGTCGTAGCGATAGCTGGCTGTTCTGGGCGTAATGGCGAAGCCTCGACGTCTGCATCAAAAGGTCTGGACGCCTCGCAGGTCAAAGACGACGACCTCAAGACGCTCAACGTCGGCAGCGACCTCTATCCACCGTTTGTGTATACCGACGAGTACGGCGATATCGTTGGCCTGGATGTTGAGATATTGACCGAGGCTTTGGCCCGCATTGGTTACAAACCAAAGTACCAGCTGATCGATTGGGAAAAGAAGAACGAGCTGCTGGCGAGCGGCGAACTCGATTGCGTCATGGGCAGCTTTAGCATGACGGGTCGCGAAAACGAGTATCGTTGGGCCGGCCCGTACCTTGCGAGCCGCCAGGTGGTCGCGGTCGATCCCCAGAGCGATATCTACACGCTTGCCGATCTTGAGGATAAGATCGTGGCGGTTCAGTCCACCACCAAGCCCGAGGGCATTTTGCTCAATCGCACAAATGAAAACGTTCCGCAGATCAAGGAACTCTACTGCTTTTCGGACCGTTCATGCCTGAACCCGGCGCTCGTCGAGGGCCTGGTCGACGCCATCGCCGCGCATGAGTCCTTGCTGCTCACCTACGAAAAAGACTATGGCGTAACGTATCGCATTTTGGATGAGCCGCTGCTAGAGGTTGGTTTGGGCACCGCTTTCGATATCAACGATACGCGCGGCATCGACGTCAAGCTCACTCATGCCTACCAAGAAATGCTTGCCGATGGCACCATGGAACGCCTAGTGTCAAAGTACTTTGATGACCCTTCACCATTTTTGAATGTGGAGGGCCTGTCATGATCGATGCGCTCGACCACGCCGCTCAGGAGCGGGGCAATCGTTCGGCAGGGGCATGGCTCCTTGTCGCTCTGCTGGGGATAGCGCTCTCGGTTGCTGCTGGCATGATGAGCTACGGTTACATGACGGCCCAAGCCGAGCAGCGCTTTGCCGACGTTGTCGATTACGTGGCGACGCAGAGCCTTTCCTACGATGCATTCAACAGCGCCTATACGACCAAAAACCTGATTCGCGTTATGGAGATCGCCGGAGAGGCTGCCCGCGATATGGAGCGCGACGGTTCGGTGGATAGCGCCATGCTGGAGCAATATGCCGACCAGTTCAACGTGAGCGCGCTGATCGTGACGGACGCATCGGGCAATTTGGTGTCCGAGTCCTCGACGGGCGATGTGGGCTACGAGTCGCTCGCTGTGTATCTCAAAGAATCACCCGTGCTGGAGGTGGCAACTCATCCGCTTAAGTCCTATACCGCCCGCATCACGCTTGCGGATGATTCGGTCGCAGACATTGGCTGCGTGACTCGGCAGGATGGCGAGGGCATCGTTATCGCGGTAAGGCATCAGAGCGCGAAGGCGGTTGCAAGCAATACGCTCAAACTGCAGAGCTTGCTTGATGGCTATGAAACCATCGATAGCGGCAATATCGTGATCGAAAGCGACGGCAAGGTCGTTGCGACCAATGCCGTTGAACCCACCGTATTGGGCGTATTCGATTTGCCTGCGACGGACGTCTTCATTGTCGACGGTATTAAGGATCGATGCCTGGCCGGTAAGGTCAAATTGATTAACGCCGACGGCGAGTGGTATTTGAGCACATTTGGAAAAGCGCACAAATTCTATGTGTACACCTATGCTCCGGCGCGGCGTTACTTTGAGGTCGTCGCGACTGTTGCTGCCGGCGTGCTGGCGCTCTACAGCGGTTTTATAGCCGTTGTTGTGATGGTGCGTCGCCGCGCTGATCGCCGACGTTTGACGGACTTGCTGCAGCAGGAGCGCGACTATGGCGACAAGCTGGCAAAGGCGGCGCGTGAGGCCTCGTCTGCCAACTCGGCAAAGACAGAGTTTCTGCGTCGCATGAGCCACGATCTGCGCACGCCCATCAACGGCATTCGCGGCTTGGTCGAGGTTGGCGATACCAATGCGGACGATCTGCAAAAGCAGACTGAGTGCCGCTCGAAAATCTGGACGGCATCGGGACTGCTGCTCGACCTTGCCAACGAGGCACTCGATATGAGTCGCCTGGAGAGCGGGCAGGTCGACCTGAACCTCGTACCCACAAATTTGGTGGCACTCAACTGTGAAGTGCGCGATATTCTGGAGCGCCAGGCCGAGGAGCGTCTGGTGACAATTATCTGCGACCAGCAGACCCTTAATCGTTCCTATGCTCGGGTGAGCGTGACGCACCTCAAGCGCTTGTTGCTCAATATTGCCGGCAATGCCGTCAAGTACAACCGCCAGGGCGGCTATGTTCGCCTGGTGTGCCGCGAGGTGGAGCCAGCGGATGGCGCCCCCGTCTATGAATACACGATCGCCGACAATGGTATTGGCATGAGCGAGGAGTTCCAACAGCACCTCTACGAGCCGTTTTGCCGCGAGGAGCAACAGGTGGAAGGCGCCTCATCGGGAACTGGCCTGGGCGCGCCTATCGCAAAACAGTTAGTCGAGCTTATGGGCGGAACCATGAGTTTTACGAGCGTCTTGGGGCAGGGGACGACGTTTACCATCCGCCTGCCGTTCGAGAAATGCAAACGCTCCGAGATTCCTCAGGCAGTTCGCGCGGATGCGGGCGATGGTGATGCGCTCCAGGGCTTGCGCGTTTTGCTCGTAGAGGATAACGATCTGAATGCCGAGATCGCGCAGTTTACACTCAGCCGTGCCGGTGCCGTCGTGACGCATGCTAAGGATGGCGAGTCTGCCGTTGAGGCGTTTGCCGCGAGCGCACCGCACGAGTACGACGTGGTGTTGATGGACATCATGATGCCTGGCATCGATGGCCTTGAGGCCACGCGTCGGATTCGAGCACTCGATCGCGAGGATGCCGCGACCACGCCGATTATCGCCGTGAGTGCCAACGCCTTTGCCGACGACCGCAGACTTTCGCGCGAGGCGGGCATGGACGCGCACCTGAGTAAACCCGTGAGCTCGCAGGAGCTCGTTGAGGCGCTTGCGCACATAGCTGCCGACGCTTCATAAGCATATGGCCCGGTTCCAAGGTGGGTTGGAACCGGGCCATATTGCTATTTGTGAGTTTTGCTTTTGAGGCTTACTTTTCTTGAATCTGCTTGCCGCAGAGATGCTCAATCGTAATCTCGTAGAGCTGGACGCCCTTAATGTCCTTGGCGATTTCCTCTTCGACCTCCTCGGCAGAAGGGTAGTACTTAAGGGCGAGCTGGCGGACTTTGTCCTCGATAAACGCGGGGGTGTCATTCGCCAGGCGACAGCGGCCAAAGACCACGGTACTCATAACGTAGGGAGCCCAGTCACCGTCTTTGTACCACTCGTTGCCGTAAACGGTAAAGCAGACCTTGTCATCGCGCTTGAGTGCGTCGACCTTGTGGCCGGCCTTGGCGCCATGGAAATAAATCTTGTCGTGCTCGGCGTCGAAGAAGTAGTTGACGGGAATGGCGTACGGGTAGCCATCGTCGCCGTTGACGGCAAAGACGCCGCGCTTGCAGGTGGCGAGCAGTTCGCGCGCTTCCTCGTCAGTGATGGCGCGTTTCTTTCGACGTAAGGGCCTAAACATCGTTGGCTTCCTTTCTGGTCGTGCGTGGTGGTTGGGCACAAACTATAGCGAAACGGATCCGTTTTTCTTGATGCGGGCGAGTATGTTTTTGAGCTTGTTAAAGTCGAGCGGTTTGGACAGATGGGCGTTCATGCCGGCGTCGTGTGCCGCCTTGGCGTCCTCGGCAAAGGCATTGGCGGTGAGCGCGATGATGGGAATGTCGGCTGCATCGACCTTCTCGCTCAGGCGAATCGCGCGGGTTGCCTCGTAGCCGTCCATGTCCGGCATCATGATGTCCATCAAAATGGCATCGAAGCTGCCGGCGGGACGGCCAACGTATAGGTCGACCGCTTCGTTGCCATCGGCGGCGCGAGTTACGACAATGCCTTCGCTTTCGAGCAGCGCCTGGGCAATCTCGGCATTGAGCTCGTTATCTTCTGCCAAAAGAACGTTCATGCCGGCAAGCGAGCAGCTGTCTGCTTGCTCGTCCGCGCGCTCTCTTGCCTGAGGGTCTTTGTCGATATCGAGCGGAATCTGGACGTTGAACGTACTCCCCAGGCCAACCTCACTCGAAATCTCAATCGTGCCGCCCATCAGTTCAATAAGCGACTTGACGATTGGCATGCCCATGCCGGTTCCTTGGAACTTGCTGCGCGCATCGTCACCTTCTTGGGCAAACGGCTCATAGATATGCTTTAAAAACTTGGGAGTCATACCAATGCCGGTATCCGAAACGCTAAAGCAAAAGAGCGCGCGCCCGTTATCGAGTGGCTTGGTCTTTGAGCTAAAGGTGACGGAGCCGCCGTGCTTGTTGTACTTAATGCTGTTGTCTAACAGGTTGATCATGATCTGTCGGATATGGGTGGGGCTGCCGATCATGTATGGCCCCGTGGCGTACGGCAGACTATTGTCCTGCATTGTGATTCCGTTACTGGACGCGCGGAGCTTGCACAGCACCAGCGTATCGTCACAGAGCTCTTTGAGGTTAAAAGGCACATGTTCCAGTGTTAGCTTGCGGTCTTCGATCTTGCCCATCTCGAGGATGTCGTTGATTAGCGAGAGCAGGTGATTGGCGGCAACGCGCGCCTTGGCACGGCTCTCGCGGGCGACCTGCATATCGCCTTCCTTCAATTCCTCGATCTCGATAAGGCCCAGGATACCGTTGAGCGGCGTACGGATGTCGTGGCTCATGCGCGTGAGGAATGCCGTCTTGGCGGCGTTGGCGGCATCGGCTTTTTTGCGCTCGGTTCGAGCGCGCACGAGTGCCCAGATGAGCAGGACGATGCCGACCGACAACATACCGATGAGGGCAGCTGCAACGGCGGCACGGTTGCGATAAAGGAATTGAAGCGTGTTGGATTCCTGGGCCGTGTACGACGTGGAGGAGTAATTGCTTGCGGAGAGCGATTCTCCGGCATTGATGATGCCCTTGTTGATGATTCCCAACAGCTCGGGTTTTCCGCGCGAAATCCAGCACGAGAGCTCACAGGTGTCAGGGAGCTCGGCCGTCTCGCAGTCCTCGAGATCATAACGGTCACCGATGGTTTTTACGCGTGAACTGGGGGCGAGGATGCAGTGCGCCGTTCCCTTCCTGAGGGCGTCGAACGCTTCATCGTCGGATCGGTATTCGGTCACGGTCGCTGTGGGGAATAGACTTTCAAGTGCATTTTTGTTGACAAACGATGATTTGGTACAGGCGATGTTCTGAAGGTCTTTGTTCAGGTTGCTGCCGGTGTGGATGGCAGTGAGGGACACGGTCCCCAACGATACCGACTGCACAACGCCTGATTGCTCGGCAAACCAGTAATCTCGGTATACCGGCAGCGCAACGTCGATGCTTCCCTTTGACAGGGCCTTTGACATCATCTTGTAGCTATCAAAGGCGACGGTTTTGACTGTAATGCCAAATTTATCGTGCAACGTCGCCGCAAGCGATGCGAGCGAGCCTTCCATTTTGCCGTCTTCGTCTTCGTTGCAGTAGGGGAGTTTGCCCGTAATGTAGCCGAGCGTGATGGTGTTGTCATTTGCTTTGAGCCAGGAACGTTCGGGGCTGTTGAGCGATGATGAACCGCTGTTTTGGGCCGAGTAGTTAGATTTGACTTCGTCGATATAGCGTGGGTTGACGCGGGCGATTGCCGACATGGCGGCATTGATGTCGTCCATTAGGTCGGGGCGGCTTTTGGGGACGGCAAAGTAGTAGTCGCTCGAACCAACGTAGAACATGGGCGACGCCTCGGGCGACGAGAGCGTGTCGTTCATGATGATGGCGTCGACCTCGCCGTTTGTGAGCGCGCCAAAGAGGGCGCCGCCAGTGTCGATTTCTTTATAGGTGCAGGTAATGCCTTCGTTGGCGAGCCACTGCTGGCCAACGAAGGTTTGCATAACGTCGGGGTTGTAGCCGATGGTAAGGCCTTGGAGCGCTTGGGGGTCGCCCTTGGCCAGATCGTCGCGATCGGGCTTGGCGTAGATGTAGTAGCGCTCGGTGCCCTCGGGGTTCGAGGAAAAGAGCAGCTTTTGGGCGCGTTCCTCGGAGTAGGAGATGTTGGGCATGAGGTCGATCTCGCCTGCCTCGAGCATGTCCATAAGCTCGGTGAAGGTGCCGGAGACGTATTCGTACCGCCAGTCGGGCGTGTAGTACGACAGGGTCTGGAGGTACTCGTAACCCCATCCCGAGAGACGCTCCCCGGGGGTGCCGTTTTGGAAGCCTTCGCTGTTGACGAGCCAACCAACGCGGACCGTCTTGACTGGCTGATCGGAGTCGGCGGCAAAGGCAGGGGCGGGCGCGACGGCGCTCAGTACGGCGAGCGCGGTAAGCGCGGCGGCCAGGGTGCGACATATAACTGAACGAAGGGCAGTGGCAGCTCTCACATGCAATCCTAACGAATCGAGACATTACCGCATAAGGATACCAGCTCAACCTGCCCAGCCGGCAGCTGCACCGCTAAACGCTCCCGCCCGGCAGTCATTGGGGACGTTCTTGTTTGACTAGTCATTTAAGAACGTCCCCAATGACTAGTTTCGTTTGCGGGGGAGGCGTGGGACAATACCGAGCGAATGTGATTGGGCATTTGGGAAAAGGGGTCGCGATGAAAAAGCTCAAGACGCTTGCTGACGTGTTGCGCCAGGCGGGCTTCGTGCGCATTACGGAGCTGTTCCTCGTCTTCTATCTGCTGTGCTCGACGGCCGTTTGGCTGTCCGAGCCCACGACCCTCACGTTTGGCGATGGCCTGTGGTTTAGCTTTGAGACGGTCTCGACGATCGGCTTTGGCGACATTCCGGCCGAGACACCGGTTGCCCGCGCCATTACCGTCATTCTGAGCGTCATCAGCATCTTCTACATCGCCATGCTCACGGGCGTGGCAGTGAACTACTGCAATACGCTTATCAAGATGCGTCAAAAGGACACCATGGCGCGCTTTATGGATGATCTGGAGCATTTGGAAGAGCTCGATCGCGACGAACTTGCCGACCTTTCGCGTCGCGTGCGCGAGTATCGTCGACGCCAGCGCTAAGACGAACGTCGTGTGCCATAACAAGGGGGACCAAATATGAACATCACCGTGTACCTGGGTGCCAACACTGGCAATGACCCGGCGTTTCTGCCCGCGGTGCAGGAGCTGGGCAACTGGATTGGCGCCAACGGGCACGCGCTGGTATACGGCGGGTCCAAATCGGGCCTGATGGGCGCGCTCGCCGATAGCGTGCTCGAGGCAGGCGGACACGTGACGGGTGTTGAGCCGAGCTTTTTTATCGAGGCCGAGTTTCAACATGACGGTATCGACGACCTTATCGTGACGAGCGATATGGCGGAGCGCAAGGCCAAGATGATTGAGCTCGGTGATGCGTTCATTGCCTTTCCGGGCGGCACGGGCACGCTCGAGGAGATTGCCGAGGTCATGTCCGCGGTGTCATTGGGGCACCTGAGCGCTCCGTGCATCCTGTATAACCTGGGCGGTTACTACAACGACCTCAAGGCGCTGCTCGGGCACATGATCGATAAGGGTTTATCGAGCCCGCAGCGCCAGCAAGGCATTTACTTTGCCGACGATTTGCGCGAGATTGCCTCGATTATCAACGGATAAGTCTTGAGCCTGCCCCACAATGGCTCCCAATGGTGCCGTTTGCAGCGCAGACGGTTGGCTCGTTCGGGCAACGCTCGCTCTACAATAAAACGTAACTATGTCGACTTTGACCGCGGGAGGACCCGATGGATAACCTTGCCAAACCCACAAACCGCGCGCTGTTTTTAGTTAGCGTTGCCGTGACCGGTGCGTTCGCAGGTGCCGCGGTCTGGCTGTTCTTTTTTGCGATGGAGCACGGTATCGACTATCTATGGACCGAGATTCCGCACGCGCTGGGCGTCGCTTCGCCCGAGCTTGCCAGCGGCCCGTTTGGCTTTTTGCCGTACCCGTTTTTTGTCTGCCTGCTGGGCGGCCTGTTAATCGGTCTGTACGAAAAGATGACAGGCACCAAGACCGATGACCTCAACCAGGTCATGGCCAAGGTCAAGCAAAACGGGCGCTACCCGTACGACAACCTGGGCAAGCTTTCGCTCGCGGCGTTGCTGCCGCTGCTGTTTGGCGGAAGTATTGGACCGGAGGCCGGCCTGACCGGCGTTATCGCGGGTCTGTGCAGCTGGGTTGGCGACCGTATGCGTCGCTTTGGCGCCGAGTTTAGGGAGCTCACGCTGCTGGGTACCCAGGCTGCCCTGACGGCGCTCTTTACCGCGCCCGTCTTTGGCTTTGTGGCACCGCTTGCCGGTAGCGCCGACGGCGACGAGGGCTCTGCGTCCGACGAGATCACGATCAAGCTGCCCAAGGCACAGAAGACCGTGGTCTACGGCATTGCGATTGCCGGCGGTCTGGGCACCTACCTGCTGCTTGGCCAGCTTGTGGGCGGCGGCATGGGCATGCCCAGGTTCGAGGCCGCCGAGGTAGGCAATCTGGAGCTTACCTGGCTCATCCCCCTGGCACTGGTCGGTACCGTCTGCGGCTGGTTGTACTTTGTCTCTGAGCAAGCGAGTGAAGCGCTTGCTCATGCAATAGGGGCGCGCCCTGTCGTCAAAGCCATGCTAGCCGGTCTGGCGCTCGCCATCTGTGGCACGGTCCTGCCCTACACCATGTTTGCCGGCGAGACCCAGGCCGATGTGCTCATGGAAACCTATCTGACCATTCCCGCCGGCATGCTTATCGCGACCGGTTTTGTCAAGGCCATGCTGACCCCCGCCCTCATCAATATGGGCTGGCGTGGCGGCCACTTCTTCCCGGTTATCTTCTCGGGCGTAAGCCTGGGCTATGGCCTTGCCATCCTCACCGGCGCAGATCCGGTCTTTTGCGTCGCCGTCTGCACGGCATCGACGATGGGCGCCGTTATGCGCCAACCCGTTATGGTCGTGGGCCTGTTGCTCGTGTGCTTCCCGCTCAAAGGCATCGTCTGCATGATCATCGCGGCCGTTATCGCTGCCGGCATTCCGCTGCCCAAGCCGCTGCGCAAGTAGCACGGTGGCGCACGGTCGATACAAGCACCCTAGGCCCGGTGTGGCGCTGTGTCATGGATTTGCGAGCGCCTAGATCTCGCTCGGAATCGGCGCTATTTCCAAACCGCGAGCGCGGCGGTGCCCAGTACGATGAGGGCGAGACCGATAGCGCTGCGTCGCGAGACTTTTTCGTTGAATGCCAGGCGCGCAAATAGTACCGATACGACAATCGATAGTTTGTCGATCTGCACCACGACGCTCACCTGGCCTGTGGCGATGGCGTAGTAGTATAGCAGCCACGATGCGCCAGTCGCAATGCCCGATGCCGCGAGAAATACGAGTTCATAGCGGTCTACGTGCACGGCTTGGCCCATCTTGCCTTTAGCTGCCACGATTGCCCATGCCATAACCAGTACCACACAGGTACGGATTGCCGTGGCCAGGCTGGATTCGACGCCTTCGATGCCAGCCTTGGCAAGGATGGACGTGAGCGCCGCGAACACGGCGGCGCCGAGGGCGTAAGCGAGCCAGGTCCGGTCTTGCTGCTGCTCGGGTCCGGCAGACTGCTTCTTCTCGATCATTAAAAACGTGCCGAGGGTGATGACAGCGGTTCCCACGAGCTTAACCGCAAGGTTGCTCGTCTCGCCAAAAAGTACGATGGCGATCAGTGCGGCGAGTACGGTGCTCATCTTGTCGACCGGTACGACCTTATTGACGTCTCCGATGCCCAACGCCTTAAAGTAACAGATCCACGAAGCACCGGTAGCGAGTCCCGAGAGGACGAGAAAGAGCCAGGATCTGGGTTCGATGCTGCCGATGGTTCCAATGGATCCAGAAATGCCCGCCATTGCCCAGGCGAAAACGAGCACCACGCAGGTGCGAATGGCCGTCGCGACATCGGAGTCGGTCTGCTTGATGCCGCATTTGGCCAGGATGGATGTGATGCCGGCAAAGAATGCTGACGCAAATGCTGCGACGACCCACGACACGGGTGAAATGCCTCCCCAAAGAACGACCGCGCCAGATTTACGGCGCTCGTCCGATGATACCGTCCCGCCATGAAGCTTTGATATCGCTGTGGTGAGACAGGGGCCATAGTTCGAGAGGGCATTTGGTTAAGGCTCGAATCGAAGGTGAATGGTTTTCCGCGAAGTGAACGAGTAAATCTGGACCCCTGGAACATGCACACTTTTTTCGAACAAAACTGCAGGATTCTTAGACAAAAACCGCAGGAATTGAGTCCTTAAAAATGTTGATGCTACAGGGCACTGTTTTTACTCGTTCACTTCTCGGAAAAGTATTCACCTTCGATATGCTGACGGTGTCTTTTTGGTTGCCAAGAACTAGACGGCCTGCTGTGAAGGGCGGTGGTGACGCTATGCTGCCTCGTTTCATTGAAAAAATAAGCGGGGTACCACCTAAGCTTTTTTAGCCGTCGATTACAGATCGCGTGCTCGATAAACCTTGGTGCTGACGGTGTAGCTGATTGTACATAGCGCGAGGGCAAGTGCGGCGATGCCTGCACACAGGCAGCCAAGAACGGCGGGATCGGGATTCGCTCCGGCAATCGACATGAGCCAGTTGCTGATGGGGTTGGAGGAGCTCAACGTGGCCATGGTGCCGCAGCCAAACAGGGCAAACAGACCAAGGGATAGGCGCAGCGCCTCCATGTGCCCAAAGCGAAAGAACAGCGGCTGTGTCAAGAATACCATCATGAGGGAGATGAGCATCGATGCCGCCGAGGCCATTGCGGTCTCAAAGACGGCCTGTCCCGTCGAGGGGATGCCCGCGCTGTTGAAAAGCGGGATGGAGACGATGCTCAGAAGCGCGGCGGCGCAGGCCATGATGGCCGAGAAGACAACGATGCACAGGTAGCCTGCGCAGATGATGTCTTTGCGCGAGAAGGGCAACGTTGCTCGATAACGCTCCCAGCCGTTTTGGTTATCGTAGCCAGCTAGCGAGTTCATGATTATGATGGGCGACATTGCGCTGACCGCACAGGCGCCGGCGCTCATGCCGGAATCGACATCCGACGCGTTGGCAAGGGTCAGCACGACAAACATGAACAGGCCGACGCCTGCAATGCTCGGGATAAGCGAGCGAGCGATGGCGAGCTCGGACATAAAGGCGCGTTTCATTTCGAAGCTCCTTTCAGCATGAGGCGAAGATAGTCATCAATGGTTGCCCGATCGCTGGGAATCTCGGGGAAGGCCTCGAGCGTTTCGCGACGGTTGGGCACGAGCACGTCCACGCTATAGGCGTGGTGGACGGCACGGGCGCCTTCGACGCAAGCCATAAGCTCGGCGGCCTGTGCTTGGGTGCAGTGGGCGATGCCGACTCGGTCGGTAATGTCCTCGCGCGGCAGGTCAAAAATAATCGAGCCGTTATCGATGCAGATGACGCGGTCGGCGGCGCGATCGAGGTCGGACGTAATGTGGCTCGAGAGCAGCACGCTGTGCTGACCGTCGGCGACAAAGGCAAGCAGCTCATCGAGCAGTTCCTCGCGTGCCATGGGATCGAGGCCTGCGGTGGCTTCGTCCAAAACGAGCAGCTTGGCATTGTGACTGAGTGCACAGGCAAGCTGCAGTTTCATGCCCATGCCGCGGGAGAGGTCTTTGACCTTTGTCTTGGGATCGAGGCCAAATCGGTTGATGAATCCGGCGAACGTTTCGCGGTCCCACGTGGGGTACGCCGGGCCTACGAGCGACTCGATCTGGCCCACCTTGAGCGTGGAGGGGAAGGGGCACGTGTCCAGGACAAGACCGACGCGGGAGCGTAGATGGCGCTGCGTCTCATCGGGCGCGTCGGCGCCACAGCGCTGCCCAAATAGGTGCACCTCGCCGGCATCGAGCTTTATAAGCCCGAGGGCAGCTCGAATCGTCGTTGTTTTGCCAGCACCGTTGGCACCAACAAAGCCGACGATCTGACCTGGCTCCACAGCGAGTGTGACATCACGCAGCGAAAAACGGTCGCTTACACGGCGTGAGATGCCTTTGAGTTCTAAAAGGTTTTGCATGGTATAGCCTTTCTTGCAGATGGCTACTGCATGGTTTCGGGGGCTACCAGGTCGAGCATCTCGTGCAGCTTGTCGCGCGTGACGCCCAGGGTTTCGGCTTGGCTCGCCGCTTTCGCAAGTAGCTCTTCGATATGGCAGAGCTGGTTTTCGCGCAAGAGTTCCTGGTTGCCCTCGGCGACAAAGCAGCCCTTGCCCTGCACGGTGCAGATAAACCCGAGTTGCTCTAGGTCGGCGTAGGCGCGCTTGGTGGTGATGACACTCACGCCAAGATCGCTCGCGAGTGCACGGATGCTGGGGAGTTTGGCTCCCGCAGCGAGTGTGCCCGAAAGGATCTGAGCTTTGACCTGCGAGGCTATTTGCTCGTAGATGGGCTTGTCGCTCGAATTGGATAGGATGATGTCCACAGCGGCTCCTTAGCTGTTGGGCTACACGTGTATATAACCGGTAAGCACAGTATATATACACTATGCACAGTTACGCAAGAGGCAAATAGGGATTGTCCGTTCGTTCATCCATCTCAATCTGTAACATCTGGAACCGATTTGGACGGCTACCTGTTACAGATTGAGATTTTGCTGGCGGGCCCCACCTGGTTGTCTCAATCTGTAACAACTGGAGAAGATTTTGGCTGCTAGATGTTACAGATCGAGACATTGGCCACCCGTCTATCCTTATATCTCAATCTGTAACAGATGGACCCGTTTTGAGTGGTTAGATGTTACAGATCGAGATCTTTCTGGGACGCCCACCTGTTTGTCTAAATCTGTAACAGGAAGAGGTTCAAAAACCGTCTAGATGTTACAGATCGAGACAAACTGCTGCGGAGTGCCGCCATCGACTGCTACCCCATGCCCCATCTGATGAATTTGTCCTGATAGGTGCCCTAGAGCGGGATTTCGCGGCTACAATAGTGCGGTTACAACGACGTAATGCACTCAATGCAAGAAAGGATCCGCATGGCAAGCCTGTCGGATGAAATCTCGTCGCGCCGCACATTCGCGATCATCAGCCACCCGGACGCCGGTAAGACCACGCTTACCGAGAAGCTGCTGCTCTATACCGGCAGCATTCAGACCGCCGGCTCGGTCAAGGGCAAGAGCTCGGCCAAGCATGCCGTCTCGGACTGGATGGACATCGAGAAGGAGCGCGGTATTTCCGTTACCTCCTCGGTTCTGCAGTTCACCTACAACGGCGCCTGCGTCAACATCCTCGATACCCCCGGCCACCAGGACTTCTCGGAGGATACCTACCGTACCCTTATGGCCGCCGACGCCGCGGTCATGGTCATCGACGGCGCCAAGGGCGTCGAGGCCCAGACCAAAAAGCTCTTTAAGGTCTGCACGCTGCGTCACATTCCCATCTTCACCTTTGTGAACAAGCTCGACCACGAGGCTCGCGATCCGTTTGAGCTCATGGAAGAGATCGAGAACGTCCTGGGTATCAATACGTATCCCATGAACTGGCCGATCGGCAGCGGGCGCAACTTCCGCGGCGTGTTCGATCGTCAGACCCGTCGCGTTATCGCCTTTGAGGGCGACGGCCACGCCAACGCCACCAAGAAGGTCGCCGAGGTCGAGGCCGAGCTGGGCGATCCTTCCATGGACGAGCTTATCGGCGAGGAGAACCATAAGAACCTGATGGACGACATCGAGCTGCTCGATGGCGCCGGCGACGAGCTCGACTTGGATGCCGTAGCCTGCGGCAAGCTGAGCCCGGCGTTCTTTGGCTCGGCGCTCACCAACTTTGGCGTGGAGCCCTTCCTCAAGGAGTTCCTGCGTCTGGCCCCGACGCCGCGCGCCTATACCGATACGCTCACCAGTGAACCGGTCGATCCCTGCCGCGACGACTTTAGCGGCTTTGTGTTTAAGATCCAGGCCAACATGGACAAGAACCACCGCGACCGTATCGCCTTTGTGCGCATTTGCTCGGGCAAGTTCGACCGCGGCATGGATGCCTTCCACGTGCAGGGCAACCGCAAACTTAAGCTTGCCACGGGCACCTCGATGATGGCCGATGACCGCGCCATCGTGGACGAGGCGTACGCGGGCGATATCGTGGGCCTGTTCGACCCGGGTATCTTTAGCATCGGTGACACCGTGTGCTCCGGCAAGCGCCACGTGCAGTATCCGCAGATCCCGACGTTTGCCCCCGAGATGTTCGCTCGTATTACGCAGGTCGACACGCTCAAGCGCAAGCAGTTCGTCAAGGGTATGGAGGAGCTTGCCCAGGAGGGCGCCATCCAGATCTTCCGCGAGCTGGGTGCCGGCATGGAGAGCGTCATCGTGGGCGTGGTCGGCGTGCTGCAGTTTGAGGTACTCGAGCGCCGCCTCAAGGCCGAGTACCGTGTTGAGGTTCGTCGCCAGCCGCTGCCCTATACGGACATCCGCTGGATCCAGAACGACCCCGATACCATCGATATCCCGGGCCTTTCGCTCACGCGCGACACGTTGCGCGTCGAGGACATGCGCGGCGGCAAGCTGCTGCTGTTCACGAGCCCGTGGAACGTGGATTGGGCAACCGACCACAACCCCGACCTTATCCTGTCGGAGTTTGGCAACGTGGCCTTTTAACGCATCGACGCGGTGGCCCTGCGGGGCTGCCGCGCCGTTTGCTTGCCTGATGCCGTGTGAGCGGCTATCATACCCACCGTCGTCTCAAGACCGAGACGTCCGAGCAGTTCGGGTCCGATATCCTGCTCGTTAAACCTAAAACCAAAGGAGTACATAATGATCAAGAAGGTCATGGAGGACTATAAGGTCCTGTTGCGGAGCATTCCCGCGGCAACGGTTTCGCTGTTTTTCGTGAGCGTCATCATGATGAACCTGCTGGCCAACAAAGAGCTTATCAGCCTGCCGTATCTGGCGCTCGACTGTGGCTTTGTGGTGAGCTGGGTCTCGTTTTTGTGCCAGGACATGATCTGCAAGCGCTTTGGCGCCAAGGCATCCATCAAAATCTCTATCCTCGCGCTGCTGGTCAACCTGGCCGTGAGCCTGTGCTTTTGGGCATGCTCGCTCACGCCCGGCATGTGGGGCGCCTACTACGACACGGGCATGATCGAGGTCAACACCGCCCTTAACGCCACCATCGGCGGCACCTGGTACGTGGTGCTGGGCTCTTCGCTGGCCATGCTCGTCTCTGCCGTGGTTAACTCCACGCTCAACCAGTCGCTCGGCCGTATGCTCAAGAAGAATAACTTTGCGAGCTTTGCCTTCCGTTCCTATGTGTCCACGGGTGTTGGCCAGTTTATCGACAACCTGGTCTTTGCCATTGTGGTGAGCCACACGTTCTTTGGTTGGACCTGGGTGCAGGTCCTTATGTGCTCGCTGACGGGTGCCATCGCCGAGCTGCTGTGCGAGGTCTTCCTGAGCCCCGTGGGCTATAAGGTCGTGCGCGGCTGGGAGCGCGAGAATGTGGGTTCCGAGTACCTCGAGCGCCACGCATCCGCCTAAGGAGCAAGTATGCGGGTTTTGATCACGGGCGCTTCGGGCGGTATCGGAGCCGCGTGCGTGCAGCGCTTTTTGGATGAGGGCCACGAGGTTGTGGGCTTTGATCTTTTGCCATCGACGATCGAACACGAGCGCTACCGCCATCTGATCGTTGATGTCCGCAAGCCGGACGCGTTTCCAGACGACCTTGAACCCCAGGTAATCGTGAACGTTGCCGGTACGCAGGATTCGGCCGACGACATCGCCGCCAACCTGTGTGGCACCATCAACGTGACCGAGCGCTATGCCTTTGTGGGGGAGGGGCTTGCCGCCAAGCCGGCGCCGACTATCAAATCCGTGGTCAATGTGGGGTCGGCGAGTGGGCATACGGGATCGGAGTTTCCCGCCTATGCCGCCAGCAAGGGCGGCGTTATCGCCTACACCAAGAACCTTGCAAACCGTCTGGCGCCGCAGGCCATCGCCAACAGTGTGGACCCGGGCGGCGTTATCACGCCGCTCAACCGTTGCGTGATGGAAGACGAGCACCTGTGGAACCAGATTATGGAGCTCACGCCGCTTAGGCGCTGGGCCACCGCCCAAGAGATCGCCGAGTGGATCTACTTTGTGGGCGTGACCAACCGGTTTATGACCGGGCAGAGTCTGCTGATCGATGGCGGCGAGGCCGGTCGCACACAATTTATTTGGCCCGAATAGAAAACGCGCCCGATGGAAAGCCGTCGGGCGCGTTTTTGATGTATCGATTTTTAGCCGAGGCAAGTCCAGTTGACGGGGGCCGAGCCGTGCTGTTCGAGTAGCCGATTGGCTGCCGAGAAGGGGCGCGATCCCATAAAGGCGGGGAGTTCTGCCGTGGCACGGTTGGCCGAAAGCGGCGAGGGGTGCGTGGATGCCAGGCAGAACTTGCCGGTTGCCTTGCCCGCACCAGTTGCGACGAGCTTGCCTTCGACCATCTGCTGGGCAAAGCGACCCCATGCCAAAAAGACGACCGACTGGGGCAGCTGGCAGCAGCGTTCGATAACGTAGTCGGTGAGCGTGCTCCAGCCCAGCTTGGCGTGCGAGTTCGCGGCGTGTTCGCGCACGGTGAGCGTAGTGTTGAGGAGCAGAACGCCCTGTTGTGCCCATGGGGTTAGGTCTCCCGTGGCGGGAATGGGGCAACCCAGATCGGCATTGAGTTCCTTGTAGATGTTGCGCAGGCTCGGCGGCAACTTGGTTTGCGTCGCGGGGACCGAGAACGACAGCCCCATGGCCTGGTTGGGTCCGTGATAGGGGTCTTGACCCAAGATGACAACCTTGACCTGGTCGGCCGGCGTGTGGGCGAGGGCATTGAGGATGTCGTCTTGTGCCGGGTAGATGGTCTGCTCGGCACGCAAAAGGGCGATGCGCTCGAGCAGCTGGTTCGTAGTGTCACGTACCGGCTGCGGCGCATCGCCCAACCAAGTTGCTATGTTGCGGTCGCGGGTCGCGGCGTCCATGGGGCTCCTTTACGTCAGATGCTCTGTCGGAATCTATTGTAAAGGCGCACCGGTTGCCTTTATGCCACGGCTGTATGAAGAGTAGGGTCTACGAGACGTGCTCGGGCGCTCCTGCCATGCGAGCTTGTCCATGTGCGCGGAGGCGCGGAAGCTCGACGGTTGCCACCATGACGCCGGTGAGGATGAGGGCGGCGCCAAAGAAGGCGATGGGGCTCAGGACCTCGCCGACCAGGAAAAACGAGAAGACGGCGGAGCAGACCGGCTCGAGCGAGAAGGCAAAGCCGGTGGTCTCGGCGGGCACGTGGGGCTGCACGAGCGTCTGGGTGATAAAGCCGTAAGCAGAGCAGATGAGCGCGAGCGCGACGACGACCACGATCTCGCTGGGCGTGCTGGGAAGCGTGAAGCCGCCAAAGGTGAATGCGGCGATGCCCGAGAACAGGCCGCCAAAGCCCAGCTGCCAAACGCCCAGGGACAGCGGGTCGACTTCTTCGACAAAGCGCTTGGCCACGATAATGTGGCTGGCATAGATAAAGGCCGAGAGCAGCATGATGATCGCGCCGGGATTCAGGCTGGTAAAGTCGGCGCCCGAGAGCAACAACATACCGCAGGTGACGATGGCGGTGCCGACGAGCACTTTGCGCTCGGGGGCGCGACGCAGCAGGGCGGCGTTGGCAAACGGCACGATCACGACCGTCAGGCTCTGCAAAAAGCCGGCGGTGGAGGCGGAGGTGAGGCTGGAGCCCAGGCACATGCAGGTGAGCTCGGTTGCCATAATGGCGCCGATGATGGCGGCACGGACCATAAGGTCACGGTTGATGCGCAACGCGTGCTTGTGGAAGAGCAGCAGGCAGACTACAAAGGCGATGATGCAGCGTAGCGCGACGATGCTCGTGGCGTTCATGCTGTCCATACCGATTTTCATGAGGGGATACGAAAAGCCCCATGCGACGGGAACGGAAAATGAGAGCGCGATTGCTTTTTTGCGATCCATGGGACTCCTTTTGTTACAGAACGGTTTCGTAAATAGGATTCTGCTCCCAGATTTGGATGTAGTAAAGTGAATGTATCTTCAGTATGATTAAGAAATGCTAATGTTGGCAGAAAAAGCCCTGGCAAAACGTTTTACGGCTGCATTGATGTGGAGGCACGATGGCATCGCGGTATCAGATTGTTTGTATGGTGGTCGATCTCGGCAGTCTTAAGGCCGCGGCGGACGAGTTGGGCTATACGCAAAGTGCGGTGAGCCAGGCCGTCAAGGCGCTCGAGCGCGAGCTGGGCACCACACTTATCGAGCGCGGTAAGCAGGGCGTTTCGCTTACGCGCGACGGTAAACAATATCTGCCGTACCTGCGCCAGATTGTGACCGCCGAGGCCGAGCTCGAGGGCAAGCGCCAGGAGCTGCTGGGGCTTTCGTCGACAGATATTCGCATCGCGACGTTTACCAACGTGAGTCGTACCGTGCTGCCGCGTGTGATCCGCGACTTTGGAGCGCTGCATCCGGGTGTGCACTTTACCCTCAAGCAGGGCGATTACACGCGCAACGCCCAGTGGGTGCACGATGGCGTGGTTGACTTTTGCTTTACGGCGCGCGGATTTACCGCTGGGCTCGAGAAGCGCGTGGTCTATCACGACGAGTTGGTGGCATTGTTGCCGGCCGCGCATCCGCTGGCGGCAAAGGAAAAGGTGACGCTCGCCGACCTGGCGTCCGAGCCGTTTGTACTGTTGGATGAGGGCGAACAGAGTCTGGTGCTCGATGCATTCGCGGCGCATGGGCTGTCGCCGCACGTGACGAGCGAGGTGACCGACGACTACACCATCATGGCGATGGTGGAGGAGGGCCTGGGCGTGAGCATGCTCTACCGTCGTACTGTGGAGGGCATGCGGGCCGATATTCGCGTACGTCCCATCGTGCATGCCCCCTCGCGCGACGTGGTGGCCGCCTGGCGCAGCTGGGACACCATGCCCATCGCCACGAGGCGCTTTATCGACTATATGAGCTCGCATATTGTCAATTAATGACTGGCGTGGCGTTGAGTGCGGCGTTTAGCGGGCTGTCGCTTTGGCTTTGGTGGCGCGATAGGTGCGTGCCGGGTGGCAGAGTAATACCGCCACGACCATAAAGAACGCCGTGGTGCCCAGGCTGATGGGGTAAACCATCATGATGTTCGCAAAGGTGCGGAAGTGCGGGAACACGCAGAACACCCAGTAGAAGCGAATGCCGCAGACGCAAATCATGGTGATGAGGGCGGGCATGAGCGAGATGCCAAAGCCGCGCAGGTAGCCGGACATGTTTTCGTAGAACATGCTAAAGGCGTACGCCGGGAAGATCGAACATACGCGGATATAGCCGATCGAGACGATGTTGGGGTCGCTGTTAAAGAGCGACAAAATCTCGCGCCCCAGGCCGACAATAACGATGATCGTGGTGAGTGCAACGATACCGCCTTCGACCAGGCAGACCTTGAGCGTCTTGGTGCAGCGGTCGATCTGGCGAGCACCGTGATTTTGTCCCACAAACGTGGTGCACGCCTGGCTAAAGCTGTTGAGCAGGTTGTAGCACACGTACTCCAGGCTCATGGCGGCGCTCGATGCTGCCATGACCTCGGTGCCCAGGCTGTTGATGGCGGACTGGATGATGATGTTGGCGACGGCGAAGACAGCGCTTTGGATGCCGGCGGGCAGGCCGATCTTGACGATGCGCTTGAGGGCGACGGGGTCGATAGCCAAGTCGCGTGGGGTGACGCGGATGACGGAGTCGGTCTTGAGCAGGCGGATAAAGAGCGTAGCGGCGCTGACGGTGTAGGCGATGGCGGTGGCGATGGCGACGCCCGCGACGCCCCAGTGAAGTACGGGGACAAAGATGAGGTCCAGGCCAATGTTGAGGACGGTGGACACGGCAAGCGCCTGCAGCGGCATGCGGGTGATGCCGACGGAGCGGAAGATTGCGGCTTCAAAGTTGTAGAGCAAGATTGAGGGCATGCTGAGCAAAAAGACGCGTAGGTAGAGCGAAGCGAGCGGCATGGTTTCGGCGGGAACGTTGAGCGCGGCGAGCATGGGCTCGGCAAAGATCTCGCCCAGTGCGATGACGACAAAGCCCACGAGCGCCATTAAAATCGAGGTATGGACGGCGCGTTTGACCATGTTCTGATCGTTGCGGCCGATAGCGTTGGCGATGACCACGTTGGAGCCAAGCGATATGCCAATAAACAGGTTGAGCATAAGGCTGGTAAGCGGAACATTGGAGCCGACCGCCGCCATGGCGAGGGTTCCCTGGTCGCCCGAGAAGTTACCGATGATGACCGTGACGATGAGGTTCGACAGCTGCTCCAAGATGCTCGTGGCGGCCACGGGGAAGGCGAACAGGGGAATATTGCGCCACAGCGAGCCGGTGGTCATGTCAATGTGCTTAGATGCGGTATCAGCCATACGCTCTCAATCTCTAATATGCTCTTTCGTGCCTATTTGCGCAGACGATGATACTCCTAATCGACTAGTCATTGGGGACGTTCTAAAACGATTAGTCATTCAAGAACGTCTCCAATGACTAGGTGGGGAAGGCGTGCGACAATGGTGGGCGTTGTGTTGTTCGCGCTAAGGAGTTGCCATGTTGTTGTGTCCCGTTTGCCATGAGCCGTTGGCGGACAATGAGCGCGGTGCTGCATGCGCGGGCGGACACCGGTTTGACCGCGCGCGCGAGGGCTATCTATACCTCCTACGCTCGTCCAAGAGCGGCGATTCCATGGGCGATCCCAAGTCGCAGGCGCGCAGCCGACGTGACTTTCTGAACCGCGGCTACTATGCGCCGTTGCGCGATGCGATGGTTGAGCTGGTGCGCGAGCGGGTGTCTGGACGTGCCGCGTCTACGAACTGTCCCATGACGCTGCTCGATATTTGCTGTGGCGAGGGCTACTACACCAGCGCCATGGGCGCGGTGCAGGGCGTGGACGCTTACGGGTTTGATTTGGGCAAAGAAATGGTGCGCCTGGCCGCCAAGCGCGGCGATGCGACCTACTTCGTGGCCAACATGAAGGACATCCCCGTGGCCGATGGCGCCTTCGATATGGTGACCGAGCTCTTTGCTCCCTTTAACGAGCGTGAGTTTGCCCGCGTGCTGGCGCCAGAGGGCTCGCTCTACACCGTGGTGCCGGGCGCTCGTCATCTGTTTGGGCTCAAGGAAGTGCTCTACGACACGCCGTACCTTAACGATGAGAAGCTGCCGAAGACCACCGAGCTCGAGTTAGTCGGAACGCAGCGGGTATCTGCGAATATTACGCTTCAGACGCAGGCCGACATCGAGGCGGTGTTTCAGATGACGCCCTACTACTACCGCACGCGCCCCGCCGACAAAGAGCGCCTGGCAAACCTCGATACCCTTCAGACTGACATCGACTTCATCATCGCCGAGTACCGTCACTAACCTGCCAAAAAGGGACAGGTTTGTTTTGGCAGGTTTTATCTGGGCAAACGCAAAGGGCCGACCGCGGAGATGCGCGATCGGCCCTTTTTAGTTGCTTGGTTGCAACAGAGGTTATGAGAAGCGGGCGCTTACAGGCGGTCCTTGTTCTCGGCCTTAACGGCGTGTGCCTGCTGAACAAAGAACAGGTCGTAGACCACGATGACAAAGGCGACGATATTGACGGAGCTGCCGCCGAGTGCGGGAAGCGTGAGCACGGCTTGGAGGAGCGTGGCTGCCGCGGCAACGATACCGAGCTTAAATGCGCCGTCTACCTGCGAAGGCTTGTTGGCGCCCTTGATACCGGCGACGCCTGCGGCAAGGTCGACGAGGCCCTTAACAATCACCACAACAGCGGCGAGTGTGGCGTTCGATCCGTAAGCGGATCCAAAATTGCCGGTAACAATGCCGGCAATTCCGATGACGAGGCTGGCGATGCCCAGAACAAAATAAATCAGGGCAAGGATTTTGAGTGTCTTGCGAGCAGCGCTCATAGCTGGTCCTTTCGATGCGGGCGCGGAGAATCTGTCGCGCCCAGGTTACGGCACATATCGTGAAGCACATTGTAGTTCAACGGGACGATGCATGCGTTTGAAAGCGTCTCTTGCCTGTACGATCCAACCTTTCAAAAAGGAAAGCTGGACGTAAGCCAAATCGATGGCAGCTCATGTGCGGCGCTGCGATGATGAGGCCGTAACAAGGAGCTGGTCTCAAGGAGGAGTCATGATGTACGGAGCAGAGCAAGTACGAGAGCCGCGGTCGCTGGGAAGGCGCATGAGCGATTCTGTGATCGCTGCCGTGTGCACGGGGTTGATGGCGGTGCTTTGCATTGGGATGCTGTGGGCCATGTCGCATGTGGGACAATAGCGGACGGTTGGGTGCTGGCATAAACGGCGTCCCGCGTATTCGTTTGTTTATTAAGGAGTGTCCATGGGCGTCGTCGATCCCTTTTCTGTTGCTCGGGCCGCGGGGCTTGAGCTGACCGGGAAGCCCGAGGGCCTCACGCTCACCGACGGCTCGATGGAGCTGCGAGCCGATTTTGCCCGCATGCTGCCACGACTCAAGCAAGGCCGTCTGCAGCAAGAGCTGCTGGTAAAGGCTGCGCGCACAAAAGGCATCGAGAGCCCATGGGCGATTGATGCCACGGCAGGCTTTGGCGAGGATTCGCTGCTGTTGGCGGCCGCGGGCTTTACCGTCGATCTGTATGAGCAGGATTGCGTGATCGCGGCGCTCCTCAAGGATGCCTTGGATCGCGCGGCGGATGATCAGGTGCTTGCGGCTGCCGTGGCTCGCATGCGCCTTCATGCGGGCGAGGACAGCATTGCCGGCCTTCGCCATACAGCTGGGCTGATCGAGCAGGACGAGCTCGCGGCTCCCGACGTGGTGTATCTGGACCCCATGTTTCCCGGGCGCACCAAGAGCGCGGCGGTTAAAAAGAAGTTCCAACTCTTGCATCATCTGGAACAGCCGTGCGCCGATGAGGAGACGCTGGTCGAAGCTGCGCTTGCCGTGCACCCGCGCAAGGTCGTTATCAAACGACCGGTGAAGGGGCCACTGCTTGCCGGCGTTAAGCCGAGCTATCAGCTTGCGGGCAAGGCCGTTCGTTACGATGTTTTGGTGCCGCCGCGTCCGTAGCTTGCGTACGATGGTTGGCGCTCCGTCAGTGCCGTGCCGATGTGGGGTCTATTTCCAAGGGTGCGACGTCAGGTGCCAGCCGCCGCAGTATTCGCATTTGTAGCAGGCTAAACCGCGCCGTCCGCGGTTTTCGCAGTCGGCCATAACTGCCTCGGCCTCGGCGCGTGTGTCGTAACGGTTTTTGCGCTCGCACGACTTGTAGCGCCAGGCCTCATCGCGCTCGGCGTCCAGGGCGTCGCGGCGCTCGTCCTCGCGCGCAAACAGGTCGCTCATATCGCCGCCGGTGGCAGCGCCCAAAAACTCGCTTTTTGCCTTTGACCAGGCGGCTCGCTTTTTGCTTCCCATCTGCTTCGCGCCCCTCTTCAAACGCTGGTATCATTGCTCAATCAAAGTGATACCAATAAACGTGAGGTCGCCGCGTGATGATCAGAAAAACCCTCGATACCGACATTCCCGCTGTCATGGCTATCTACGACGCCGCCCGCGCCTTTATGCGCGCGCATGGCAACGCCACGCAGTGGCCCGAGGGCACGCCTTCGGCCGAGCAACTGGCTGCCGATATTGCCGCTGGTGGCAGCTACGTGTGCGAAGTCGACGGTCGCGTGGTGGCGACGTTTGCCTTTTTACCGGGTCCGGACGAGTGCTATGACGTAATTGAGGACGGTCAATGGCGTAGCGACACTCCGTATGCTGTGCTGCACCGTGTGGCGTCCGATGGCACCGTGCACGGTATCGCGGCTGCGATGTTTGCCTTTGCAAAAGAGCGTGCCGATCACCTGCGCATCGATACGCACCAGAACAACCTACCCATGCAGGGTGCGAGCCTCAAGGCCGGATTTGAGCGCGCCGGCATCGTGTATGTGTCGGACGGCACACCGCGTGTTGCGTTTGACTGGCTGCGCGAGGCATAAGATCGAGGGCGCGTATCAACAATTCGCGCGAACGAAAATGGCTCCGGGTGGGGCCATTTTCGTTCGCTGCGCTGTTTTGAAAACCGGCTTTCGCAAGGCGCGAACCTACGAAAATCGCCGCGCGGCAACGCGGGGCGA
>CAJKQY010000011.1:0-34185 GCA_905202145.1 uncultured Collinsella sp.
CGCCGAGGCAAACCCCCGGCGCGACATCTCAAAATCAAACGCGCGCATCGCTAGCACGTCCCCTCGTTGGGCATCGTCCATGCGTGATGGTCGGTATGCAGCAGCTCCTCGGCCAGTGGCGAGAGCGGCTCGCCCAAGAACTCGCGGTAGCACGCCTGGACATCGGGATTCTCGTGCGAGAAGCGAATGTCCGCAGCGGCATCCAGGCCCCACAGCACCTGACCGCGCTCGGCTGCCAGCTCGCAGCCGTCGTGGATGGGCTGACCGCCGCCACCGACGCAGCCGCCGGGGCATGCCATGACCTCAACGAAGTCATAGCTCACGCGGCCGTCGCGAATCGCGTCGAGCAGACGGGCGGCGTTGCCTAGCCCGTGCGCCACGGCGACGCGCACCTTGGTGCCATCGATATCGGCCACGGCCTCCTTCCAGCCGTCGAGTCCGCGCACATCGGTAAAGAAGTCGGCGTCGGGGTTCTTGCCCGTCACCAGGTAATAGGCCGAGCGCACGGCGGCCTCCATCACGCCGCCCGTGGCGCCAAAGATCACACCCGCACCCGTGCCAAAGCCTAGCGGCGTATCGAGTGGCTCCTCAACCAGCGTGTCCACGCTCACGTGGTTCGCGCGGATCATGCGCACCATCTCGCGCACCGTCAGCGCAACGTCCACATCGGGCGTGCCGTCCTCGCCCACCATGCTCGGCAGCGCGCACTCGGCCTTCTTGGCCGTGCACGGCATCACGGACACCACAAACAGACGCTCGGGCTCCACGCCCAGCACCTTGGCGTAGTAGGTCTTGGCGATGGCGCCAAACATCTGCTGCGGCGACTTTGACGTAGACAGGCTGTCGACAAACTCGGGGTAACGCGCCTTCACAAAGCGCACCCAGCCCGGGCAGCAGCTCGTGAACATGGGCCAGCCACGGCTGTCGCCCTCGCCCTTGGCGGCCTTACCCAGGCGCTCGAGCAGCTCGGAGCCCTCCTCCATAATGGTGAGGTCGGCCGAGAAATCGGTGTCGAACACGTACTCAAAGCCAACGCGGCGCAGCGCACAGGCCAAGCGCTCAACGGTGGCCTCCTCGCGAGATATGCCGAGTTCCTCTCCCCAGGCGCTACGCACGGCCGGCGCAATCTGCACCAGCACGATCTTGTCGGGATCGGCGATGGCGTCGAACACGGTCTCGGTATCGTCACGCTCGCGCAGGGCGCCCGTCGGACAATGCGTGATGCACTGACCACACGCGACGCAATCGGTCTTGCCGATCGGCGCGCGCCCGCGGGTACCCACGGCGGTATGCGTGGCGCGGTTGGTCAGGTCCCAAATCCCTAAGCCCTGCACGTTCTCGCACACCTTGATGCAACGCATGCATTTAATGCACTTGTCGTTATCGCGGATGATGGGGAAATCGAAGTCCCAGCCCTCGCGTGCCAGGTGCTGCTCGTACGGCAGATAGAAGATGCCCAGGTCGTTGGCGATGGTCTGCAGGTTGCAGTTACCACTGCGCACGCAGCTCGTACAGCGCGAGTCGTGCTGGGACAGCAGCAGCTGCACGTTGGTGCGACGCGCCTCGCGGGCCTTGGGGCTGTTGGTGCGGACCACCATGCCGTCGAGCACGTAGTTGTTGCAGGCGGCAACCAGCTGGTCGCAGCCCTCAACCTCGACCACGCACACGCGGCAGCCGCCGATCTCGTTTAGATCGCGCAGGTAGCACAGGGTGGGAATCTGGATACCGACGGACTTGGCCGCGTCCAGGATCGTGGTGTGCTCGGGCACCACGACCTCGCAATTATCGATAGTGAGCTTGACCATGTTGAGTGCTCCGCTTTCGGTGTTGTCGCTGACAGTGGTTTTGTTGAGCCCTACCATTCCAGGTTCCTCCCTCCGCGGAACGCGCCAAAGCCAAAGTGGTCGCAACGCAGGCAGCGGCTTGCCTCCTGGCGTGCCTCCTCCTCGGTGAGGCCCTGCTCGACCAGATTCCAATCGTGGATGCGCTCGCCGGCCTCGCGCTCGCCCAGCTCGCAGCGGCCGCACTCGTGCTTACCCTTAAACTGCACGGTCGGCAGTTCGACGTCGAGCTTAATCTTGTGGTCAAAGCCCAGGTAGCGGTCGATATTTGCCGAAGCAACGCGGCCGGCGTTGATGGCCCGGATGACGGTGGCGGGACCGGTCTGGCAGTCACCGCCGCTAAAGAGGCCATCAAAGTTAGGCACGGCGCCATCCGAATCGGTGACCACGCAGCCCCACTTGCAGGCGATGCCCATGTCCTCAAACGGCTTGGAATCGATGTCCTGGCCAATGGCCACAAACACGCGCTCGCAGGGAATGACGCGCTCGGGCGTGGCGGCGGCACGCGGGGCCGGACGCCCACGACGGGGCTCGCCGATAATCTGCGGCTGCACGCGCAGGCCGCTCACGCGACCCTCCTCACCCGTCTCGATAGCGAGCGGTGCGGTGAGCTCCAGAACCTCGCAGCCCTCGGCCTGAGCGCCGGCAATCTCGGCATCCTGGGCCGTCATGTCGCAGATGCGACGGCGGTAGACGATGCTTACCTTTTCGGCACCGCAGCGCACGGCAGAGCGTGCCACGTCCATGGCCACATTGCCGCCGCCGATGACGCACACGCGCTGGCCGCTCAGGTCGGGCAGCTCGTCGTCGCCGATGGCGCGCAGCATCTTGACGGCCGATTCCACGCCGGGCGCCTCTTCGCCCGGAAGGCCGAGCTTCTTATCGCTGTGGGCACCAATGGCCAGGTAGACGGCATCGAACTCGTCGCGCAGGCGGGCAAGCTCCTCGCCGTTCACGGAGTGGTCGAGTTCCACGTCGATGCCGGCGCTCAAGATCCAGTCGATCTCGGCCTGCAGGCGCTCGCGCGGCAGACGGTAGCTGGGAATGCCATAGCGCAGCATGCCGCCCAGGTGGTGGCGCTGCTCATAGATGGTCACCTTATGGCCCATCACGGCTAGGTAGTAGGCGCAGGAAAGGCCGGCCGGGCCGCTGCCAATCACGGCGATGCGCTTGCCGGTGTTGTCGGCCGCGCTGGGCTTGTAATCGTTGAGGTCGCTATGCTCAACGGCAAAACGCTTGAGGGCGAGGATGTTCATGGGATCGTCGACCATGCCGCGACGGCAGTGCATCTCGCAGGGATGCTCGCACACCAGGCCGCAAACGAGCGGCAGCGGGTTGTTCTTGCGGATGACCTTGACGGCATCGGCATAGCGGCCGGCCTCGACCAGCGAAATGTACCCGGGAATGTCGACGTGCGCCGGGCAGCCCGAGACGCACGGGACGCGGGCCTCGCGGTCAAAGCCACAGGAGTGCTCGCGGATGTGGTGCTCAAAATCGTCGCGAAAACCGCGGATAGCCGTAAGCGCCATGGCGCCGGCCTCGTAGCCGATGGCGCAATCGCTCGAAAGGTAGATGGTGCGGGCCGTGCGCTCAATCAGGTTAAGCGTGGACTCATCGGCACGCCCTTCGAGCACATCGGCAAGCAGGTCGCTCAACGCGCTCAGGCCCACACGGCAGGGTGTACACTTGCCGCAGCTCTGGGTGGAGCACAGGTTGACGAGCGCCGCCGTAAACTCGACGGGGCACGGGGCGAGCGAGCTCACCGCCAGACGGCGTCCAAGCGCATCATGCAGGTCGTCCATGACGGCCTGAGCGTGGCTGCGTTCCATTACGTGCAGTCGTGCCATAAGATCCCCTCTCACATGGCAGCCCGGAGGCGAGGCCGGGCGAAATTGCTACACGCACAACACTGAGCTAAAAGGTTGTTAGGTCTCCACACGGTTCGGCAGGCGGTATAAAATGTCACCCTCAGCGGTGAAATAGAACATTACCGCAGATAAATGCCTTATTTGATAAAACGCGTTACCCACAATGCGGCACTTAGGGACGTTCCTTTTCTGTCAGCACCCGGGGACACTCCTTGCACCAAATGAGAATGCCCCGCCCACGCAATCGCGTGGACGGGGCATTGCTCATGGTATGCGGCCAGCGACCCTGTTGCTTTTACTTAAGCTCGGGCCAGTAACCCTTGTTGGCCTCGATCATGTCGTCGAGAACCTCCTTGGCGACCTTCATCGAAGGCACGGTCTTGTTGAGCGTAAAGGCCTTAAGCGCCTTCTCGTACGAGCCCTCGATCGTAGCCTCGACAATGAGCTTCTCGGAGTTCAGCTGCTGCATCATGAGGCCCTGCTGGAACAGCGGAATGTTGTCGCGGCTGATGACCTCGGGGCCGTTCTTGCCAATGTAGGCAGGCAGCTCGACCATAGCGTCGTAGGGCATGTTGGGGATGGCGCCCTTGTTCTCGCAAATGACCAGGAAACGCTGCTTGGTGTCGTTCTTCAGAGCGATGGCCAGGTCGGCAATCCAGTCGCCGTGGCTACCCGCATAGAACGTGCTCTCGTCGATCTCGCCCGTCTTCTCGTAGCGATCGATACCATCAAAGAGGTTCTTCTCACGCGTCTCCTCAACCTCGTTAGCACGGGTGCGCTCGGGGTTGGAATGCTCGACGAACTCCTTCTGCTGCAGGTAGTAGTTCAGATACGTGTTGGGCAGGTACTCCGGGAAGCACTCCATGATCTCGTACTCGCCCTTCCAGACGTAGTACCAGCTGCCCTTGGTGTGGCGGTTCTGCTCGGGGTGCTCGTCGGTGGCCTCCTCGGGCTTCTTGGCCATCAGCGAGCCCATGCCCTTGAGGTAGGAATCGGGCAGCAGGATCTGGTGCTCCTTGATGTACTCGCGCAGCTGCGGGAGCACCTCCTCGCCCTTGTGGCGGATCGAGGTGAACCAACCAAAGTGGTTGAGGCCAAAGTAATCGTACTCGACATCCTTCTTGTCGATATCGAGCGCGGCGCAAACCACGTCGATGATCGCGATCGGCATGTCGCAGATGTTGATGATACGAGCGTTGGGACGCAGCACGCGGCAGCCCTCGGAGACGATGGCGGCAGGGTTGGAGTAGTTGAGAATCCAGTAGTCCTTCTTGGCGTACTTCTCAACGTCATCGATCAGCTCGACCATGGGGAAGATGGTGCGCATGCCGTAGGCAAGGCCGCCGCAACCGCAAGTCTCCTGACCCACGCAGCCGTGACGCAGCGGAATCTTCTCGTCCTGCTCGCGCATGGCGTAGCCGCCCACGCGCATCTGGGCAAACACGAAGCTCGCGTCGGTAAAAGCCGTCTCCTTGTCGGTGGTCACCGTGAGCTTGATGTCCAGGCCGAGGTCCTCGTGCAAAATCCAGTCCACGAGCACGCCGATCTTGCGCTGGCGCTCCTCGTTGATGTCGTACAGACGAATCTCGTCAACGTCGAGCTCGTCCTTGCGCAGGGCGATGGACTTGACGATGCCGGGGGTAAAGGTGGATCCGCCACCACACAGAGTAATGATCATTGTTTACTGCTCCTTCTCAATTGCGTTTTCGACCTTGTCGCGCATCTCGGCGACCTTCATGCCAAAGATGATCTGGATATTATTGCCGTTGCGGTTGATGCCGCTGTTGGGCACGTGGTTGATGAGGTCCTCATTGATGAGGTCCGGGTTCTTAACGTTCACGCGGAGACGCGTAAAGCAGTTCTCGAGCTCCTCGATGTTGTCCTTGCCACCAAGACCTGCAACCAGGTCGGCAATGCCCGCATCGACGCCCTCTGCGGGAGCCGCGGCAACAGCGCCCTGCTTCACCGCGACAGACGCGGCGGCCTCGCCCTCGGCAACGGACTCGGCGAGCTCGGACTCCTCCTCGCGACCAGGCGTGTGGAGGTTGAGCTTCTTAATAAGGAAGGTGAAGAGGAAGAAGTACAGAGCGGCGTTGACGACTCCGAGCACCAGCATAACCGGCCAGTTGGTCTTGTCGACACCGAGGACCAGGTTGGAAACCACGATGTTGATGATGCCGCCTGCAGTCGAAGCGGGCACGGAGAGGACCTTGAGCAGGACCAGGAAGATGCCGGAAAGAACCGAGTGAACGACAAAGAGCACGGGAGCGGCAAAGACAAAGAGGAAGTCCATGGGCTCGGTCACGCAGGAGAGCACGGCGGTGATGATCAGCGGGATGATAACGGCCTTGGTCTTATCCTTGTTCCCCTTGTAAGCGGTGAAGATAAAGGCGAGACCGATACCGATGTAGGGCCACAGGTTGTTGAAGGTGTAGCTGTTGAAGTAGGTGCTATCGGAGAAGGGCTGGCCCGTCATTGCCATCTCGGCGACACGGATGGGGTAGGCACCGGCGATAACCTGATCGCCCAGCGTCAGGGTGCCACCCACATCGGAGAACTGGAACGGGGTGTAGATGAGGTGGTGCAGACCGGTGGGAACGAGCAGCTTGTTGAGCATGCCGTAGATAAACAGACCGATGTTGCCCGACTCCTTAATGATGCCGGCAACGGAGGAGATGGCACCCTGAACCGGAGGCCAAACGATGCAGAAGCCAGCGCCCATGATCCAGGAAATGATGATCATGATCAGGAACGGGAAGCGAACGCCCGAGAACATCGAAAGGGCAATGGGGAACTGCTTGTTCGAGTACTTGTTGAACACGGCACCGGTGATGCAACCGAGAATAATGCCGCCAAACACGCCGGTATCGAGCACCTGAATGCCCATAACGGTGGCCTGGCCGGTTCCGGTAAGACCGAGCATGCCGCTCGCATCGGCAAGAGAGCCGGTGGCGTTGAGCACGATGTTGTTAGCCTGCAGGAACAGGAAGAACGACATCAGGGCGATCAGCGAGGCATGGCCCTTGTTCTTCTTTGCCATGGCGCCGGCGATGCCCACGCAGAACAGAATCGAGAGGTTGTTGATGATAAACATCAGCGACTGGTAGACAACGGCGCCCACAAGCTGGAACGGACCGGAGCCCAGTACGGGGACCAAAGCGCAGATGGTCTTGTTGGTCAGAATGATGCCCACGATGAGCAGAATGCCGGCAACCGAGAGATACATCATCGGCTGAACGATCGACTTCGCGAACACCTCCAACGGCGCTTTGAAATTGAACTTCTTTTTTGCGGTCATAGCGGTACTCCCCTTCCTTTTCCGCAAATTAAGACAGATGTGCCCTGGACAAGACCGTGAGCCTTGCCTTATATCAATCGATGTGTGGGCACGTTATGCCTAGAGACCAGGTTCTCCAAGCAGGTTAACAATGTGATATGCGAGATAACTCTTCTCGGCATTGGTAACGACAACGTTATAGGTAGACGACAAGTGGGCGGCTATGGCGTCCGCGCACGAGAATGCGCACGGATACGCCGTTTCATCGATTCGGAACAGCGCGTCGCCATTGATTTGCCCGGCCGTGGGGTCAAGCGCCCGCTGTGCGAAAAACTGCAGGTGGCGGACGAAACGCTCATAGGGCAGCGAGGTGTCATCGAGGGTCGTAGCATAGCGCTTGGAAACAATCGCGAGTACGTCGCGAACAAGCTGGACCGAAACAATCAGACGGTCAGAGCGCTGCGGCATGGTGGCGTTGACGATATGCAGCGTAATGAAACCCTGCTCTTCTTCGCTCATCTGGATGCCCATATACTCCTTGATAATCTGCAGCGCACGGCCCGCAAGCGCATACTCCTTGCGATAGAACTGCTGGATCTCGAGCAGCAACGGATTCTCACTGGAGACGCCCTTGCGCTCACGCTCCAAAGCAAGGCTGATATGGTCTGCGAGAGCAATGAGAATCTTGTCGTTGATATCAACATTGAGCTCTCGACGGAGCATCTGAACAATGTCCTCGGCAATCACGAGGTTGACGGTGGGGATGGACTCCAAAAGATGTGCCAAGCGGTCGATCGTACGCGAATCCTGAGAAGTTCTCTCCTGCAACGCGTAGGTCTTTTCGATCGACGCCTCGTCGATGGCATCGCCGGCATGACGGCCAAAGCAGAGGCCTCGACCGATGACGATGAGCTCGGAGCCATCATCCGAAGTGACCATTGCGACGTTGTTGTTAAAAACTCGCTTGATAACCACGGTACCCACCACAAGAATTTACTCGGAAAGCCAGACGACAGGCTCTTTAACAGCAACAGGGCCGGAAGCATGCTCACGAAGAGTCGAGTTCTCCGAGCGCTCGCACACGATAACGAAGACCGTGGGATCGAAGCCGGCGGCGCGGACCGCGCCGAAATCGACCTCGACGAGGGGCTGGCCCGCGTCGACATGGTCGCCCTGGGCAACAAGCGCATGGAAGCCCTTGCCCTCCAGCTTAACAGTATCGATTCCGATATGCAGCATCACCTGAGCAGAGCTGTCGTCGGACATGATGCCCAGCGCGTGCTCAGTCGGAAACAGCGCCGCGACGGTGCCGGAAACAGGAGCGCACACCGTTCCCTCTTGGGGAACCACGGCAACGCCATCGCCCACGGCACGGCTGCTAAAAGCGGGGTCATTGGTATTTTCTAGATGAACAAGCTCGCCGGAAACGGGAGCGAGGATTTCGAACTCGGAAGCTGCAGTCTTCTGCTCATCCGAACCGCCCATCAGGCGAGAAAAGAAACCCATGGTGGCATGTCCCTTCATAAATATAACCCAACCAAAATCAAGCGAATGCATCCATAGAGACACACCCGTTCAAAGACTTTGGTTAGGCCCACGTCCGAGGGACTCGGTAACCTTCCGCATTTCTTTTTACGGGAGCTATTGTAGACAAGCCCAAAGCCGGAACAACCATTATGACCGATGAACGGTATTTTTTCTTCGATAAACGGTATTTAGGCGACACTTAGGGACGATCCTTGTTTGGAGCATTGGGGACAGGTTACTTTGCACCAATCATGAGTTGCGGTGAAATAGGGACTGAAAAGCCGCTCAAAAGGCCAAAACAGTCCGTATTCCACCGCAACTTCAAGACGTTGGTGCAAAGTAACCTGTCCCCTTTGCACCAAAAAGGGCCCCGAGCGTAGTTGCTCGGGACCCTTAGTTCGCCTCGCTCTAGCGTGCGACGCGTATGTTACTTGCGCTTGCCGCCGCCGTCACCGGGGCGACGGGAGCTACCGCCGCGCTTGCCGCCGCGATTGTTACCATAGCTGCCACGGTTATCGCGACCGCCGGCACGACCGCCGCGGGAGCCGGCCTGGTTGCCGCCACGCCCGCCGCGGTAGCCGCCACGGCGCTCCTCGCGGGTGTCGTCGTAGTTGCGCCAGTCATCGCGACGATCGCGGCTGGCACGCGGGTCGCGACGATCGCGCGACCCATTCGAACGAGCAGCGCCGCTGCGGCCACCGTTGCCACGAGCGCCCTCGCGACGCTCGCCACCGCGGCCACCCTCGCGACCCCCGCGCTCGTCAAAACGCTTGCCGCCGCGGGACTCGCCGCCGCGGGTACCACGCTCGTCACGCGAACCACGGCCTTCGCCTCCACGGCGCTCATCGCGCCCGCCGCGCTCGCCATCGCGACCGGAGCGACGACGGTCACCCGAGCCGCGCTTGCCGCCACGCGAACCGCGGCCCTCGTCCTCGCGCTCAACACGACGACGGCCACCACGGTCCTCATCCTCACGACGACGGCGGTGTGCCTCGCCCTGGAACTGCTTGGCACGACGCTCGGCACGGTTGCCGCGCGGGCTCTGCTCAACAGCACCGCCGCGCTCCTCGGCAGCCACCTCGCGGGCCACACTCTCCACGGCCTCGTCCACGCGAGCCTGAACGCCCTCGCGCACGCGGGTCTTGCCGCCGCGCTTGGGGCGGCTCGGACGCTCGCCGTCGCCGCGGCGCTCATCGCGACCGCGGTTGGAACGACCGGCCACATCGCCGTTGCGCTTGCCGTCGCGACGTGCCTGCTCAAGCTTCTTCTTGCTCTTGGACTTGCCGCGCTTGGTCTTCTTCTTCACCTTGAAGGCCGCAGGGTCGCGCTCGGGGTCAACCGCGGGCGGGTTGGGACCCACATGCAAGTCGCCGGCCTCGTAGATGTCGGCCGTCTTGTCCATGAGCTTCTCGATCTCGTAGAACTCATCGACGTCCTGCTCGGTCACAAACGTAATGGCCCAGCCCAGCTCGCCGGCGCGGCCCGTGCGGCCGATGCGGTGGATGTAGTCGGTCGGCTCGGCCGGCACGTCAAAGTTCACGACGTAGCGCACGTCGCTAATGTCGATGCCACGGGCGAGGACATCGGTTGCCACCAGCACGTCGACGGTGCCGTCACGGAAGGCCGAAAGCGCGCGCTCGCGCTGGGCCTGGCTGCGGTTGCCGTGAATCGCGGCGGCTTTGATGCCCTTGCGCTCAAGACGACGGCGGCAGCTGTCGGCGCGGTGCTTGGTGCGCATAAAGACGATAGTGCGCTCCGGGCCCTCCTTTTTGAGGAACTCGGGCAGCAGGTTGTTCTTGGCCTCGATGGACACCGGGAACACAAACTGGTCGACGGTGTCGGCGGTCGACGTGGCGGGCGCGATCTCCACGCGGGCCGGGTCGCTCACCAGGTCGGTGATCTCGCCCACGGCCTCCTCGTCGAGCGTGGCCGAGAACAGCAGCGTCTGGCGCTCGGCCGGCGTCTCGCGCACAATACGGCGAACGGCGGGCAAAAAGCCCATGTCGAGCATGCGGTCGGCCTCGTCGAGTACCAGCACCTTTACCTCGTCCAGGTGGCAAGCGCCCTGTTCGATCAGATCGACCAGACGGCCCGGCGTGGCGACCAGGATGTCGCAGCCGTACTTGAGCGCCGCGGTCTGGGGCTTGTAGCTCACGCCGCCCACGACGGTCACGGCAACATGTCCGGTGACGTCGGCAATCTTGCCGGCGACCTCATCGATCTGCTGGGCAAGCTCGCGCGTGGGGGTGATGACGAGCATCGCGGGGCCGCGGCCGTTGCCCTCGGGCTTCTTGGCGCCGCGACGGCGGTTGCGGCCGCCACGCTCGCGCACGGGCTTGGGCGGAGCAATGTGCTCCAGATTGTTCATGGTCGGCAGCAAGAAGGCGGCCGTCTTGCCGGTGCCGGTCTGAGCGGCGGCAAGCAGGTCACGGCCCTCAAGCACCACGGGGATCGAGCCGGCCTGGACAGGCGTGGGCGCCGTGTAGCCTAGGTTCTCGATGGCACGAAGCATCTCGTCCGAAAGTCCCAGCTCGTCAAAGGCGGGCAGGTTCTCAGTCGCGGACTCGACGGTCTCGGCGGCGCTGGCCTCGTCAGCAGCGTCGAAGGCAGCCTGGGTCATGGCCTCGCGGGCCTCGTCCAGAATCTCGGCGTCCGTGACGTCGGATACAGAATTACGCATATGTTGTTGTTCCTTATCTGCACGCGTTATGGGCACGGCATGCGGCCGCGCGAGCGTGCTTGGTAGTGCGCTAATACATACATAAAACAGGTGCGCACAGAGAGGACGTTGCTCAGCACGCTGGCGATCGCTTTGGCAGCCATATCACGCGCCGTCCAGACGCAGCAGCTCTAAGCGATGGAGCAGATTCGCCGCCGGTTAGTATACCCGCGCTTCGCATGCCCCCACGTAAACCACAGATGACGAGGCGGACGAGGTGGGCCCGGCTGATTGTCTCAATCTGTAACATCTACAGGGCAAATCTTCCTCTACGTGTTACAGATCGAGACAAACGGTCGACACGGTTCACAAACGTCTCAATCTGTAACAGTTACCGAGTAAAATCGGCCCTAATTGTTATAGATCAAGACAGAGGGGGATTTCCGTCCAGTCCAAACCAAATCTCTCAGTCTTCCTGCAATTTCGAACATGTGGCCTATAATGTTGCTTTGGTTACGCTATATATTGCGCAGCCATTTAATACGTCGCCCACCGGGGGCCATTAATTCCTATCGCCATATTGGCTAGGAAGCAATCAAAGGAGGTATCCGTGGCAGCAGAGACGCCTTGCTCGGTCCTCTATAACGATATTCGCTCGTTCGGCGGTCTTAAACATCTCGAGATCGCCCGAATGCTCATCAATGGAAACTCTTATCTCGGCAGTACCCTGCTCGAGAAATGCTCTTCCAACCGCTCGTATCTCACCCGTTACATCGTCCATCGCAAGCCTGACCAGTGCGCGCCCTCCATCTACAGCGACTTTACCGTCACCACGCTCAACCTTTCCTCGGCAATCTGCAGCAAGCTCGGCGGCGGCGAGTCCGCCTATCGGGCAATCGCCGAGCACTATCGCGGTCCGGCCGCCAACGAAATGATGTCGGCTCTCGCCAGCTACAAGCTGGACAGCCGCCTATATGCAAATGCCCTCAATCGCATCGACAACTTTGACGGCAATGCCGTGCGCGAGAAAAGCACGCTTTACCTTATGCTCTTTGTGGCAACGGGGGCGCTCGCCGATCCCGTTCAGGGCGTGGCCACCGTCGAGCGCTTTTGCGACAGCAAGACGGGCGAGCACTTTGGCACCACCGAAACTACCGTCGGACGTGGCTTTATGAGCAGCCTGGAGCAGCCGCGCACCGTCGCCCCCAACCTCGGTCTGCTCAGAACCCATGCCGACAACTGCGCCGACATGCAAATCCATCCCCTCACACGCGATCCGCGCGGCACCGTAATTGGTTCTTTGCCCAAAACCTCGCCCAGCATCACCGATGTGGGCGCCGACGCATCGCGCGAGCATCTTCGCATTTGGCTTGAGGGTGAGCACTGGTACGCCCAGGGCCTTGGATCGACCAACGGCACGGTACTCGAATCGGGTGCAGGCGACGGCGATATCGTAATCGAGCCGCCGCGCGACCAACGCGAGCCCGGCAAGATCTATCCCCCAGTGGAAATCGAAAACAGCGACAGGCTCCATCTGGGTCTCTACACGACATTCCTTGTCATTGTGGACTAGCGCGGACGGCGATCGAAAGACGGTCGCCGTCCGTCTTGCGTCTTCTACCTTCTGCGTCGTAAACGACAATGCTCAGCGGTATACGTGGGCAGTGCGGCTATCATGGTACTTTACCGATATCCGCACTGCTCACGTATACGTGCGGCAACCCATGCCAGACAAAGGAACGCCATGGATACTACCGATAGCGCCTATGGCGACAAACTCATCCGTCTCGATACGTTCGATACCGCCGTGGCGGTCGACCCCAGCGCCGAGGACGACGCCAAGCGTCGGTTTATGACGCTTATTCTCCAGACGGCCCACCGCGACAACGGCAACATCGGGCACGTGCTGCGCGCGACCAACACAAGCGGCGAGGTCTTTGCCGTCAAGCTACTCAAGGACAACGCTATCCTTTCCGGCCAAGCCCCCGACCGCTCCGCCGAGCAATCGGCGGCGCACCTGGCCAACACCGCTGCGCTGTTCGAGGAGTACCGTCATCTGTGTACCGTCTCGCACCTGCGCGGATTTCCGCGCGTCTATGGCTACGGCTCGTGTGAGGATGACCCGCTCATCCTCATGGAGTGGGTCGAGGGCACCTCGCTCAAGCAGGCGCTGCCCCTGCTTCCGCACGACGCCTCGGGCGGGCTGACCACCCAGATGGTCGCCGCCGTCGGAAACACCGTGCTTCGCGCGCTCTTGATGACCCAAGGCCTCGTGAATCCGGTCGTCCATCGCGACCTGTCGCCTGCCAATATTATGTTCCGTACCACCAGCCGAACGCTCGAGCAGCAGATTGCCGATTGCTCCTTTGACCCCTGCCTCATCGACATGGGCTCCGCGACCATGGCTCTCGGCGACGACACGATCACCCGGCGCGCCGACATCTGGCGTTTTGCCACACCCGCATACGCCGCGCCCGAGATGCTCACGCAGGATATCGAAGGCATCGCGGCCCTTCGCCGTTCGCCGGCAATCGACGTCTATGCGCTTTCGAGCATTCTGTACCAGCTCTACAGCGGTCGCAAACCGTTTGACTTTGAGTCGACGGACGCCGCTGCAACCGGCTCGTTCTATCTCGTAAAGACCAAGACCAAGCCGGCACCGCTCGAGCCGCGCTGCGAGGGCGATGAAGCGCTCGTCCAAATCATCATGAAGGGTCTCTCAGTCGAGCAGTGCGATCGTCCCACCGAGCAGCAGATGCTCGAGGTGCTCTCGGCATACCTCACCGATGCCGAATCCGAGGGCCGCGAGGGCGCGGGCAGTGACGCCGCAATCGACATCGACTCCGGTACGCACCTTAAGGTCGACGTCGCCGGCGAGCGCGCGCGAGAGATCCTGGAACAGGCCCGGCACGATGCCATGACCCGCCGCCGGTTTATTATCGGTGGCGTCGTTGCAGCCGTTGCGGGGCTCAGCGTCATTGGGGCGGCGACCCATGGCTTTGGCATCCCCGACTACCTGGATGGCATCCGCGGTTCGCTTGACGACTACACCTGGGATCAGCTGCAGGAGATTTCGCTCAAGATTAAGGCCGCCGAGACCCGTAGCGAGGCACGCGAGATTGCCAAGCGCTATCACCTGCTCGATGCCGATGGGCATATCCCCTATCCGTGTACCAAACGTGTCACGCTCACCAACGGGCTGCAGGTTGGCGCGCAGCTTGTGGGCATCCGCCACGACGAGCTTCTAGACGGTACGGGCAAGGCCGGGCTGACGTTTATGTTCGACGCCGGTATTGCCGAGCGCAACGCTGCGGCTGAACCTCCGAGTGCCGGCTGGGCAGATTGCGAGCTGCGGGAATGGCTCAACGGCGACGGCCTTAAGCTGCTACCCAACGAGTTGCGCGCGCTAATTAAAGGGGTCAAGAAGGTCTCGAACAATGTGGGCGCCGCCAACAGTGCATCGTGTCTGAGCGAGTTGCCCGCAACCCTTTGGCTGCCCGCCATGGTCGAGCTGTGCGGTACGCAACCGCCCGATTCGTTTGCCAAGGACTATCACTACCTGGCAGACATCTACAACAGCGAGGGCAAGGAGTACCAACTCTTCCGCGAGCTCAAGGTGAGCCCGTATTCCACGAACGAGACGATGGTCCGTCAGTGGAAGGGCAAGGACACCTGCTGGTGGGAGCGCACGGTGAGCCCCGACTCATCGGAGACCGAAGGCACGCTCTACATAAACCGTGTGGGCCACGACGGCGACGCCTTTACGTACGCAACGCCTGCGGACAAGTCCAAGAAGCGGACCTGCGTGATCCCCGGGTTCTGTATCTAGGCGGCGGGCGTCTTGCCGTGACGGGACCCCTCCCCGGCAATTGTCTCAATCTGTAACAGTTAGAGGTCATTTTCCCTGCTAGATGTTACAGATTGAGATGATTGGTTGAGACGGTCCATCGGCCAACCAACCACCCTCATCTGTAACGAAATGTCATACATTTCTTTCTGTACTAGATACCCCCAGGGGGTATGGGTGTATAGTATCGGTAGGTTAACATTTCCAACACTACACCATAGAAAGGAGAAGCCATGGCTCAAGATAAGTTTGACGTGGACGGCATGACGTGCGCCGCCTGCCAGGCGCATGTGGACCGCGCCGTGAGCAAGCTCGACGGCGTCCAAAGCGTCGCCGTCAACCTGCTCGCCGGCTCCATGTTGGTGGACTATGACCCCGCGCAGGTCTCCCCCGACGATATCTGCACTGCCGTCGACCGCGCGGGCTATTCGGCCTCGCCCGTCAGCGCGGACACCGATGCCGCCAGCTCAAGCGGCAGCGCGCAAGCCAGGTCCGGCGCCACCCATATGGAGTCGCCCACCAAAAAGCTAGAGGCCACTGCCTCCGCTATGCGCACCCGACTCATCGTCTCGATTGTCTTTCTCATTCCGCTGTTCTACATAAGCATGGGACACATGCTCGGCTGGCCGCTGCCCAGCGTCTTCACCGACCACACCCACAGCATGACGTTGGCGCTCACCGAGCTCGTCTTGCTCATCCCCATCGTCTACGTCAACGACGCGTACTTTATCAACGGCTTCAAGTCGCTCGTGCACGGCGCACCCACCATGGACGCTCTCATCGCCGTCGGTGCCACCGCTTCCATTGTCTGGTCGCTCTACGCTATGTTCATCATGGCCGACCAGCTGGCTACAGGTCAGGTGCACGAGGCCATGATGACGAGCATGGACAACCTGTATTTTGAGAGTGCCGGCACCATTCTGTCGCTCGTCACCGTGGGCAAATACCTCGAGACGCGCAGCAAGTCCAAGACCGGCGGCGCTATCGAGGCCCTCATCGACTTGGCGCCCAAGACCGCGACCGTCGTTGCCGATGACGGCACCGAGACCACCGTCGACGTCGACAGCATCCTACCCGGCCAAGTGCTGCGCGTGCGCCCCGGAGAGTCCATCCCTGTCGATGGCGTGGTGCTCGAGGGCAGCTCGGCCGTGGACGAGAGCGCGCTCACCGGCGAGTCCATCCCCGTGGAAAAGACCGCCGGCGACACCGTCAACGCCGCCACGGTCAACCGCACCGGATCGTTTACCTTCCGTGCCACGCGCGTGGGCGCCGACACGTCGCTTGCCAAGATCATCCAGCTCGTCGAGGACGCCAATGCCACCAAGGCGCCCATTGCCCGCATGGCCGATAAGGTCGCCGGCGTGTTTGTGCCCGTGGTGTTTGCAATCTCGGCCGTGACCTTTGTGGCGTGGATGGCACTGACCGGCAGCGTGAACGAGGCGCTCACCTCCGCCGTGGCCGTGCTGGTGATCAGCTGCCCGTGCGCGCTGGGCCTGGCCACGCCCGTCGCCATTATGGTGGGCACCGGCAAGGGCGCCGAGATGGGCATTCTGTTTAAGAGCGCCGAGGCGCTGGAGAATCTGCGCAACGTGGGCACCGTGGTGCTCGATAAGACGGGCACCGTCACCCGCGGCAAGCCTGCCGTGACCGATATTGTGGTTGCCGTGCGCGCCGATGGCTCGCCCGCCATGAGCGAAAAGGCGCTGCTCAAGTTGGCCGCCGCGCTGGAGCGCTCGAGCGAGCACCCGCTGGCCGAAGCGATTATGGCCGAGTGCGAGACACGCGGAATCGTCGCACGCATGGTCGAGGACTTTGCCGCCGTGCCCGGTCGCGGCGTCACGGCGCGCGAGGGGCAGAATATCATCGCAGCCGGCAACGTTCGTCTGATGAACGAGCTGGGCGCGGAGGTGCCCGCCGGTCTTGCCGAGCAGTTCGCTGCCGAGGGCAAAACGCCGCTGTTCTTTGCCAAGAACGGCGAGCTCGTTGGCACCATCGCCGTGGCTGACGAGGTCAAGGAGACGAGCGCCGAGGCAATCGTCGCGCTGCGTTCGCTCGGCGTCGACGTGCGCATGCTCACCGGCGACAACCGCGTGACGGCCGAGGCCATCGCCCGCCGCGTGGGACTCACCAGCGAGCAGGTTATCGCCGACGTTCTTCCCGCCGACAAGGAACGTCACGTGCGCGAACTGCAAGATGCGGGCGGCAAGGTCGCCATGGCGGGCGACGGCATCAACGACTCCCCCGCCCTGGCGCGCGCCGACGTGGGCCTTGCTATCGGCACCGGCGCCGACATCGCCAAGGAGGGCGCCGACGTGGTACTCATGCGCAGCGACCTCATGGACGTCGCCCGCGCCATCGAGCTTTCGCGTGCCACGATCCGCAACATCAAGCAGGACCTGTTCTGGGCACTGTTCTACAACGGCATCGGCATTCCGCTCGCCGCGGGCGTGTTCTTCCCGCTCACCGGCTGGCAACTCTCGCCGATGTTTGGCGCCGCGGCCATGAGCCTGTCGAGCGTGTGCGTCGTAAGCAATGCGCTGCGCCTGCGAACCTTTAAGCCTAAGACGGTGCACTGATGCACCCGACCTTGCCCCTCAAACCGTCGCTCGCGTACCCAAGTACGCTTCGCTCCTCTTTCGGGGCAATCTCGGGCACCTCAGCGCACCTTTAAGATGACGCTGTTCACGACTAAACTGTCAGATAATCTCAATCGATAAGGAGTACACCCATGCGTTACACAATCAAGACTTCCGGCCTCATGTGCGGCCACTGCGACGCTACTGTCGAGACCGCGCTGCTCAACGTAGCCGGCGTGACCGATGCCGATGCCGACCACGAGACCCAGACCGTCCAGGTGGAGTGCGCCGACACCGTGACCGCCGAGCAGCTCGCCGCCGCCGTCGAGGGCGCGGGCGAGAAGTTCCACGCCCTGTCCGTGACCGCCGCGTAGCAGACGCCCGCCTACTCAATCCTCAGAAGTTGCGGTGAAATAGTTCCTGTTTTAGCGCTTCAAGCCTGCAAACAAGAACTATTTCACCGCAACTGACGGGGCATCCGGAAGATCGACCAGAAACGAGGACCCGCCATGATGGCAGACCATAAATCGGTGACCCGCATGCTCAAGACGGCACGCGGCCAGATCGACGGCATCCTGCGGATGGTGGAGGAGGACCGTTACTGCGTCGACATCTCCACGCAGCTCATGGCAACGCAGGCGCTCATCGCCCGCATCAACGCCGATGTGTTGAAGGCACACATCGAGGGCTGCGTCGCCTCGGCCATCGAATCGGGCGACGAGGAGCTCAAAGCCGCCAAGCTCGCCGAGATAGAGCGCGTCGTCGACAAGCTCGCCAAGTAATTGGTGCAAGGGGGACAGGTACGTTTGCGCCACCTTGGTGCAGATTAACCTGTCCCCAATGCACCAAAAGGGGTATAAAAGCGTGCAGCACAGCGAAATGAAAGGCAGTTCTGCATGAATGACTTTATGAAGGGTCGCAACGGCGCCGACGAGCTCACCATCGTGATGGGCTTTGCTGGAATCGTCATCGCGATGATCGGATCGATGGCCCGTATTCAGTGGCTCAGCTGGATCGCCATCGCCGTAATCGTACTCGGCGTGCTGCGTGGCCTGTCCAAAAACATCGACGCCCGCCGCAAGGAGAACGATGCCTTTGTCACGGCGACCGCAAACGTCCCCGGCCTAGGCAAGTTCGTCGCCAGCTTGGGCGGCGGGACTGCGGCCGCAAACGCTTCGCGTGCCGCTGGTACCAGCAAGGAGGACTTTGAGCGCGCCAAGCGAACGGCCAAGAAGATGTGGAAGGGTCGCAAGACCACGGCCTACCTCAAGTGCCCCAACTGCGGCCAGATGCTGTCCGTCCCCAAGGGCAAGGGCAAGATCCGCGTCACCTGCCCCAAGTGCCACGCCAAGATGGAGACGCGCTCCTAGCCGCTACACCATAGGACAAAATAAAAGCCGAGGCCTCGTGTTGAGACCTCGGCTTTTTGCATGGAGCGACATCATTCGATAAAGCTGTCGCCCCGTCACACCAGCGCTTACGCTACGCCATCGCGAGCGAGCTCCTCTGCCAGGGCTTCTGCCGGCATGGCCATAATCGCGTCGAGCTCGGCGTCAACCTCGGGGATGCGCTTGACCTTTAGCTTGCGCACCAGGTCACCGCGACACATCACATGCATCGGTTCACGCAGAGCGCACAGGTCATCGAGCGGGTTCTCGCGCGTCACCAGAATATCGGCCGCCTTGCCGCACTCGATCGTACCGGTCTCGTCACCCAGGCCCAGCAGCTCGGCATTGACCTGCGTGGCCGTGTGCAGCGCAAACGCATTGCTCACTTTGACGTACTTGGCAAAGTAGGCCACCTCGCGCCACATGTCGTACTGCGTCACGAACGGGCAGCTCGAGTCCGTGCCCAGGCCTACCTTGATACCGGCTTCTAGCGCCGCACGAGCACTCTCGATAATGCCCGAGCACACGATGTCGCCGTTCTTCTTTTGCGTGTCAGTCGAATGAGTCTTTTCCGGATCGAGCAGTACAAACGGCAGCGCCGGGCTGATCGTGCAGGTCACGCTCGGCGCGCGTCCCTCGAGCTGTGTTCCCGCGGCGCCGCGGTACAGCTCCAGAATCTCGGGGGTCATCGGAGCGCTGTGCTCGATTGTGTCGACGCCGGCCTGAAGCGCGGCCTTCACACCTTCGGTGCTCTCGACATGGGCCATGACCGGAAGGCCAACCTCGTGCGCCGCCTTGCACGCCGCAGCGGCAACCTCCACCGGCATACGCAGCACGCCCGGCTCGCCCACCTCGGTCGCATCGAACACGCCGCCCGTCACGAACAGCTTGATGACGTCGGCGCCGCGCGCATACAGGTCGCGCACCTGTTCGGCCGCCTCGCCGGGGGTATTGGCGACCTGCGCAAAGAGGCCCGCACCGTGGCCACCCGGCACCGTAACGCCCGTTCCCGGCGCTACCAGACGCGGACCCTGATACTTACCGGCGTCGATGGCGTTGCGCACGGCGATGTCGGCAAACAGCGGGTCGCCTGCACCGCGCACCGTGGTCACGCCGCTTGCCAGCTGCTGCTGGGCGCTGCCTTTGAGGATATGGCGGACGATGGCGCGGCCCACGGGATTGTCGAGTTTCTTCATGAGTGCGCCCGCATCGCCCGCCGAGACCGGTTTGCCCGAACCGCACAGATGCACGTGCATATTGATGAGGCCCGGCATGAGATACGCACCTGCCAGGTCGATGACCTCGGCACCCGCCGGAGCTTGGGCCACGGCGCTCGGTCCCATCCAGGTGATGATGCCACGCTCGACAGCCACGGCCATATCGGGCTGCGGCTCCATATGTTCCGAACCATCCAGGACGGTCGCATTGATAAACAATGTGGGACGATCGGCAGTCGCCATATCGAGCTCCTCCCCCTCAGAAAACTTCAACATTTGTCCATTATTACCCAGTGCAGCAGGATTGCTGCGGACATATCGGCTAACGGGAGGAAGAAAAGGGCGTGAGGATGAACAGACCAGCGCAGCGATGCGTCGGTCGTTCCAGCAAAACGTCTTGATCTGTAACAGATAGACCGTCTTTAACCTTCCAACTGTTACAGATCGAGATCTTTCGGCACTGCGTCCAACCTTTATCTCAATCTGTAACAGTTGGGTCGAATTTTGGCCGTTAGATGTTACAGATCGAGATATTCTCCAGCCCTGTCGTCAAACGTCTCATTCTGTAACAGTTAGACAGGTTTTCGGCCTCTAGATGTTACAGATTGAGATCTTTTAGCGATAGCCAACCTTCCGTCTAAATCTGTAACAGTTACGAGGCCAAACGGCCCCTTGTTGTTATAGATCGAGACAAACTCGGCAGGAACAACCACATCCGTGTCAGCTGCACCCTTCAGCGCCCATACCACCGGCGTCTCCATTCCTCAGCCAAATCGGTCCGTCGCGGAATACCCGCCAGCCTCATCTTCTCAACCAGCTTCCCCGGATTCTTGAGCTCATCAAACGTAAACCGAAGCACCTTGTGCCCGAGCATTGTCAGATGGGACTCCCGCTGACGTTCTGCCACGAATGGGTCGACCGACTCCCGACCCTCATCGTTCTGCAAGGTATACTTCCCCTTTCCGTCCAGCTCGCCAATCACGCACGTCCCGTCCTCGAGCCTCCAAAAATAATCAACGCGAAACACTTGGCTCGGATCGAGCGGATCACGAAACTCCACCTGCAGCTCCGGAACCGGAAAGCCGTACGCAATAAAGAACGCCCGAAATCGAGACTCGCCGCCGTTTTCGGACAGCCCGTCCGCATACGACGCAATCACCTGTGCCCTGCGATACCCGCGCTTGCCTTCACAATCCATACGAAGCCGCTCACAAAAGTCATCGCGCGATACGCCCTTTGCTCGCAACGCAGAATCGGCAATCGCCAAGCCATACGAAAACGGCGCGCGCAACAGGCAATCCTCTACCGTGCGCCAAAACGGCGTCGCCCGCACGCCGTCGACTTGTTCAAGCGCACCCGCCGCCTGCGGACGCAACAGCCGGCATCCTGCACTCAGCGGCACCGAGCAACCCGTCTTAACAAGAAATCGCGGCCCAAGCAAATCATTCGGCACCTCCAGACCCCACAAAAGCGCCGCGTCACAACCCCAAAACGCCCAATCGGGATGAAACTCTGCAAGCCCTTTGATGGTGCGCAGCGCTCGCTCCGCCGGTGTCAGTACACCCCAATCATGTTGCAAGCAGAACAAATACGGCTCGGGCTCCGCAATATCATCGGTTCCCACATGACGCCGCAGCCACATGAGCTCGGCATTGTCGTGCGTCACAAGCAGCACGCCTTGTTCAGCCGCCTCCGTGAGCCTGGCAAGCATCCTATTCCGCGCCAAGGTGTTACGTGTCGCCTGCTTGTGTTTAAGAACGGTATTAGACACTTTCATCACCACCACATCAGGGAAATGGGCCATCGCCGCCATTGCCGCCGCCGGCAAACGTCTCAATCTGTAACAGGAAGACAGTCTTTAAGCCTCTAGTTGTTACAGAACGAGATTTTCGGTCGTGCGCCCAACCTTTGTCTCAATCTGTAACAGTTAGACTGGTTTTTTGTCCCTAAACGTTACAGATCGAGACATAAAGGCGGAAGGCAGGGCATGCGACAACTGCTCATCCCCTACTCCCATTCCTGCTCGTAAATATTGAGCGACTTCACGTACCGCCCCTGGGCGCCCATGATGTCGCGAACCAGGCGCAAAAAGAAGCTGATGCACGAGGTGTCGAAACCGTCCTCTAGGTCCTCGGGATGCACCGCGCCCGGCCCGTCGACCGCCGTGTCGCTCAGGCGCGCGATGTCATACAGGTAGAGCTGCCCCGCCGTCAGCCAGACATCGTCGACGCACGCGAGCCGCACCGCAATCGCGCCATCGTTCCAGTGCTCCTTTTGCACGATATGTGGGTCGTAGACGTCAAAGCGACGGTCGGCGCGCGTGTCCTTCAGCACGACCATGCCAGTCGCGGGATCCTTGTCCAAAATGCCAAAGCGCGAGAAATACTGCGTGTCGCGCACCTGCTTAAGTCGCCCGAGCGAAACAGGAGAAATTGACGCCGGTGGCTCGTCCACATACAGCTCCAACAGCGTCTTGCCGTGGTAATAGGGGCGCTCAAACAGCAGCCAATCGGTAAACGCCATGTTGTAGGCCATGATTTCGTTTTGAGAAGGTTCCTCGCAATAGCTGAGCCACGGATCGACGATGATCTCGAACTGCTCGCGCGCCGGCTCCAGGAATTGAAACTTCCGCAGCATCCAAAAGTGAGCCATGTCGGCAATATCGTTGCCGACGGCTTCGGCCAGCTGCGCTCGGTCAAAAACTTGGTCAGTCATGGCATCCTCCTCAAACTGATGGACCTCAATTTGAGCTTACGAGGAGGGCGAGCAACCGAGGCAAGCGCGGGCAAAATAGGCCTTCGCCTGCAAACCAGATACCAACCAAACACTTGACGGGACACTTGACCGAATGAGCGCACCGCAAAGAAACCGCAGGTAGACATAGACAGCCAACCCGCCCTTTTGAGCCAGATGCCCGCAGCCACCACAGAAACAACAGGTGACCACAGCCCAAGAAGTCGACAAATGAACACCCATACGTCGACAAACGAGCAAATCACTCGCAAAGAGTGTCCCCAACGACTAGACAAAAAAGAACGTCCCCAATGACTAGTCGTTGGGGACGTTCTTAAATGACTACCTTACAGCTCCAGCGCCTCGGCGACTTCGGCTGCGCAGGCCAGGGCATCGGCCATGGCGTTCACAACGAGCGAACTGCCGTTGCGGGCATCACCCGCCACATACACCGGCGCGGCATCCGCAGCAACGCCATCCACGCGGGCCGCGAGGTGCGAGCCCTCGGCAGCCATCACCGGCAACGGACGGCCAGCGGCGGCAACGGGCACGCCAACGGCGTTGAACACACCATGCTCGGGACCCGTAAAGCCGCAGGCGATGAGCACCAGCTGCGCCGGCACCTCGTGCTCGGAGTCTGCGATGCGCTCGGGCTTACCGGCCGACCAGTCCAGATCGACCACGCGCAGGCCCGCGGCCGCACCCTTCTTGTCCAGCAGCACCTCGAGCGTATCCACGCCCCAGGCACGCATCTCGCCACCCATCGCAGCGATAGCCTCCTGCTGACCGTAGTCGGTCTTCTTCACATTGGGCCACTGCGGCCAGGGGTTGCTCGCCGAGCGCTTATCGGGCGCCGCCGGCAAGAACTCAAACTGGCGCACGCTGCGCGCACCCTGGCGCACCGCGGTACCCACGCAGTCGTTTCCAGTATCGCCACCGCCAATGACCACAACGTCCAGGCCGCGCGCGTTCACCGCGGGCTCGCCGCCATCGAGCACCGAGACGGTCGAAGCCGTCAGGTAGTCCACCGCGTACACCACGCCCGAAGCGTCCACGTTCGCAGCCGAAAGACCGCGGGGCGCACGAGCGCCGGCAGCCACCACGACGGCGTCAAAGCCATCGAGCTTGGCGGCAACCTTGGGATCGTTCACATCGGCACCAAGCTCAAACACAATGCCCAGCTCGCGCATGAGCGCCACGCGACGCTCGACCACGGACTTCTCGAGCTTCATGTTGGGAATGCCGTACATGAGCAGACCGCCCGGGCGGTCGTCGCGCTCAAACACCGTCACGCGGGCGCCACGACGCGCGAGCTCCCATGCTGCCACCAGGCCAGCAGGACCGGAGCCCACCACGGCAACCGTGGGTGCGCCCTCCCCCGCCGGCTCAAAGCGACGCGGACCGCCGTTCGCCCATTCGTGGTCGCTAATCGCGCGTTCGTTATCGTGAATCGTCGTGGGCTGGCCGTCGACCGAACCCAGGTTGCACGCGGCCTCGCAAAGCGCCGGGCACACGCGACCCGTAAACTCGGGCATGGGCGAGGTGAGCGACAGGCGCTCGGCAGCCTCGTCCCAGCGGCCGCGGTACACCAGCTCGTTCCACTCGGGAATCAGGTTGTGCAGCGGACAGCCACTCGGACGCGCCTTGCCAAAGCTCGCGCCCATCTGGCAAAACGCCACGCCGCACATCATGCAGCGGCTCGCCTGGGCGCGACGTGCATCTTCATCGAGCTCCACGTACAGCGGATCAAAATCTTGGCTGCGCTCCTCCACGGGGCGAAGCTCGTGGGTCACGCGATCGATATCAAGAAAAGCACCGGGCTTACCCATGGCACTTACGCCTCCTTCTTGGTCGAAGCAACAGAGCTGGCAGCCACGGACGCAGCGCCCGCAGCACCGCCCGCGACATCAAAGCGAGCAACATCCGCGGCACTCGCGCGACCGGTCACAATGTCAAACGCCAGCTCCTCAGCCTGCGCATGCGTCTTGCCCACGGCCTCGCCCGCGGCGACAATCGCCAGCACGCGCTCGTACTCGGTCGGAATGACTTTCACAAAGTGCTTGCTCATCGAGTCGAAGCTGTAGAGCAGCTTAATGCCGCGCGGGCTCTGTGTCGCGTCCACGTGCTCCTGGATGAGCTCGCGAATCTGCACCAGCTCGCCGGCCGTCGGGGCCTTGAGCTCCACGCTCTCGTGGTTCACGCGGGCATCGAGCGTGCCGTACTGGTCAAAGACGTAGGCCACGCCACCCGTCATGCCGGCGGCGAAGTTCTGCCCGACCTCGCCCAGGATGAGCGCCAGACCGCCCGTCATGTACTCGCAGCCATGGTTGCCGCAGCCCTCGACCACCACGGTGGCACCGGAGTTGCGTACGGCAAAACGCTGGCCGGCAAGACCGTTAATGAAGCCGCGGCCGCTCGTGGCACCAAAGAACGCAACGTTGCCCACGATGATGTTCTCGTCGAACTTGTAGGTCGCATGCGGGTTGGGGCGCACCGACACCTCGCCGCCCGACAGCCCCTTGCCAAAGTAGTCGTTGGCGTCGCCGCACACGTTGAGCGCAATGCCGCGCGGCAGGAAGGCGCCAAAGCTCTGACCGGCCGAACCATCGCAATCGATGGTGATGGAGCCGGCGGGCAGGCCCTCGGGATGCGCCTTGGTCACCGCGTTGCCCAAGATGGTGCCCACGCAGCGGTTGACGTTGGCGATATCAGCGCGGAAGCGAATCGGACGCAGGTGCGCACGGGCATCGGCCGTATAGGGCACAAACAACGTGGAGTCGAGCGTCTTGTCGAGCTCGCTGTCCGCGGCCATCTGCGGCAGGAAGTGGCGACCGTCAGCGCCCGGAATATGGGCACCGAACTCGCAGGTCGCGCTCGCCAGCACGGGCGACAGATCGAGCAGGTTGGCCTTGCGATTGCCCGGGACCTCGATCTGGCGTAAGCACTCGGGATGGCCGACCATCTCGTCGACGGTGCGGAAGCCCAGGCTCGCCATGACCTCGCGCAACTGCTCGGCAACAAAGAGCATAAAGTGCTCGACGTGCTCGGGCTTACCGCGGAAGCCGCGACGCAGGCGGCAGTTTTGCGTGGCGATGCCGGCCGGGCAGGTATCCTGCTGGCAGTCGCGCTGCATGAGGCAGCCCATGGAGATGAGCGGCATGGTCGCAAAGCCAAACTCCTCGGCACCCAGCAGGCAGGCGACGGCAACATCGGTGCCGTCCATGAGCTTGCCATCGGCCTCGAGCACCACGCGCGAGCGCAGGCCGTTTTGCAGCAGCGTCTGCTGGGCCTCGGCAAGGCCAAGCTCCAGTGGCAGGCCCGCATGCCAGATAGAGTCGCGCGCAGCGGCACCCGAGCCGCCGTTGTGGCCGCTAATCAAGATCTTGTCGGCAGCACCCTTGGCCACACCGGTTGCGATAGTGCCGACGCCGGCCTCGCTGACCAGCTTGACCGACACGCGCGCGCCGGGGTTGGCGTTCTTAAGATCGAAGATCAGCTCTGCCAGGTCCTCGATGGAGTAAATATCGTGGTGCGGCGGAGGCGAGATCAGGCCGATGCCGGGCGTGGACTGACGGACCTCGGCAATCCAGGGGTAGACCTTCTTGCCGGGCAGATGGCCACCCTCGCCGGGCTTTGCGCCCTGGGCCATCTTGATCTGAATCTCGAAGGCGCTGCACAGGTAGCGGCTCGTCACGCCAAAGCGCGCACTTGCCACCTGCTTGATGGCGGAGTTCTTTGAGTCGCCATTGGCCAGCGGGGTCTCGCGACGCGGATCCTCGCCGCCCTCGCCGGAGTTGGAGCGTCCATGCAGGCGGTTCATGGCGATGGCCATGCACTCGTGCGCCTCTTTGCTGATGGAGCCATACGACATGGCACCGGTGTTAAAGCGGCGGACGATATTGAGCGCGGGCTCGACCTCGTCGAGCGGAACCGGCGTGCGGCCGCTGGCATCAAAGTCGAGCAAGTCGCGCAGGCGCACGGCACGGCCGGTGCGGTGCAGGCGGGCGCTGTACTCCTTAAAGGTGTCGTAGCTGTCCTCATGGCAGGCGGCCTGCAGCAAGTAGACGGTCTGAGGGTCGATCAGGTGATCCTCGCCGCCGAGCGGGCGCCACTTGGTCAGACCCAGCGTGGGCAGCTGATCGGGAGCCGGGCTCTTAAGGATAGCGAGAGCAGCGTCGTAGCGCTCGTTTTGCTCGCGCTCGACGTCCTCGACGCCCATACCGCCCACACGGCTCACCGTGCCGGCGAAGTACGCGTTGACGAACTCCGGCGTAAAGCCCACGGCCTCGAAGATCTGCGCCGAATGGTAGCTCTGCACCGTGGAGATGCCCATCTTGGACATGATAGAGACGATGCCGGCGGTCGCAGCCTTGTTGTAGTTGGCGATGCCCTGCTCGGCCGTCACGTCCAGGTCGCCGCGCGCCGCCAAGTCGCGGATGCACGCATGTGCGTTGTACGGATAGATGCCGCTCGCGGAGTAGCCCACCAGTGCCGCAAAGTCGTGCGGGGACACGGCGTCGCCACACTCCACCACGATGTCGGCAAAGGTGCGCACGCTGGCGCGGATCAGGTGGTTGTGCACGCAGCCCACGGCGAGCAGCGACGGCACGGGCACCTCGCCCGCAGCGGCACGATCGCTCAACACCACGATGTTCACGCCGTCGCGGACCGCAGCCTCAACGTCCTCGGCAAGCTGCTTGAGCGCAGCCTGCAGCGCGCCCTCGCCGGCATCGCGGCGGTACACGGCACGGAAACGGCGGGTCTTAAAGCCCACGCGATCGATGGCGCAAATGCGGCCGAACTCTTCCTCGTTGAGCAACGGGCGCTCCAAGCGAACCAGCTGGCAGGCCGTACGGGAGTCCTCGAGCAGGTTGCCGTGGTTGCCCAGGTAAAGCGTGGTCGAGGTGACCATATGCTCGCGCAGGGCGTCGATCGGCGGGTTCGTGACCTGGGCAAACAGCTGATAGAAATAGTCGAAGAACGAACGCGTCTTCTTGGACAGGCAGGCCAGCGGCGCATCGATGCCCATCGAGGCGAGCGGTGCCTTGCCCTGCTGGGCCATGGGACGCACGACCTCGTCAACATCATCCCAGTGATACCCGAGCTTAGCCATGCGCACGGCAGCGAGCACCTCGGCGTCCTCGGCGAGCGTTGCCGCGGCAGGCCTATCGAGCGCGTCGACGGTCAGCGTCTCCTCGGCAATCCAATCACGGTAGGGCTTTTCCTTGGCGTAACGGGCGCGCAGCTCGTCGTTGTAGATGACGCGGCCGCGGGCAAAGTCGACCTCGAGCATCTGGCCCGGCCCCAGACAGCCGCTCGTCAGGATGTTCTCGGGGCTTACCTCGATGGTGCCCACCTCGCTTGCCAGCATAAAGCGACCGTCGCGCGTCACGTAGTAGCGGGCGGGACGCAGGCCGTTACGGTCGAGAGCGGCACCCAGCGTGCGACCGTCGGTAAAGGCGATGGCGGCAGGGCCATCCCACGGCTCCATGAGCATGGACTGGTAGGCGTCGTAGGCGCGGCGCTCCTCACTCAGGCTGTCGTTGTGGTCCCACGGCTCGGGCAGCAACATGGACGCGGCACGCGTGAGCGGGCGACCGTTCATGACCAGGAACTCGAGCACGTTGTCCAGAATCGCGGAGTCGGAACCCTCGCGGTTGATGATGGGCATCACGCGCTCAAGATCGTGCTGCAGCACGGGGCTGTACAGGTTGGGTTCGCGGGCGCGGATCCAGTTGACGTTGCCCTTGAGGGTGTTGATCTCGCCGTTATGGATGATAAAGCGGTTGGGGTGCGCACGCTCCCAGCTGGGCGTGGTGTTGGTGGAGTAGCGCGAATGGACGAGCGCCACGGCCGTCTTGACGGCGGCGTCGTTGAGGTCGATGAAGAAGCGGCGCATCTGCGTGGCGACCAGCATGCCCTTGTACACGATAGTGCGCGAGCTCATGGAGCACACGTAGAAGATCTTGTCGCGCAGGGCAAACTCGGCGTCGGCCTTCTTCTCGATGGTGCGGCGGCACACGTACAGGCGACGCTCGAAGGCGTCACCTGCCGGCGCGTCGTCCGGACGACCCAGGAAGGCCTGCAGGATAGCAGGCATGCAGGCGCGGGCCGTCTCACCCAGGTCGTGCGGGTCGACGGGCACCTCGCGCCAAAAGAGCAGCGGCACGCCGGCCTCGGCGCAGCCCTCCTCAAACACGCGACGGGCATCCTCTACGCCCTTGTCGTCCTGTGGGAAGAACAGCATGGCCACGCCATAGTCGCCCTCTGCCGGCAGAATCTGGCCGCACTTTTGGGCCTCTTTACGGAAAAAGTGATGCGGAACCTGGAACAGGATGCCGGCGCCGTCGCCGGTGTTCTTCTCGAGTCCCGTGCCACCGCGGTGCTCCAAGTTGACCAGAATGGACAGTGCATCGTCCAGAATCTGGTGATGGCGCTCACCGTTGATATCGGCGAGCGCGCCGATGCCACATGCATCATGGTCGAATTCGGGGCGATAAAGGCCCTGCTGCTGAGCGAAATCTGCCTGCATCGCGATCCTCCCCTAGATATTAGACAGTCAGTTGAATAGGCATAGTAGGAGCATCACCGGCCCGTTGTGTTTCCCGCCCGTTTCGAAACAATCGCGTAACGCACGCCCTACGAGTGAGTGCCGCCGAGCTCAAAGGCGACAACAAGGGCCCCAGGTTCGGCCCGTAAGCTCACCGTTTCAAACATCTCAATCTGTAACAGGAAGACCCAATTTTGGCGCCTAGATGTTACAGATTGAGATTTTCTGCAGGATGGTTTTGGTTTGTCTCAATCTGTAACACGAAGGGCCGGTTTTGGCGGTCAGCTGTTACAGATCGAGATATTCCATAGGACCATTTCTTCCTGTCTCGATCTGTAACACCTAGGCCCAATTTCCATCCCTAGTTGTTACAGATCAAGACATTTCGGCAGCCCCCTTTCACCATCCTATTCAAATACAACAATTTTGTTAGTCTTGGTTAACTGTTTGGCCTAAAACGGGTATCCTTTGCGGAGTCAAACAAACGGCACGCAGGAGCGCACCATGCTCAACCATCTCAAACATCATTTTGGCTCCCGGCGCACCGGTGGTCACGGAGGCCTAGACATTGCGCGGCATATCGGCCCCGGGCTGCTCGTGACCGTCGGCTTTATCGACCCGGGCAACTGGGCCTCCAATATGGCCGCCGGCTCGCAGTTTGGCTACGCGCTGCTGTGGATCGTCACACTGTCCACGATCATGCTCATCGTGCTGCAGCACAACGCGGCGCACCTGGGCATCGCCACGGGCACCTGTCTTGCCGAGGCCACGACACGTTACCTCCCCTGCCTCGTCGGGCGTGCGATACTCGGCAGCGCATATCTAGCCACGATCGCCACCGCCATGGCAGAGGTCCTGGGCGGTGCAATCGCGCTCCAGATGCTCTTTGGGCTGCCCGTGCGCGCGGGCTGCATCATCGTGGCGGCAGTATCGATGGCGATGCTCATGACGAGCTCCTATAAGCGCGCCGAGCGGTGGATCATCGCCTTCGTAGGCGTGGTAGGGCTCTCGTTTTTGGCCGAGCTTGCGCTGGTCAAGGTCGACTGGCCGCAGGCCGCCGCAAGCTGGATCACACCCAGCATGCCCACCGGCTCGGCCGCGATTATCGTAAGTGTCCTAGGCGCGGTCGTTATGCCCCACAACCTCTTTCTGCACTCCGAGGTCATCCAATCCATGCACTTCGAAGGCCAAGGCGAGCAGGTTATCGAAGAACGTCTACGCTATGAGCTCTTCGACACGCTCTTTTCGATGGGCGTGGGCTGGGCAATCAACTCGGCCATGGTCATCCTGGCCGCAACGACCTTCTTTGCGCACGGCATTGTCGTAGACGACCTCGCCGTCGCGGCGGCCACGCTCTCCCCCATCTTGGGCCCGGCGAGCTCGACCATCTTTGCGGTAGCGCTGCTGTTCGCGGGACTATCGAGCAGCGTGACAGCGGGCATGGCAGCGGGAACCATCACCGCGGGTATGTTCGACGAGGAATACGACATCCACGATCGACATTCCTCGATCGGGGTGGCGGCTTGCTTCGTCGGCGCAGTGACGGCATGCCTGGTCGTCCCAAATCCTTTTGAAGGTCTCATCTGGAGCCAGGCGTTGCTGTCGCTTCAGCTGCCGATTACGGTCTTTGTGCTCATACGACTCACCAGTTCGCCCCGCGTCATGGGCAAATACGCCAACTCGCGCCCGCTCAACGCGTTGCTCGTAGGGATCGGCGCTGTCGTAACGGCGCTCGACATCGTGCTGTTGACCGGGATGTAATGGGATGGGGCACCTACCCAGGCAAACGTCTCGATCTGTAACATCTAGACCCGCTTTTGATGTCCAGATGTTACAGATCAAGATCATTCCGAGGGACAGCTCCGTTTGTCTCAATCTGTAACACGTAGGCCCCTTTTTCACTGCTAGATGTTACAGATTGAGATCTTCTGCCGGACGGTTTTGGTTTGTCTCAATCTGTAACAAGTAGACCCAATTTCCGCTGCTAGATGTTACAGATCGAGACATTTCTTCAGCTCCAACCTTTTGTCTCAATCTGTAACAGATAGACCCGTTTTGAGCCACCACATGTTACAGATCGAGACAAACGGTCGACCGGACTCACAACAGACAGGATCGGCTAACAGCAGCCGTGATCCCTTGGGGACGGAAGAAAAGGGCCCCGGCCGAGAATTCGACCGGGACCCTTGGACAGAGCTATATGTTGCTGCAAGTCGTGTGCCTGCGAGCTACTCCTCGACGAGCTCAAACTGATCGGGACCGACGCCACACACCGGGCACACGTAGTCCTCGGGCAGCTCGGGCGTGTCGACCTCAACCTCGTAACCGCAAACGACGCACACGAACTTATATGTCTTCTTCTCCTCAGCCATGATGTTCTCCTCTCGAACTCGACTGGTGATGTACTTCGCTTATTAGTATATGTTCTCAATAAAATAATGCAAGTGTTTTTACAACAATTCTAGCCTTGATAGGACGAGGCCTTCGGAGGCGTCTTGCCCTTCAGAACCGTGTGATAGTAGTCGTACGTCAGCGGCGTCTCGTCGCTCAGGCGCTCGGCATCCTCGACCTCGCCGATAAACAGTAGATGCGTACCCACATCCACAGTGTCGATCAAACGGCAGCTAAACAGGGCCGCCGCGTGCTCGGGCACATAGGGCATGCCCAGAGCCGTCTCGCGGGTCTCGTATTTGGCAAACTTGTCATAGTCGCTGCTGGTGCGGAACCCAAAGTTACCGATGTAGAGCATGTCGGCGGTCTGATCGATCACGGTCAGTGCGAACGCTTTGGCCGATGCGATGACGCCCGAGGTGACGTTGTCCTTGTTCACGGCAACCGAAATGCGCGGCGGCATGGACGTCACCTGCACCGCCGTGTTGATGACGCAGCCGGCGCGCAGCCCGTCTGCCGCGGCGCTCACCACGTACAGACCGCTCGGCATGGTAAAGAACGCAGTTTTGTCCATAACGATCACTCCCCTAACCCGGGTTGGTACCTTATGGATGTATGTACCCACAAAAAAGGCAGCGCCCGTAACGGACACCGCCCCATACACATATGTGCCAAGATTGCAGGTCAGCCAAGTCCCTCCACCAAGTTGCGGTGAAATAGTTCCTGCTTGTCGGCTATTTGGCCTCAAACAGGAACTATTCCACCGCAACTTATACAGAGTGCCTAGCGGTTGCGTTCCTTGAGCGCACGGTCGATTTCGCGCTGGACATCGCGCTTGGCCATATCCTCGCGCTTGTCGTAAAGCTTCTTGCCGCGGCCTAGTCCCAGCAGCAGCTTTACACGGCCGTCGGTATTAAAGTAGAGCTCCAGCGGCACCAGGGCATAGCCGCGATTACGTAGCTTACCGTCAAGAAAATCAATCTCCTTGCGGTGCAGCAGCAGGCGGCGGCGGCGATCAGGGTCGCGGTTCCACACGCCACCATGGCTATAAGGGTGAATATGCAGGCCTACCAGCCAGCACTCGCCGCCACGGATCAGTGCAAAGGTGTCGGTGATCTGGCACGCGCGCTCACGAATCGACTTGACCTCGGTGCCACTCAGCTCGATGCCGCACTCAAAGGTCTCATCGATAAAGTACTCGTGGTGTGCCGAGCGATTCTTGGAGATAAGCTTGCGCTCGCGCTTACTGGGCATCGCCGGCCTCCTTGGCTCCATCGGCGTTTGAGCCCGCGGCGTCGCGCTTTGCCTTGCGCTCGGCATTGAGCTCGGCGTCGCTCTCGCGCACCAGTTTAATAATCGCCGCGCATGCCTCCTTGCCCACCAAGTCGCGAGCGCGCACTGTCAGGCGCGTCGCCTCCTGCTTGTCGCCGTCACTTGCAGCATCGGTCGCGCACATAATCAGGCAGATGGCAATCTCGGCCGAAGGCGAGGTCGGCACGCCTTGCAGAGCCAGTTCACCCATCACGTGGTCGTCGCTCTCATCGGCGGCATCCGGATAAGCAGTATGGATCTTGTTGAGCAGGCGCGTCGTATGTGCATCGCCAGGGGCCAAGCGCAGTGCCAGACGCGCGCAACCCACGGCCGCCGAGACGTTCTCGGTCTCGGGCTCAAGGAAATACTGACCTAGATTGGCGTAGGCGCGGGCGGCGCACTTGCCATCGCTTGCACGCTCCAGCACCGAGAACGAGAGCGATGCCCATTCTTGCTTGTCCTCGAGTGCGCGGAACAGCTCGGCCAAGTCCAAGCGATAGTTGCAGTTCATGGGGTCCCAACGCACAGCCTGCATCAGGGCATTACGAGCGCTCACATAATCCTGCTGGCGAATGTAGGCAAACGCCATGTCAGAGTACAGGCGGTCAAACGGCACCTCGACCTGCACGAGCTCGCGCGGATCCTTCTCCACGCGGCGATAGGCCAAGCGCTCAAACTTGCTATCGAAGCTAAAGTATTGGCGCTTCTCCTCCGTCTTGCACTCGGCGTCGATATACTCCTCGGCGAGCTCCACCAGGCGCTCCAACAGCGGCGTCGCCGTAGCCAGGTCGCCCTGCGCCAGATAGTTCTCGGCATACGTGATGTCTTGCAAGCTGATGGGCAGATCCATGGCTACTCCTCGATCTGAGCGAAACACGGCAGGCGCCGTATATACGGTCGATACACAAAACCCGGGTCTCTTGCGAGGCCCGGGCGTTCATTTGTTGGTAGCCCGTACCAGATTCGAACTGGTGATCTCCGCCTTGAGAGGGCGGCGTCC
>CAJKQY010000012.1:0-34042 GCA_905202145.1 uncultured Collinsella sp.
TCGAAGGGTTATGCCTACGAGCAGGCCTACACCGTCTTGCGCGAGATGGTCGACAACGCCGTGTTGGACTTAGTCGATAAGCACGTGGTGTGCGACAGCATCTCGCTCTTTGTAGGCTACGCGAGCGAGCGCGCCGACATACGCCGCCTCGACGCCAGCGGCACAGCGCAATATGTAGACGGATGCGGGCATTTGCGTTCGAGCACGTCGAGCATCGAACCCACCGCGACCGCCGGTCCTGAGCTCGCACCCCGTGCGCCCAAGCCCGTCCAGCACAATGACGAACGGCGCCGACTGGTACGTGAGGCGCAGGCAATCGATGGCATCTTTGTGGGAGAGCATGGTGGCAAACCGCGTGGTGGCTATGCCGCGCTCTTTGCGCACTCCAACGCCTCGCGCAAGCTGCCCGAGCGTACCAATTCGTTTAAGAAGATCATGGGCTATTTCGATGAGCTCTGGGCGCAGACTGTCGATCCCAAACGACCGGTCAAGCGCATCAACCTGGGCTTTAGCAATCTTGTGCCCGAGGAATTTGCCACCATCGATCTGTTCAGCGATATCGAGGCCGATGAGCGCGAGCGCGACCTGGCGCGCGCCGTCCTGGCCGTGAAAGGCAAGTACGGCAAGAACGCGCTCGTCAAGGGATTAAGCTTTACCGCCGGCGCCACCGCGCGCGAGCGCAACGATCAAGTTGGAGGACACCGTGCCTAAACCCAAACAACAGCCCATGCGCCCGCCGACCGCCTTCGAGCGCCTGGCGGACCCCGAGGGCAGACGCCGCGCAGCCGACCCCAACCTCACTGCCAACGGTGCCGTGCGCGCCAACCGCGCCGCACAGTTTATGCCCTTTGCCGCCCTCACGGGATACTACGAGCTCGTGCGCAAGCAGGAAATCACCGTCGAGCAAAAACGTGAGCTCACGGAAGAAAAAGCCCTCGAGCTTTCGCAAAAGCTCGAGGGCCTCAAACGCGGCGACTTGGTGCGCGTCACCTATTACGATACGTACGGCTATCGTAGCCGCACGGGCATTCTCGACGAAGCGTTACCCGCATTCAAGCTGCTCAAACTCAGGGATATCGCCATCAACTTCGACGATATCCAGGACATTGAGCTACGCGGACGAGCCTAGCGACGAGAACGCTTGCGCAAGACGAGAGCAATGCCAAGCACTGCGGCAGCTGCAACCAGCAATCCCAAGACCAGCGTGAGGGTCGAGTCGCCAGCGCGAGGCAGCGAGCCGTCCTTCGGAGTCTTCTTAGCGGTCGTCGTGACGGTGGTCGTGGTGCTGCTCGACTGGTCGTTGCCACCCGTCTGGCTGCCGCCAGGCTGATCGCCGCCACCCGGCTGCGAAGGATCGGTGGGTTCCGTCGGATCCGGAGTACCGGGATCAACCGGATTCTCCGAATTCTCCTTGCGCTGGATCCAGACCTGGCAACCATAGAACGGGTTGGCGGTACCAAGGCACAGACCCTGGTTGGTCACCGCAAAGGTGCGCAGACCATGGTTATACGGATCGTTAAAGCCATTGGTCGTCAGCGTCGTAAAGTTCACGCCGTCCTCGGTCACATACATATCAAAGCCGCGCTCGGCATCGCGCAGGTAACACATGCACGTAAGGACACTCTGCAACTTCTTGAGGTTCTCCTCGCTCAGCAGCTTATCGAGCGCATCCTGAATATCGCTCGGCAGCTCGGTGCCATAGGCATCCTCGTACTGCTGCTTAAGGCTCTCATAGCTATCGAGCATGTCCTGATACTGGTCGGCAAAGGACTTGAAGTACGCGATCTCGCCATCGATCTTCTGGACATAAGCGGCGTCGTCCTCAAAGTCCTGGGGCATCGTCGCGGCCTGATCGCAAAGACCGCCCGCGGCATCCTCCAGCGCATCGCTCAGATCGCCAAAGCCCTTAGCAACCTCGGTCTTCTCGTCATCGACATCGACGGCCTTGTTTGAATCATCAACCTCAGCAGCTTCGTTCGAATCATCGACCTCGACGGCCTCGTTTGAATCATCGTCCGCAAGCGTGTTCACGGGAACGATGGGGTCGTCAGGCGATTTCTTGTCGAGCAGGTGATTGAGCAGGTCCCTAAGGCGCTGAACCTGAGAGTCCCACTCCTCGGGCGTCATATCGATAATGTCGCCATTGGAGAACTGGCCGATCGGCTCAAGCAGGCTCGCGGTATCAAAGGTACCGATATACAGCTTGCCGTCGAACTTCTGCATGCGCCAAATGTACTGGTTCTCGTTTCGGCCAAAGCCCGAAGTCAGGCCGGAAATACCGCCCTCGGGGAACATGTCGGTGCGATCGCCAACGACGAGCTCCATGTTCTCGTCCTTGTCCATGCGATAGATGTTAACCGACTGCTCAAGATTGGCATTCACAAACGAGCAGTCAACGCCACCCATGCTGCTCTTGCCGCCCTCTTCGGTGTTGGATTTGTTGAACAGGATGCGCTCGAGGGCAATCTCCTCGTCGTTGTATTCACCGATATAGAGGTAGTCGTTGTAGACGATGAGGTTGGCAGCGCCAGAACGGGTACGGGCAGGATCGATGCCAAAGCAGTACTTTGCACCGTCCGTCTTCTGATCGCCGACAATGGGAGTCCACGAATAGCTGCCGTCGGCATTCTTGTCGCCACGGACCATGGCAAACGACTGCATGGAATTATCATCGGGAGCGTTCTCGGGCGTACCGGTGCAGATGGTCGCATAGAGATGGCCATTGTACGAGACCATATCCCAAATGGCGCCGCCGTAGATGCTGTCCTGATAGCGAATCGCCGGATAGCCAAACAGCGTCTCCGAGTTGGCAATCTCGGTGAAGCTGTCCTGGCCCTTCGAGGGGTCAGACGACGTCAGGATTGTCGACACAAAATTACCGTTCGCGTCTTTACCCACATTACTGATGACGAGCTGGCCATCATGGACGCACATGCCGCGGATACCGGTAGAAATGCCCTGCTTGTAGGCAGCACCGTAATCCTGCATGCTCGAAAGGCCCTGATAGACAACTTTGTACTCATCCGTCTTAGGATCGATCTCGTATACAGCAGGCAGGCCGCCTTTGCCGTCATTGGTCCTGACGCTGCCGCAGAAATAGAGCTTACCCTTATAGCTCACGGCATTGCGGAACAAAGGAGCGACGCCGTTGAGCGATTCAGAGAGTAGCAGCTTGGTCTCACCGGTCTTGGTATTGATCTTGACCAAGATGCCGCCGCTGTCCTTGTCGGCCGTGCCGTCCTCCTTCTGCTGTCCATAGAAGAAGGTACCGTTAAACATGGCCTCCAGCGTCAGGCGCATGGTTTCGACATCAAAGGAATCGCCCAGCGTGCTGTTCATGAGCGTCAGCGTGTTGCCCATCGCCGCATAGCAGGTGCCCACATAAAGCCAGTCACCATAGCTCGCAGCCGCCCAAGTGTAGCTCTGGCCGCGATCGCCTTCGTTGTTGGCCGTATTACCATCGGCGCCCGGAACGGCAACGGCACCGTTACCCTGGTAGTCGACGATGCCATCCGGCTGCGACGTTCCTACCGTAGGATGCGAGAGCTTCTCAAAGGAATACTATTTCCCGCATTGTAGGTAACGGCACCCGATGCGTCTTCGGCGTGCGCCGGCAGCGGCGATACCAAGATAGCGGCAAGCGCTGCCACCAAGCCAAGTGTTCCCACTCGTCTCATAAGGTTATAGCCTCCCCTGTCCTAAAGCCCAGTATTAGCATTCTTCATTTCTGTCCACGGTTAATTGCAATCTGAGCACAGCAATAATCAGTGTATAAATATACACCTGTAATTTTTTGGACGGGTTCATAGATGCTCGATTGGTAGCGAATTCCGCGCAAACCGTCACCAAACTCCACTTTTGCCGCATCTAAAGGTTATTTTTGCGCAAATTTTTGGATGCCGATAGTCACAATGGGCAGGAGGCTGGTACCCACCGGAGAGGGCAACGCCTACATTTTCATAACGTAATAGCCCGCACCCCTCACTGCCGTCTCGAGTGTGTCGCGATCAACCGGGCGCTTCGAGCGCACGCGTGCCGTGTGGTCCGCGTACGTTACCGTAGCCCACACGCCATCAAGCGCATTGAGGGCATTCGTCACATTCCGGGCGCAGCCGTCGCAACTCATGCCGCCGATAAGGAGTTCCTCACGATAGGGGTAGTGGGACTCGTCGGTGTCTGCCACCACAACCTTTTTGGCCTTCTTACCGCTCGCGCCATCGCTGCAGCAACTCTTCCCGTGTGTCGAAGCGGCAATACGACGCAGTCCAAAAAACATGCCGACGGCAATGACGGCCAGCACGATGAGATTCGCAGGGTTGAGCAAGTCACTCATGCGTTCCCCTTTCAAGTAGCCCTATCTAGATACCCCCATGGGGTGTCCCCATCTTAACCCAAAATCATGTCCGTTCGGTCAATTAGTTTCCCGCTTCGAACTTTTTTGTTGACCATGGCTTACTTTCGTGTATAAGTTTTCCTAGGTTAACAGTTTAGATCCGTAAGGAGCGCCGTGACTCGAACCATAGACATCCCAACGTTTCAGGCAGCAGTCGTGCGCAACTGCTCTCCCACGCTCGCGGGCATCAAGCCGGCATCGCTCTTTACCTATCCAGGCACCTATGCCCACGGGGACGGCTCGACCGCAACCGAAACCATCGCAGAACGCCGAGCACGCCTGCTCAACGTTATCGCCCAGTGCAATCGCGAGCTTGACCCGTTCGGTATCCACCTGAGTGTTTTGGTCTGGCGGCCCTGCGGAGCGCTCGTGTATATGTACCGAGCCAAAAGCCTCACCACCTATTTCGCAGACCCTCGCGCCCAAACGGCGCTCGCCTCGGAAGGCTACGACACGAGAGACCTTTCGACATGCCTTGTGCATTTGGCATCACGCATCACGCTCGCGAGCAATAACGTCGCGGAATGCGCCTGTAGCCAGACTCGATGCGCACTACCCCAGCAAGCTAGCTGCAGCAACAACTGCACCTGCGAGTTTCCGCACGAAATAGGCTACTTCCTCGGATATCCCTACGACGACGTGCACGAGTTTATCGCCCAGCGCGGCGAGAACTACAAGGTCTTTGGAGCTTGGAAGGTCTACACGAATGTCGAGCAAGCGCTTGCGATGTTTGACGCCTACCGCGCTTGCACTCAATACCTCACCTTTGTCTATCAGCAGGGCTGCAGCCTGGCGCAACTTGCCCAGGCAACCCGATAGAACATAGAAGCCGCGGCAACCTGCCGCACAACTGAAAGGACTCAACATGAGCAAGATCGCCGTCGTCTACTGGAGCGGCACGGGCAACACCGAGGCCATGGCAAACTTCGTTGCCGAAGGTGCAACCGATGTCGGCGCCGAGGCAGAGGTCATCCCCTGCGCCGACTTCTCTGCCGACAAGGCCGCCGAATATGATGCCTTCGCCTTCGGCTGCCCCGCCATGGGCTCAGAGGAACTCGAGTACGATGAGTTCCAGCCGATGTGGAACGAGGTCAAGGAGACTCTCGGCGACAAGAAGGTCGTCCTCTTTGGCTCCTATTCATGGGCCGAGGGCGAGTGGATGGACAACTGGAAGGCCGACGCCGACGATGCCGGCGTCAACGTCGTGGACTCCACCATCTGCTACGACGCGCCCGACGACGAGGGCGAGACCGCTTGCAAGGCCCTCGGAGCCGAGCTCGCGTAACGAACCCAGGGCTTCCAAAAGAGCCTGCATCAAAGCACATCCCCATCCCTACAAAAGAGCGGGGGCTGAATTCAAGTCCAGCCCCCGCTCTTTTGTAACGGCAGTTACATCAACCGGCTACGAGATATTGCCCAAGAACGCCTTGGTGCGCTCGCTCTTAGGATGGTCGAAGACCTCGCTCGGCGTACCCTCTTCCACAATGACGCCACCGTCCATAAAGACGACGCGGTCAGCGACATCGCGGGCAAAGCCCATCTCGTGCGTCACGACGATCATGGTCATACCGTCGTGCGCCAGGTCGCGCATGACGCCCAGGACGTCGCGCACGAGCTCAGGGTCGAGCGCCGAGGTGGCCTCGTCAAAGAGCATGACGTGCGGGTTCATCGACAGGGCGCGGGCGATGGCAACGCGCTGCTGCTGGCCGCCCGAGAGCTGGCTCGGCATAAAGTCGATACGCTCGGCAAGACCGACCTTGGTCAGCTCCTCGACGGCAATCTTCTCGGCCTCTTCCTTGCTGCGCTTGAGCACCTTTTGCTGCGCGAGCATGACGTTCTTTTTGACTGAGAGGTGCGGGAACAAATTGAACTGCTGGAACACCATACCCAGATGCGTGCGCACCTTGTTAAGGTCGACGCCCTTGGCGCACACGTCCACACCCTCGACGATAATCGAGCCGCTCGTGGGATGCTCCAGACGATTGATGCAGCGAAGCATCGTCGACTTGCCCGAGCCCGAGGGGCCCAAGACCACAACGACCTCACCCTTGTGCACATCCAGATCGATATCGCGCAGGACCACGTTGTCGCCAAAGGCCTTCTGGAGGTTCTTGATGCTGACGACGACCTCGTTCGAGTTATTGGTTTCGCTCATGATAGGACCTCCTTACAGACCGGCGATGTGATCGGCGGGCGTCGCGACAACCTGTCCGGCGCTCTTGGCGGGACGCTTCTTCTTGGTCTCGGCCGTGCCCAAAAGCCTCGCCTCAAGACCGCTCACCAAGCGAGCGAGCGGCAGGGTGATGACCAGATAGAACAGGGCGGCAACCACGTACGGTGTAATGGAGCCCGTCGTGGCCACGATGGTACGGGCGTTCATGACGATCTCGACCACACCCACGGCGGCAAGCAGCGACGTATCCTTGTAAAGCAAGATAAACTCGCTGGTCAGCGTAGGCAAAACATTGCGGAATGTCTGCGGAATCATAACGTAGAGCAGCGTCTGGAAGGCATTCATGCCCAGAGAGCGAGCAGCCTCGTTTTGGCCCTTGGGGATCGATTGAATACCGGCACGGAAGATCTCGCACAGGTACGCAGACGAGTTCATGGCCATGACGATAACGCCCAAGACATAGTCGTCCACCTTGACGCCGGCCAACGGCAGACCGAAGAACGCGATATAGATCTGCAGGAACGCCGGCGTACCGCGAATGATATTCACGTAGATGCCGGCAAGGCAACGAAGGATGCGCGACTTGGAGATGCGCATGAGCGACAGGGCAAAACCGAAGGGAATTGCCAGCGGAAACGCCACAAGCACGATCGAAAGCGACATAAGGAAGCCCTTAAAGACGATCGGCAGGCTTTGGACCAAAATGACCGGGTTCAAGAACAGGCGCAGGAACATATTGGAGTTCCAGGCCTCGACCCACGGCTGCTCCTTAAGATCGGCCAGGAAGTTATCGAAGGCCGTCACGCCCTTGATCTCCACCGACGGAATCTTGGAGATCTTCTTGGTCGAGCCATCGGCCAAAGTGTAGGTGCCGCTAAAGGCCTCATCGCCGCCCTCGACGGGGAAGGTCACGCCGTAAACCTCGACACGGAAAAAGCCGCCGGCAGGCGCCGTCTCGCCAAAGTCAATCTTGAGCGTCTGGCCATCAGCCTTGCACGTGGGTTTCATGGGCGTACGATCCATGAGGTCCTCGCCCGAGAGCATCGTCAATCGCGTGTCATCGGTACCAAACGTCGTGCCGTCGACAAACGTCAAAGAAAGACCGCTCAGCTCCTCATCGGCATCGGCCTGGACCTCCCAGGTGATGCGCGTCTCGGTGCCGCCGACCACATCGCTGCCCGAACCGGTGTTGGGTCGAGCGGTAATCTTTGCGGTCTCAAGCGCCTGGGCGGTCGTGGGCGCATATGTCCCCACACACACCAGCGCGAGCGCCACGGCCATGACGCAGGCTAGCTTTTGGAGCAAGGCGGGCAGTGGAAAACGCTGCTCCGCAGCCCCTTTGTTCAGTCGAGACAAGGTGGCTCCTATCGTAGAAGTTGTCGGCAAAACGAGACGGAAATGCTCTCCGTCAAGAGAAGCGCAAAGGCCCTCTCCGCCAAAGCGGAAAGGGCCCGCGAGCAATCAAGTAGCTATTTTACTTGATGTTGTACTTAGCCATGAGGGCGTCAACGGTACCGTCATCGGTCAGGTCCTTGATGGCCTGGTTGATGTCGTCCTTGAGCTTGGTGTTGCCCTGGTTGATGGCGATGGCGTACTCCTCGCCGGTGCTAATCTGCTTAATGGTCTGGCAGGTGTTGAACTGCTCGGCGGTCAGCTGGCTGGCAACGGAGCGGTTGGTGACTACGGCGTCGCCCTTATCGGACTGCAGGGCGCTGAAGCACTCGGTGGCGTCCTTGTAGGGGACAATCTTGGCCTTGGGGAAGTTCTCCTGGGCAAAGGACTCGGCGGTCGAGCCAGACTGGACGATGATGGTAGCATCGGCGTTGTTGAGCTTCTCGCTGTAGTTGTCGGCCGTGATGTCGGTGTTATCGACCTTGGTCACGATAGCCTGATCGTCCATGTAGTAGGAATCGGAGAAAGTGACTTCCTTCTCACGCTCGGGCGTGTCGGTGATAGCCGCGATGGAAACGTCATATTTGGCGCCCGAAGCGACGCCCGGAACCAGCGTGTCAAAGTCATTGTTGACATACTCGACATCCAGGCCCAGCTTGTCGCCGATAGCCTTGATGAGTTCAAGGTCAAAGCCCTGATAATCGCCGTTGTCATCCTTGTACTCAAACGGAGCGTACTCGGCAGAGGTGCCGACGGTCAGCGTACCGTCCTTGACGAGCGCGTACTCCTTGGAGCCGTCGACCTTCTCGACCTTAGCGTCGTCAGAGCTGCTGGAACCGGCATTAGAACCAGAGGTGGCGTTGGACGAGCCGCAGCCCGTCAGAGCGAGGGCGAGCGCCATAGCACCCGTGGCGGCAAATGCGCCAAGCTTCTTCAGCTTCATAATCAGTCTCCTTCCAATGACCCCACGTGATTCAGAGGTCTGCAAAAACTGAGGGTTATTATGCACCCGCTTGGAAGAATCTGCAATTAGAAAACTGATTGAAACAAACCCATAACGTGAATGGAGCGTCCCACTTTATGGCAGCCATTACTGCTGCAATGACCTTAACAGTTTGATTTCAGCCGCATAACCTGCAAGTTCGTTCGGTGTCTCCAAAATGAATGGCAATGCGCGCAAGCGACCATTCGATACAATATTCTGCATAACCTGCATACCGCCACCAAATTCCTCGCTGCCAAGGTATCCCTTGCCGATGCACTCGTGACGATCTTTATGGGCGCCACAAGGGTTCTTCGAATCGTTGATGTGTACGGCATGCAGACGATCGATACCCACCACACGATCGAACTCGTCAAGCACGCCTTCAAGATCGTGGACGATGTCATAGCCGGCGTCATTCACATGGCAGGTGTCCAAGCAAACGCCCAACTTGGCCGACAGCTCGGGGCGCTTGTCGGCAACGCCCTCAATGATGAGTGCCAGCTCTTCAAAGCTGCGGCCCACCTCGGTGCCCTTGCCGGCCATGGTCTCGAGCAGCACCGTCGTCTGCTGGTCCTCAAACATCACCTGGCACAGGGTGTCGACGATCATCTGAATACCGGCGTCGGAGCCCTGCCCCACATGCGCACCGGGATGGAAGTTATAGTAGTTGCCGGGCAGCGCTTCCATGCGCCGCAAGTCCTCGGCCATTGCCTCCAGGGCAAACTCGCGCGCCCGCTCTTTGGCCGAGCAGGGGTTATAGGTATACGGGGCATGAGCCACGAGCGGGCCAAAGTCGTTTTGCTCCATAAGCTCGCGCAGGGCCGCCACGTCATCCATGTCAAGATCTTTCGCCTTGCCGCCGCGCGGGTTGCGCGTAAAGAATGCAAAGGTGTTGGCGCCAATGGATAGCGCCGTCTCTCCCATTGCCCGATAGCCCTTCGTCGTCGAAAGATGACACCCAATCGTCAGCATCTCCAGCTCCCCCTCATCAGTTGCGGTGAAATAGTTCCTGTTTGGCCCCTATTCTGCCGCAAGCAGGAACTATTCCACCGCAACTTATAAAAGGGGCATCAGAGATGCGGGTCACCAAGCACTGCGGCTACGGGCGCCAGCGTCATGATTCCCTACGCGTCAGCGCCAAGTCCTAGAGGGCTAGACGGATTGCATCGATAATGCGCGCGCAGCGCTGTGTGGCGGCAAGGGGCATGACGGGACTCTCGAGTTTCCCCGCCTGGATGAGCTGGGTCGCATGCTGGATTTCGCCGTAGAAATCATCGACCTCAAACGGGGCATTTATTTCGAGCATTCGCCCGTCGGAGTACTTCACATGGGCGAGCTCGGGGCGATGGAGGCGCTCGATTTCCAACGAGCCCCGCTCGCAGGCAATCGTTAAGCGGCTTTCATACGCTGCCTTGCCGTCGCACACCATATGAATGGGTATACCGCCGACGCTCATATGGATCTCGTCGGCCCAATCCACGCGGCCGCCCGATACGTCACGCCAGCGAACTTCACGAGACGAAACATCGCACGCACCCGCGAGCAAATCCTCAAACCACCCGACCGCATAGCAGCCCATGTCATATAGACAGCCACCCTGCAACGGGTCGAGCAGATAACTCGAAGGGGGCTCACCATAATCGAGTTTTTGCACGCTTTCAATCGAGACGATACGGCCGAGCTCGCCCGACGCAAGCAAGCCCTTCACGCGAGTACGCATCGGGCAAAACCGATTTTTCATCGCCTCCATAAACAGCACGCCGCGCTCGCGAGAGGTGGAGGCAATCGAGAGAGCCTCTTCTTCATTCAAAACGGCCGGCTTTTCGCACAGCACGGCCTTTCCCGCGCGCAGTGCCCGACAGACCCAATGCGCATGCATGCCATGTGGAAGAGCCAAGTAGATTGCGTCGACATCGGGGTCGGCAATCAGCGCATCATAAGCCGCATCGCCGCTATCGTCAGCCGTGGCATAACTGTGCGCGGCATCAATCAAAAACGCCCTGCAAAACTCCTCAACATGCGAAGGAGTGCGACCGGCGGCAGCCACAAGCCGTGCCCCGTCCACCTCCTTGAGCGACGATGCAAATCGATGCGATATGTTCCCAGCGCCCAAAACGCCCCAACGAACCTCACGTAAGTCATCACATGAATCCCGATGGTCCACGACAGCCCCCTTCAGTTGCGGTGGAATAGTTCCTGTTTGGCCCCTATTCTGCCGCAAACAGGAACTATTCCACCGCAAGTTATAAAAGGGGCATCAGGAGCGCGTTTTGCAAAAGGCCTTAAGCGCGGCCGTTACGGGGCCAGGCTGGAAACGTCGGCGCACATCGTCGAGACGCTCGGGAATATCGATGTGCTGCGGACAGTGACGCGCGCATTTGCCGCACTTGACGCAATTGCTCACCAGCTTGGGCTCGTTCGTCCGCACCGCGCTTGCCGTAAAGTATTGAGACAGCCCCGTAAACCAACTATGCGCGTAGCTCGCGTTGTAGGCGCCAAAGCAACCGGGAATATTGATGCCCTTGGGGCACGGCATGCAGTAGCCGCACCCCGTACACGGCACGCGATTCGATTTCTCAAACTCTCCCAGCACACGTGCGATGGTATCGAGCTGCTCTGTCGTCATCGAATCCGGCAGTGCGCGATCCGCCAATGCCGCGTTCTCGTCCACCTGCGCGGTATCGGTCATGCCCGAAAGCAGCATCGTGACTTGAGGATGGTTCCACACCCACGAAAGGCCCCAAGCAGCCGGCGTCTTCAGGTACGGATCGCGTACGCCATCGAACACGGCGCGGGCACGCGGAGGCAGTTTGCCCGCTAAACGTCCGCCCAACAGCGGCTCCATCACAAACACCGCGAGCCCGCGCTCGGCGGCCGCCATGAGTCCCGCCGTTCCCGCTTGGTAGCGCTCTCCAGCGTAGTTGTACTGGATCTGGCAAAAGTCCCAGTCATACGCGTCAAGCATCGTGAGAAAGTCCGCCGCACTGCCGTGGTACGAAAAACCTATCTGGCGAATACGCCCCGCAGCCTTTTGGTGCGCAATCCAGTCCTCGATACCCAACGCTGCCACGCGCTCCCACTGCGCGGGCGAGGTGATGTTGTGCATGAGGTAGTAGTCGATATGGTCAGTCCGCAAACGGTGCAGTTGCTCGTCAAAAAAGCGGTCGAAATCCTCCGCGCATTTGCACGAAGCATGTGGCAGCTTGGTCGCGAGCAAAACCTGGTCGCGTAGGCCTAGGCGCTCAAGCGAAGCGCCCACGCAAGCCTCGTTGCCGGGATAGAGATAGGCCGTGTCCAGGTAGTTAATCCCCTGCTCCACCGCACGGGAAATGATGGCATCGGCTGTCTTCGCATCGGGGCGTCCCGGCGCGCCGGGAAACCTCATGCAACCCAGCCCCAGCGCCGAGATACGGTTGCCGCTTTTGGGGTCAACGCGATATTGCACTGCCTTTCCTCTCCCCTCGAAGCCCTAATGAGGCGAAACACAACGGCCACGCCGTCGAAACACATTGGAATCGCAATCGAGAACGTATCGTAACGTAGCAGAAATCGAGCCGTCACGACACCGCTTTAACATCAGCAAAAAGCCCGATGAAAGGAGGCGAGCGTGACCACGCGCGAGGACGCCTACCCCTACCCCGGTGAACAATACATCCTCTCGGTCGACCGTTATCAGATCGAGGTCATGGACCATCTGGACGAGCTTCCCGCCACGGGCGCCGTCATCTTCTGCGCCCTCCCCAAGGCCCGCGATGGCGTTGGATATCCCACACGCGTTTTCGCGGTCTGCCCTGCGGCATAAGCGCACAGCGCAATAGTTTCTTTTTCTTAACAGCAGCCCCGCGCGCTCACCAAACGTCCCGGCGACATACAATCCATCAGGCGCCCCTTACGCGGGCGCCTTTTATATATGGGGAGATGATTCACGTGCAGATCAACAAGGTCGCCTTTATCGGCAAGGGCGGCGTCGGCCTGCTCTACGGGAGCATGATTGCCAAGGCCCTCGGCAATGACGCCGTCGAATACGTTATGGATGACGCACGTTTTGAGCGTCACGCGAGCGATGCGCTCACCGTCAACGGCAAGCCCTGTGCGCTCAAATCCGTCCGCGTCAGCGAGGCGGTGCCCGCCGATCTGGTCATTCTCACGGTCAAGACCACTGGACTCGATGTGGCGCTCAAGACTATGGAGCGCGTCGTGGGGCCCAATACGCTCATCGCCTCGCTGTGCAACGGCATTACGAGCGAGCAAAAGATTGCCGAGCGCTTTGGCTGGAAGCGCACCGTCCTGGGTATCTGCCAGGGCATGGACGCCGTATTCCTCGACGGCGCGCTCACCTTTACCAATGCGGGCGAGATTCGCTTTGGCGCGGCAGCGGGCACCGAGCCCGCAACCGTCACCGCCATCGACGAGCTCTACACGCGCTGCGGCATCGCCCATACCGTCGAGAGCGACATTGCGCACCGCATGTGGGCCAAACTCATGCTCAACGACGGCATCAACCAGACCTGCATGGCCTACGGCGGGACCTACGGAAGCGCCACGGAGCCGGGCTCCGAGCAGCGTCGCTGCTTTGTTTCCGCCATGCGCGAAACGCTTGCGGTCGCCAACGCCGAGGGCGTAGAGCTGACCGAGGCAGACCTGACGCAGATGGTGCACCTCATCGAGGGAATCGACCCCGCCGGTATGCCCTCGATGGCGCAGGACCGCATCGCACAACGAAAAACCGAAGTTGAGGAGTTCGCGGGCACCATCTGCCGTCTGGCGGCCAAGCACGATATCCAGGCACCGCAAAACGAGTGGCTCTATCGGCGCATCCGCGATATCGAGGCAAGCTGGTAGCGCCCGGCTCACCACGTCAACAGACTCAACAGCAAAGCCGCCGCAAGGGAACCTTTCCCCTGCGGCGGCTTTCGTCTTCGTCTATGACCGGCGGCAACCTCACAACAGTTAGCGTTGCGACTCAGGCACCTCGTCCTCGCCATCGCGGCAAAGAACTACACCCGCACTTCCCAGCAGCGCAGCCGCGATCAACGCACCGACCACGATAGAGGCAGCCCCACAAGACCCCTGCATACCCGCGACGAGCGCGGCCGTAGGACCAAGGCAACCAAGCGTCAATGCAACGGCGGCAACGGCGATATCTCGAGCGTTCATGGAACCACTTCCTCCACGAGAAAGACTTTGCTTCTCGTGACTTAGTGTGCCCCGCGCCCATATGCGCGGCGTACTGCCACGGTAAGCGCTCTGTTAGCTCAAGCGCATGCATAGAACGGGCGTCCTTACGTTGCCCTAAAGCTCGGTAAAGACGCCCGTCCGCCAAATATCCGTGATGCAGAATAATTACCAGCCAGTGTAGTAGTCGGTGGTTCCGGCAGCGCAGCCGGAGTCATAGACCTTGCACTCACCCTTGGAGCCGGTAAACGTGGAGCCTTGGGCCTTATCGCCCGCGGCCACGACGTAGTAGCCATCGGAATCGCGCCAAAAGCCCTCGGAATCCTGCGTCCATTCGCCCGTGCGGTGATGGTAGAGTACGTTGCTGCTGTAATAAGTCTCGCGGCGGCCGTTATAGTTATTGACGCCGCTCGAGCGCGTCAGGCCCGAGCCGTTCGCGTAATACGCAGCAGACGCGTAAGACGAGCCGGAGCCGGCGTTGTAATACGATGCCTGAACGGCCTCAGCGGCCTCTGCTTCGGCCGCGGCAGCCTCGAGCGCCTCGCGCTTGGCATCCTCAAGCGTGGAGCGAAGCTCGTCGAGCTCGGTCGACTTGGCGTCGACCTCCCCCATCGTCAACAGGCTACCCGCACCGTCGATGCAACCCTGCAGCACAGCGCGCTCGTCATCGGTAGCATAGTCGCCATACATATTCATAATGATCTGAGCGCGCATCTCCAGGGAGTCGCGCTTTGCCCCCATCGAGGCATTCCACTCCTGCATAGAGCCATAACCATCGCCGCGGTAGTCGACGGGCTGCACCAGCGTCGCCTCGGACGGCGTAGATCCGACCGTATCGGATAGTGTTGCCGCGTGGGCATCAGTTGCGCCGGCGCCCACCAAAAGTGCCACGGTCAGAGCGGCGGAAAGGGCGGCGGCTTTCGGTTTTCGTGAATCGATCCTCATGTAGCTGGAAACCTCCGTAGTGTGTTTTTGCTGCGTTTGAGCTGCGTGTGATTCGATCGCGCTGCATAGTACCCCGAGCAAATCGCGACCTGCGGTTTTACTCAAAAGGCGCACGTCAATTGCGTAAAACTCACATCCTCTTAACAGGAGTTTTCCACAACTCGAATGCATAAAGCGTGCCAAAAACCCTGTTTTTGCACCCTCTCTATGCAAAAAAGGCACCTGTGCAACCATTGTTCGCACAGGCGCCTTGAGCAGGCATTTTATGCAGTTATACCTATCGAGTCGCAAGGGGTCCTTGCACAAGTCGCCTTACTCGTCCAGCGCGGCGAAGGCCTGCTTCAGATCCCAAATGATATCCTCGGCGTTCTCGGTACCGATGGAAAGACGGATCGTGGAGGGCGTGATGTTCTGCTCGGCGAGCTCCTCGGCAGAGAGCTGGGAGTGCGTGGTGGTAGCCGGGTGCACGACGAGCGACTTGACGTCGGCCACGTTGGCGAGCAGCGAGAACACCTGCAGATGATCGATGAACTTCCAAGCAGCTTCCTGGCCGCCCTTGATCTCGAAGGTGAAGATCGAGGCGCCGCCACGGGGGAAGTACTTCTGGTACAGCTCATGGTCGGGGTGCTCGGGCAAGCTCGGGTGGTTCACCTTGGCGACGTGGCTGTCACCAGCCAGGAACTCAACGACCTTCTTGGTGTTCTCGACATGGCGGTCAACGCGCAGCGACAGAGTCTCGGTGCCCTGGAGCAGGACCCAGGCGTTGAACGGACTGATGCAAGCGCCCTCGTCACGCAGCAGGATAGCGCGGACATAGGTTGCGAAGGCGGCGGGACCGGCAGCCTCGGCAAACGAGACACCGTGGTAGGAGGGGTTGGGCTCAGCAATCTGGGCGTACTTTCCGCTCGCCTTCCAGTCGAAGTTACCGCCGTCGACGATCACACCGCCCAGCGAGGTGCCGTGGCCGCCGATGAACTTGGTTGCAGAGTGGACGACGATGTTGGCACCATGCTCCAACGGACGGAACAGATACGGGGTGCCGAAGGTGTTGTCGACGACAACCGGCAGACCGTGCTTCTTGGCGATCTCGGAAATGGCGTCGATGTTGGGGATGTCGGAGTTGGGGTTGCCGAGCGTCTCGAGATAGATGACCGTGGTGTTGTCCTTGATGGCACCCTCGACCTCTTCCAGGTTATGGGCATCGACAAACGTGGTCTCGACGCCAAACTGGGAGAGCGTATGCTCCAGCAGGTTGTAGGAGCCACCGTAGATGGTCTTCTGAGCCACCACGTGGTCACCGGCCTGGGCAAGAGCCTGCAGGGTATAGGTGATGGCAGCAGCACCGGAGGCGACGGCAAGACCTGCCACGCCACCCTCGAGGGCGGCGATACGGTCCTCGAAGACGCCCTGGGTGGAGTTGGTCAGACGGCCGTAGATGTTACCGGCGTCGGCAAGACCAAAGCGGTCGGCGGCGTGCTGGGAGTTGCGGAACACATAGCTCGTGGTCTGGTAGATAGGCACGGCGCGGGAGTCGGATGCAGGATCGGCGCTCTCCTGGCCAACGTGCAGCTGCAGGGTATCGAAACCAAAGGTGTGCTCGGGGTTGTTGATAAACTGGCTCATGATGATCTCCTTGATCGAACAAAAGTAATAAGAGTAAGAGAAGTAAGTCGCTGTCTCCTGATCACGCCGACGGGCGCAAACAGGAGCCCGGCATTCGTCTTGGTAAGCAATTCATATGCGGGCCTCCCTTCGCATCCCGGTTCCGTGGTTGGCTTAATTACCTACCGCCTTTGTGTGTTTTGAATAGTACGAGCATTGTTTCCCTCGGTCAATCACTTAAAAGCGCTAACCTGTTATCGGTTTTATAGATAACACTCGAAAGGACGGGAGCCGATGACCCTCCAACAGCTTCGCTTTTTGATCGCCGTGGCAGAGTCCGGCTCAATTAACGCCGCAGCTCAGCGCCTCTATACGGCACAGTCCAACATCTCAAACGCCGTCAAAAGCCTGGAGCAGGAACTTCATATCGATATCTTTACGCGCTCCAGCCGCGGTGTTGCACTCACCAACGACGGCACCGAGCTATTGGGTTATGCACGCCAGGTCGTAGAGCAGGCCGACATGCTCGAGGCCCGCTATGAGGACGGCGGTACACCTCAGGCCCGCCTTGCCATCTCGGCCCAACACTACGCGTTTTCGGTCGAGGCCTTTGTCAACGTAGTCGAGCGCTGCCGCGACAGCAAGTTCGAGTTCATCATGCGCGAGACCACCACGGCGCAGATCATCGACGACGTACGCGCGTTTCGCAGCGACATCGGCATCCTCTATCTGGACGACTTTAATACCCGTGTCTTGCAGAAGGCATTCACCGATGCCCGAGCGAGCTTTCATCCCCTCTTTGATGCGAAAGTCCACGTGTTCGTAAGCGAACGCCACCCGCTCGCCCGCCGCCCGCAGCTGTCGCTTGCCGACCTTACGCCCTACACCCGCTACAGCTTTGAGCAAGGCACCTCCAACTCTTTCTATTACGCCGAGGAACCCTTTAGCTATATTCCCTGCAACCGCAATATCCGCGTATCCGACCGCGGGACGCTCACCAACCTGCTTATCACCTCGAACGGCTATGCGCTGTCGACCGGCGTACTCTCCAGCGAAATGCAGTGGGGCATGGCCTCGATCCCCTTGGCAGACGCCCCGACGATGCATGTGGGCTACATCATGCATGACGACCGCAAGCCCTCTCCCCTCTTGCAGCAATACCTCGACGAGCTCAACCGCATCATCCATGCCAACCAACTGTCGGAAGACGGGATAGAAATCGTAGATTGCTAGCCCCCGGCGGACATGGCGCTACAATGGTCACTCACACGAAACGTACCCAACGAAAGGAACCATGTGAAGGTCATCATCTATACCGACGGCTCGGCCCGATCAAATCCGGGACGCGGCGGTTATGGCGCCGTGCTCAAATACACCAACCCCGCCGGCAAGACCTTCACCTCCGAGCTTTCGCGCGGTTACGCCAAGACCACCAACAACCGCATGGAGCTCATGGCGGTCATCGTAGCGCTCGAGGCGCTCAACCGCCCCTGCGACGTCGAAGTCCATTCCGATTCGCAGTACGTCGTCAACGCCTTCAACAAGCACTGGATTGACGGATGGAAAAAACGCGGCTGGAAGACCGCCAACAAGCAGCCCGTCAAGAACCGCGATCTGTGGGAGCGCCTACTCACCGCAAAGAGCAAGCACAAGGTTGAGTTCATCTGGGTTAAGGGTCACGCCGGCCATGAGCTCAACGAGCGCTGCGACGAGCTCGCCACCACGGCGGCCGACGGCGGCAACCTCGATATCGACGCCGGCTTCAACGAGAGCGACCTGTAATAGCGTTTTCGCGCAGCTTTATATCCCCACGCGCTACACTCATCCTGTAGACCAAACAACGCAAGGGGGACGTATGCTGCGCATCGCGACCATCGGCACATCCATGATCACCGACGACTTTATCCAGGTCGTCAACGCCAACGACCAAGCCGCGTTCGTGGGCACGCTCTCGCGCGATGCCAATCGCGGTGCTGCCTTTACCGCCGAGCGCGGTGGCGAGCGAAACTTTACTTCACTCGATGAGCTTGCGGCAGCCGCCGACGTCGATGCCGTCTATATCGGCAGCCCTAACGCGCTTCACTACGAGCAGGCCCTTGCCTGCATCGCCGGTGGCAAGCACGTCATCGTCGAGAAGCCCTTCTGCGCCACCGAAGCGCAGGCGCTGGAAGTCTTCCGCGCCGCCGAGGCAGCAGGTGTCGTGGCCCTCGAGGCCATGCGCCCCCTCCACGATCCCGCCTTCCACGCCATCGAAGACGCCCTGGGCGAGATCGCCCCCATCCGCCGCGCCTCATTGCGCTTTGGCAAATATTCCTCGCGCTACAACGAGATTCTCGCGGGACGCGCCACCAATATCTTCGACTGCAACATGGCATCGGGTTCCCTCATGGATATTGGCGTCTACACCGTCGAGCCCATGGTCGAGATTTTCGGCATGCCCTCCGGCCTTACGAGCATGACTACGCTGCTCGACCCCACCACGCGACAGCTCACGCACGGTCCCATCGATGGCTGTGGTTCCGTCCTCGCCAGCTACGGCGGTGGCCGTATCTCCGTCGAGCTCGCGCACTCCAAAATTACGAATGACCTGCTGCCCTCGCAGATCGAAGGCGAGCGTGGCACTATCCAGATCGACCATCTGTCCACGCCCCGCAACGTCCGCATCGACTATCGCGGCGACGTCGTACGCGGCTCGGCGACCGAGGCACCGCGCGAACAGAGCGACAACGGCCGCGTGCTCGACCTGCCCAAATCGAGCAACACCATGGAATACGAACTCACAGACTTTATCACCGCCATCGGCGGCATCGATAACGTCAAGGAAGAGATTTGGGAGACCCCGGCGGGACGTCACGAGCTTGGCCACTACCGCGACGTTACGCTCGTCTCACTGCGTATCATGGATGCCGTGCGCCAGCAGGCGGGTATCGCCTTCCCCGCTGACTCTAACAAGCAGGCATAGCGATGGGTTTTTTCGACAAGCTTTTCTCGGGCGTCACCGGCGGCAGCCGCGAACCCCAAAAGCCCTCTGGCGTTGAGCTTGAGCTGCGCCGTAGGCTCACCGTGCTCGCAAGCGACGAGGCCACTCAAGACGCCCCGCAGCGCTATTTCCTGCGGTGGGAGGGGCAGGTCCAGGGCGTCGGTTTCCGCTTCACCAACACCAACCTCGCGCAGGCACGCGCACTCACCGGCTGGGTGCGTAACATGGAAGACGGCTCAGTCGAGATGGAGATACAGGGAGCTCCGGCAGACATCCTATCTCATCTCGAGGCACTTCATGCCTCCTACGAGCGCATGGGAACGCGTTTTCGCCTCGTAGATGCCCAGGCCCGAGCCCCACTTGCCAATGAAGACGGTTTCAGTCCTCATTATTAGTATTGTGTGCTAAATACGGTATCATTTACCTACGACCGTTGATAGAAAAGAGGCGAGGCGCATGGCGGTGCAAAGAAGGAATACCAAGCAGCGAAAGCTGGTTCTTGACGCCGTGCGCCAAAGCTATAACCATCCCACCGCCGACGAGATCTACAACGCCGTGCGCGAACAGGATGACAAGATCAGCCGCGGCACGGTCTACCGCAACCTCAATCTCTTGGCAGATGCCGGAGAAATCCTCTCGATCAAGACGCCGGGCGGGAGTCGCTTCGATCGCACCATCGAGCCGCATGCGCATATCATCTGCACCTCGTGCAGCCGCGTCATCGACGTACCGCTCCCCTTCGATGCCCAGCTCGACGCCAAAGCGTCCGAGCAAATCGGCTGGCACGTCACGTCGCACTACACCATCTTCGAGGGTCTCTGCCCCGACTGCCGGTAGATGTTTGGGACATGCCCGCAAATCTACTTGCCCATCCGCTACAGCAAGCAGCACATTTCTAGGCATGTCCCGAAAACCTACTCGGCGAGCAGGCGGCACAGTTCTTCTTCGACCGTGCGCACATAGCGAACGCGGTCGTTGATGCCACGCATGCTGGGATTGCAGCTCTCCATCAGATAGGGATGGCCCACGACGTTGAGCATGTCGCGATCGTTCTCATTGTCGCCAAACGCCATCATCTCATCGGGCGAAATCCCCAGGGCACGACCGTAATCGGCAAGCGCGGAGCCCTTGCCCGAACCGAAACCGATAAAGTCCGTCCATTCGGTTCCCGACGTCATCACGTCGACACGGTCGCTAAAGAGGCGCTCAAAATGCTCCAGCGCCGCTGGCTGATCCACCTCGGGCGTCTGGAAGGCAATCTTAATGACGTCCTCGTCGATGTCCTCGGGACGGTCGACCACCGCCACATCGCAGTGGACCTCATAGCGCAAATGGTCGACGAACGCATCGTTGCCGCTCATGGCGTAGAGGTGCCCCTCGCACGAAAGGGTCACGTCGGCATGGGGATACGCAACCACGGCATTCGCGATATCCATAGCAAGGCCACGCTCCATGGAACGCTTGACAACGGCACGCCCCTCGCTCATCACCAGGGCTCCGTTTTCGCATACATAGGCGAGCTCATCGGCCACCGGGGCAAACAGATAGCGTAAGCTCGCATATTGACGGCCGCTCGCCGGCATAAACACGATACCGCGACGATGCAGCTCATCGATAAGCTCAAAGGCCTCGGAACGCGGCTCGCGCTCCCCCGGGTGCAGCAACGTGCCGTCCAAATCGCATGCAATCAACTTGATTCCCTCAAGACCCATACGCTTCCCCAAAGCCTCCTATCAACAGCAAGACGGACCTTGATTGGTCGCCCCTCAAAGCCCGTCTTGCGCATACGCGCGCTTAGCCGCGCGTCTTTTTTACGATGGTAAAGTCCGGAGCCATGCTAACGACGACCTCCGCCGCACTCGACGCAAAGCGCCGGTCCGTATCGAGTTCACGGGTAACCACCGAGAGCCGAACACCCTCGATACCCCGGAGCATGCGGCCCAAAACAGGCTGCACCGGCGTATACATGCGCACGGTATGCTCGTCCGAGTCGCCCCGGAAGAGCGGCGCATGCATGTTGCCGATCTCCCAGCACGCATGCGCGAGCGCAATCGGATCCATGCGGTCGACTTCGACCAAATAAACCTCGGCGCTGCGCAGGCGCACGACAACCGCCACGGGCACCACACCCGAACGGTCAATGGCGAGCACGTCGCCATCGGCAAGACGACCGCCGTCGGCAGCATCCAGCCGAACATCGACCGTGCGCCCCAGCTCCGTCACGCCCACAAATGCGCATACATCAGCCTGGTCCCAATCGAGCAGCAGCTCATCGACCTCAAAGACACCGCCCAGCTCCCGGCGAAGCAAAAGCTCATAGGAAGGGTCGTTGAGATTTCCGAGGCACGCTGTCGAAACCAGATTTGCAGGCATAGCCTAACCCTCGACCTCGACGAGCTCGATATCAAAGTTGAGATCCTTGCCGGCCAGCTCGTGGTTGGCGTCGAGCGTCACGGCCTCGGGCGTCACGTCGATGACCACGGCGGGGACGGGCATACCGCTCGGCGTGGACAGGAAGAGCTTCATGCCCTTCTCGATCTGCTCGATGTTGGGAACCTGCTCGGCCGGGAAGGTCAGAACCATCTCGGGATTGTGCTCGCCGTAGGCATCGGCAGCAGGAATGTGCACGGTCTTCTTCTCGCCCACCTGCATGTCGACAACAGCGGCGTCGAAGCCCTTGATCATCTGGCCGGCGCCGCAGGTGAACTCCAGCGGCTCGCCGCGATCGTAGGAGCTATCGAACTGCGTGCCGTCATCGAGCGTGCCGCGATAATGGGTCTTGACCTTCTTGCCCTGGTTGGACATGGTAACCTCCGTGATAAGGGCGGCGCACAACGCGGGCCGCCGTGAACATATGGCGCTAACTATACCCTAGTCATACAATTCAAAGACAGTTTGCAAAGAAACGCTGCAACCGGAGGAACCATGGCATATCCCGTATTTGACCTACACTGCGACACCGCCGACCGCATCGGCTGGGCCACGCTCGATCTCGACCTGCGCTTTACCGCCGGCACCGACGGTTATTTCCCCGGCGACGAAACGCATCCGCAAGATTTCGACCTCATCGAGGGCAACGCCTGCGCCATCTCGCTCGCAAAGATCGGCAACACGCCATGGGCACAGTGCTTCGCCACGTTTGTCCCCGATGAGATTCCCGCCGCCCACGCCGCGCGCTTCCAGGCGCAGATCATGGCGCATATGAGCGGCCAGGCAACGCTCAACCACGACCGCATGGTCAACGTACGCAGCGCCGCAGACATTCGCCCCGCGCTCAAGGACGGCAAGGTCGCCTGCATCCACACCATCGAAAACGCCACGTTCTTTGCCGAGGACCCCGCGCTAATCGAGGTGCTCAAGAGCTTGGGCGTGCTCATGTCATCACTCAGCTGGAACGCGCAGGGACCGCTCGCGAGCGGGCACGATACCCACGCCGGCCTCACCGCCGCCGGCATCGAGGCACTTACGCAGATGGAGCACGCCGGCATGGTACTCGACGTCTCCCACCTCAACGATGAGTGCTTTGACGAGGTTGTCGCCCACGCCACGCGCCCCTTTGTCGCCAGCCACTCCAACTCCCGCACCGTCTGCGGCGTCAAGCGCAACCTCACCGACGACCAGTTCTGCACCATTCGCGACATGGGTGGCATCGTCGGCCTCAACTACTGCAGCGAGTTCCTTTCCAACGACGCAACCGACAAGACCGCCGCAGACGTCACCTTCGACCAGCTGGCGGCACATATCGAGCACTGGCTCGACCTGGGCGGCGAGGACGTCATCGCGCTCGGCGGCGACTGGGACGGCGCCACGGTGCCCGCTTTCCTCTCCGATGCCAGCAAGATGCCCGAATTCCAGAACATGCTCTCCAAGCACTTTGGCAAGACCGTGATGCAGAAGCTCTGCAGCGATAACGCGCTTGCCTTCTTTGAGCGTTATTAATTTCACGTCCCTTGAGCGGGCCGGCATGCCGAACGGTCGACATGCCGGCCCGTCCCCAATCTGAAGGACCGCTTTTGACGCAGCAATTTACGATTACCGTATCCCGACCGGATGGCATATCCATCCCCGTCGTCGTTACCAAAAAGCGCGTCAAGAACTTCAACCTACGCGTCACATCGAGCGGTGAGGTCCACGCCAGTGCACCGCTCGGCGCCAGCCGCGAGCGTATCGAAGCGTTTGTGAAGCGCAACAGCGCCTGGATTATCAGTCGACTTGCCCAGCGCGAGCAACGTCAGGCGACGGCACGAGAGCCGCTCAGTCCCTCGTCCATCATTGCACTTTGGGGCAAGCCCATCACGGTACAAGATGCGCTCGATCGCAACTTTGCATCACCCGCACCGCGGCCCAAGCAGGCCACCTTCGCAAGTTTTATGGGTGCCGACAAATCGAACGAACGCCCACAGGCCAAGCGGCGCGCAACCCTCGACGGCCTAACGTCCGATGAGCTCCAGACCCGCATCGACCAGCTCTATGCATCCGAGGTCACCGCAGCGCTACGCGACATCGTGCACGCGTACGAAATCGCAATGGGCGTCACCGTGGCCCGCGTTTCCGTACGTAGCATGAAAACGCGTTGGGGCTCATGCACGCCCAAATCCGGTGCCGTTCGCATCGCACGCGAACTTGCCGCCTATCCCATCGAGTGTCTCGACATGGTTGTCGCCCACGAGCTCGTCCACTTGCTCGAGCCAAGCCACAATCATCGGTTTCACGCCCTGCTCGACACGTACTGCCCCAACAATAGAGCGCTATCGCAGCGGCTCAAGCAGCCACCCATAGAGACATATTAGAACCGGTTAGCGCACGCGCTCGATCTCGACACCGCAGCTTGCCAGGGGAAGACCGACGGGAGCCCAAGGCTTATCGAGCTTAACACGCACGCCAAGCAGCAAGGGGTAACGACGCAGCAGCATCTGGGCCACACCCTCGGCTGCAGCCTCGATGAGCTTAAACGTATGCTCGCGCAGATATCCGTCGACATCGTGGCACACCGAGCCGTAGTCAATCGAGGCGTCCAGGTTATCGTGCTCCCCCGCTGCACGCAGGTCGGCATAGAGCACCAAGGACACGATGAACTTCTGGCCCAGCGCGTTCTCCTCGGGATACACGCCGTGGTTGGCAAAGACCTCGAGACCGTCGATAGTAATGCGGTCGGCATGGCGCAGATCGTCATAGCTCACGTGGGGCACCGCCGTTGCGGTGGATATTTCGCCCCTTCCACGGCGGGCGAGCTCGGCGCCTTCAGTCTTGGTTGCATTCTCGGGCAGTTTCTTGTTACTCATCGCGATCGTCTCCTTCGTTTAGAACCCCGACCGCGTAAACTAACTACACGCGAATCGACAGGTTCTTTTTATCATCGCTCCAGTTGCAAGCATTGCGCGCGGGGCATGCAAAGCAGGCGCGCGACGCTTTGTCGGCTGCATAGAGCAGGCGCTCGAGCGGTTGGCTGTTCACGCGCAGCTTTCGATGGCCCAGAATGGCCGTCTTAATGGCTGCGGCATCGGCCGGCTCAAACGCCACGTCATCGGGCATGCCGCCGAGAATCGCATCAGCGACGCGTTCGCTTGCAACATCATGGGATATACCCGATTCATACTGTTCATCTTTGCCGATATCGTGAAGAAGTGCCGTGGCGTAGATGATCTCGCGGTCAAATTCGAGCTGTTCCTCGAGATTCTTAATCCACATAATGCGCGCGACATCCAGCAGATGGTCAATACCGTGGCGGCAAAAGATGCGCCCCGATTCCAACTGTGCAATGTTGCCCAGGTGCCGCCGGAACAGGCCATTGGCACAGATGTAATCGATACGAGGCATGACGCCAAAAGGCGCCAGGCCCGAAGCCATAAAACCGCGACGCGACGTCCCCTCATCGGTCTTCGATGTAAAGTCGTTGACGACCCTCATGCTAACGGCCCAGCATCCTAAAGAACCGCTCCTCGAGCGCGGGATCGGTCTCAAAGACGCCGCGACGAGTGAGCGTCACGGTCTTGGTGCCGGGCTTTTGCACACCGCGCATGGTCATGCACATGTGTTCGGCTTCCATCAGCACAATCGCCCCTTGGGGAGCAAGATATTCCATGAGGGCATCGGCAACCTGTGCGCACAGCTGCTCCTGCAGCTGCAGACGACGGGCATAGACCTCAACCGTGCGGGCAAGCTTAGACAGACCTGCCACGCGACCGTTAGGGATATAGCCGATCGCAGCCTTACCATAAAACGGCAGCAGATGGTGTTCGCACAGTGAGTAAAACGTAATGTCGCGCTCGATAACCAAATCGTTCGAAGCGACGGCAAAAGTTTTGGACAGGTGCTCCTCGGCACTCTGGTCCATACCGCCGGCAATCTCGCCATACATACGGGCGACGCGTGCCGGAGTCTCCAGCAGGCCCTCACGAGTTGGGTCCTCGCCTATACCTTCAAGCAGCAGCTTAATGGCAGTCTCGACTTTTTCCTGATCGACCATCTGGGCCTCACTTTTTTCGATTTCGCGTTCGCGCTATGGTACCACGCCGGCACGCAACCTCTGCCAGCTACATAGTATGGGTCGAATAGACCGGATCGTCCCGCCAAAGCTCCACAGCATCGCAAAGCGCAACGCCCTCACGTGCAGCACGAGCGCGCGTGGCGTTCATGTCGATCACGCGCTGATTGCTCGAGCCCCTAAAGCGCAACGAGATATCGTACAGTTCCTGAATGAACGGGCCGTCCACCAACATGTCGAGGCAGGCCAGGATACGGTCCGTCACCTCGGTATGATGACGGCCACCCGGCATAAGCTCCTCGAGCACGTCACCGGTAAAGCACCAAATGGTCTTGCCCGACCCAGCAGGATAGGCCGCACGCACGCGCTCGATAAAGTCAACAAGCCCCGCCTGATTCTCGGGCTCCATAGGCTCGCCACCCAGAATCGTCAGGCCATCGATAAAGGGGTGATCGAGACTCTCGATAATCTTATCCTCGACGGCGCGATCGAACGGCTCGCCCGCAGCAAAGTCCCACGCGACAGAGTTAAAGCAATTCTTGCACCCACGACGGCACCCGCTCACAAACAGAGAAGTACGAACGCCTTCACCATCAGCAATATCGAAATACTTAATGTTCGCGTAGTTCATAAGTAACTCTCCCGGGAGGCCGGGACATATCTTCCCGTCCTCAAACATTCTCGGCCTTCGGCCTGCGAAACTGCGGGCGGGACGATATGTCCCAGCCTCATGCAAAGGGTAACTCAATGAACGAAGCGAACATCGAGCATAGGGTTCGAGGTCCAATAAATACTCAGCTGCAGCTCAACCGCCATCGCAAGTAAATCGCAGCTGCAGCTCAAATTATTTCCGCTAAGAACTTCGAGGAGTGAGCAGACCGCATGCCGCATCTCAGCTACATCAACTTGGCTGCCCGTAGCGAGGCCCCGGACCTTTGCTCGATATGAGTTCCGCACGAACAGGAGGCGCCAGTGGCGCCTCCGTCGTGAGCCAGGACTGTCCGAAATAGCGAGTAAAGGTCCGGGGCCTCGCTACGGGGCAGCCTGGGATGGTTATTAGAGATGCAGCACGCGGTCGCGGATCTCCTCGGTTCGACCCTGGTTCCAGAACTGGGTACCGATGTAGCCGCACGTACGACGAGCGACATTCATCTTCTCCTGGTCGCGGTTGCCGCAGTTGGGGCACTCCCATACCAGCTTGCCATCGTCCTCGACAATCTTGATCTCACCGTCGTAGCCGCACACCTGGCAGTAGTCGCTCTTGGTGTTGAGCTCGGCGTACATGATGTTGTCGTAGATGTACTGCATCACGCGAATGACAGCCTTGAGATTGTCCTGCATGTTGGGAACCTCGACGTAGGAGATGGCACCGCCCGGCGAAAGCTGCTGGAACATACCCTCGAACTTGAGCTTGTCGAATGCGTCGATCTCCTCGGACACATGGACGTGATAGCTGTTGGTAATGTAGCCCTTGTCCGTCACGCCCGGGATAATGCCAAAACGGCGCTGCAGGCACTTGGCAAACTTGTAGGTCGTCGACTCAAGCGGGGTGCCGTACAGCGAGAAGTCGATATCGCTTTCGGCCTTCCACTCGGCGCACTTGTCGTTCATGTGCTGCATGACGGCCATGGCAAACGGCGTGCCCTCCTTCTCGGTGTGGCTGTGACCCGTCATGTACTTAACGCACTCATACAGGCCGGCATAGCCCAGGCTGATCGTAGAGTATCCGCCCACGAGCAGCTTGTCGATCGTCTCGCCCTTCTTCAGACGCGCCAGGGCGCCGTATTGCCAAAGAATCGGCGCGGCGTCAGAAAGTGTACCCATCAGGCGCTCATGACGGCACAGCAGGGCACGGTGGCACAGCTCAAGGCGCTCATCGAAGATCTTCCAGAACTTGTCCATATCCTGGTGCGAGCTCAGTGCGACATCAGGCAGGTTGATGGTCACAACGCCCTGGTTAAAGCGACCATAGTACTTGGGCTTGTTCGGGTCGTAGTTCAGCGCGTTGGCAACGTTGTTAAAACCGTTGCCCGAACGGTCGGGCGTCAGGAAACTGCGGCAACCCATGCAGGTGTAGCAATCGCCGTTGCCGGCGGTCTCGCCCTTAGACAGCTTGAGCTCGCGCATCTTCTTCTCGGAGATGTAATCGGGCACCATGCGCTTGGCGGTGCACTTGGCAGCCAGCTGGGTCAGGTAGAAGTACGGGGAATCCTCGTGAACGTTATCGTCCTCGAGTACATAGATAAGCTTGGGGAATGCCGGGGTAATCCACACGCCGGCCTCGTTCTTAACGCCCTCGTAGCGCTGGCGAAGCGTCTCCTCCACGATCATGGCAAGGTCGTGCTTCTCCTGAGGCGTACGGGCCTCGTTAAGATACATAAAGACCGTCACGAACGGCGCCTGGCCATTGGTGGTCATAAGGGTCACGACCTGATACTGAATCGTCTGGACGCCGCGACGGATCTCGTCACGCAGGCGATCCTCAACGACCTCGCGAACCTTTTCGGGAGATGCGGAAACGCCGAGCTCCTCGAGCTCGCGGGCGACCTCGCCACGAATCTTTTGACGGCTCACCTCAACAAAGGGGGCAAGATGGGTCAGCGAGATGGACTGGCCGCCGTACTGGGAGGAAGCAACCTGGGCGATAATCTGCGTCGCAATATTGCAGGCGGTCGAGAAGCTGTGCGGCTTCTCAATCAGCGTGCCCGAAATAACAGTGCCGTTCTGGAGCATGTCCTCCAGGTTCACCAGATCGCAGTTGTGCATATGCTGGGCAAAGTAATCCGAATCGTGGAAATGGATCAGACCCTCATTATGGGCATCCACGATCTCCTGAGGCAGCAGCACGCGCTGGGTCAGGTCCTTGGAAATCTCGCCAGCCATATAGTCGCGCTGAACGGAGTTGACGGTCGGGTTCTTGTTGGAGTTCTCCTGCTTGACCTCTTCGTTATTGCACTCGATCAGCGACAGGATCTTGTCATCGGTCGTGTTTTTCTGGCGCTTCAGGCTCTGAACATAGCGATAGATGATGTAGTGGCGGGCAACCTCGTAGCAGTCGAGACGCATGATCTCGTCCTCGACCAAATCCTGGATCTCCTCGACCGAAACGGTGTGGCCCGCGTTCTCGCATGCCTCGGCGACGTTTTGCGCCGCATAAACCACCTGGCGGTCGGTTAGACGAGAGCTCTCCTCGACCTCCAAGTTAGCGGAGCGGATGGCATTGACAATCTTATCGATGTCAAAGACAACCTCGGTGCCGCTGCGCTTGATGATCTTCATCCTCTTGCCTCTTTCGCGTCGTAGCCTCATTGCGCTTCAGAGCCAAACGATGCCCGGCAGGGCTTGCCCCTGTCTTGCGGCGCCGTCGCGCAATCTGTGTTCTCGATAAACCATAAGCCTCTATGCGGACATTCCCAGGAGCCGATCAAGCGGCTCAAGGACACGTTCAAAAGAGGCAATTAAGGTCTTCGTTCTCTGTCCGCCATCTATCATACGACAAAGATGCATCTATATCCTGTATTCTTTTTTTAGGTCAAACACAACATATAGTGTTTCAGCAGGTCAAAGCAATTAGTCATTTTGCAGACGCATTATAAATGAGGGGTATTTGACAAGTCGGTAAAACGTTACCAACACGGCTACCTGCATGGCAGCTATAAAACCCCCTTAGTCAAGCCACTGACAAATCCTACTAAAACCAAGCCACTCACGCCAAAAGAATCCAAAAGATTATGCTTGACCAACATGTTGCGGTCACGCTCGGCCAGGACGTATGCAATCTGCCGGCACCCCTACGGGATACGAAGACCATCGCATACAGACCTTGGATCAAAATTTGCGGCTTATAGGACAAAATGTGTGTCCCGATAGAACATCCGTTTCCATCCATTAATCCAGCCAGAACGGGTACGGGTCCCTGTGGTGGAGGTCCTCCCACACGGCCCTGTCGCCCCACTCCGGCCCTCCGTCCTCGCGCGACGGCGAGGCGGAGTAGACGCTGAACAGGAAGTCGATGTCCGCGTCGGTCGGCATCGCGGCGAGTTTCTCGCGCGCCGTCCTCGCGTCCCCCGAGTGCGCGTGGCACCACCAGAACACCGCCTTCACGCGCTTGACCGACGTCAGCCCCCAGTGGTTGCGCAGGACGGCCCTCAGCTGCGAGTTCACCCCTCCCTCGATCATGTTGTTGGTCGACGGCAGCGGGCCGGCCTTGGCCAGGGCGGGGTCGAGGTAGGTGAACAGCGTCCCCGCCGACACCAGCGACGACAGCGACGAGCGCGCCCGCCTCAGCCTCTCGTGGGTGTAGACCCTCCTGCCGTCCACCACGGTCCTGTCCTCCAGGAAGTCGGCCCAGAACCCGCACCAGTCGAGGTAGCGCTCGACCCAGAGCTCGGCCTGGTGCAGCGTCTCGATGCCCATGAGGTCGCGCGCGATGAGGTAGAGCTCGCGCCCCGCCTGGAGCTTCGGCCGCGTCGTCGTGTAGCGCTTGACCTGCGAGAAGGCGTGGAAGGTGCACCTCTGGACCCTGGTGCGCGGCCAGGTCTCGCGCACGGCCTTGGCGAACCCGCTCCCGCCGTCGGTGACGACCACCTCGGGCGCCGGGATCGGCGCCATGAGGGCCGACCACGCCCTCGAGCTCTCCGACCTCGCCATGTACCAGGAGACCACCCTCTCGCCGCTGCAGCATATGAGCACCACGAGGTCGCGCGCGACCCAGATCCCGTCGACGTAGAGCACGCGGTGCAGCTCGCCGTCGGGGACGGGCATGGGCCAGACCTCCCAGAACTCGGCCGTCCTGCGCCTGAAGGACCGTCCGCCGCCCGGCATCGCCGCCTGGGAGTCCTTGGAGAGGAGCCACCCGAGGAACTCGTCCAGCCTTGCCGCCGTGTCGTCGTACCTCACCGTCGTCGACGCGCCGCAGGCCGTGCACCTCCACCGCTGGGACCCCGATGAGGTCCTGCCGTTGCGCTTGGTCCGACCGCCGCAGTAGGGGCAATAAACGGCCTTCATGGGCACCTCTTCCGAAAGGGTATTTAACGGTTCCGGAAAAGGTTATCTACCTGCGGGAACGATAGGCAACCGGACACACATTCTGTCCGAGCGGTTAAAAGCGGGCACGGAATTTAAACGGCTGAAAAAGGGGCATCGACCTGCGCCGATGTCCCCAACGTGGACACACATTTTGTCCTATAAGCCAAATTTGCTGGCATGTTTGGCGGCATAAAACAAAACAGTCCAGAAGCAAAGCCTCTGGACTGCGAACATTTGGTGGGCGTTAGAAGATTTGAACTTCTGACCTCTTCCGTGTCAGGGAAGCGCTCTCCCCCTGAGCTAAACGCCCGATCAAGGGTGCGCAAGCGCGCAAGGGATAATATAACGGAGCCTGAACTCGGTGGCAAGAACATTTTTAAAAATCGCTTACATTGTGGAATTCGGGGGCTTTGTCGTATCCATTTCAAAAGAGTCTGCTGCCGCGATTTGGCTGTCGACTAATGCAGGGCCATTGCGGTATCGAGCTATGGAAAGACGCTGCGGAATTGTCCTACCGATAAGCGGACAAGCCTCCGGCTGGTGCCTTCGCCGTGGTAAGGTAAGCCGAATTGTTTCCAGGCTGTTTCGGGGGAGTGGAATGAGCAAAGAGTGTGTCGAGCAGGTCGAAGGCACAGGGGCTTCGGTGCCGATGACCGATATATCGAACATTGATGTGCCCGAGGGCACCGACGAGCTCAGCCGCAGCACCCGTCGCGCCTGGCGCGACCGCCTCAACGATGCCCAGACGCGCAAGATGATCGTGGGCATGTTGGCTACGCTCGTGGGCGGCTCGTTTTGGGGCTTCTCGGGCACCAGCGCGAGCTTCCTGTTCGATACCTACCATGTCGATACGCTGTGGCTTATGAGCATACGACAGATTCTCGCCGGCCTGCTCTTTATGGCTGTGGTTGTCACGCGCGACCGCGCACGCCTGGTCAAGCTTTGGACGACGCCCGCTGATCGTAAGCAGCTGCTGCTCTTTACCGCTTTTGGCCTGCTGTTCAACCAGTTCTGCTATCTTTCGGCCGTGCGTCTGACCAATGCCGGGACCGCGACGGTGCTTCAGTGCCTGCAGCTGGTCATCATCATGGGTTACACCTGCGTGGTCGATCGCCGCATGCCGCGCGCTCGTGAGGCGATTGGCATTGGTCTGGCCCTCGGCGGTACCTTTTTAATCGCTACCGGCGGTGATCCCACCAGCCTGAGCATCTCGCCGCTCGGCCTGGTTGCGGGCCTTATGTGTGCGGTTAGCGCCACCTGTATGGCGGTGATTCCCGCCAAGATCCTGCCCGAATATGGCAGCCCCATCGTTACAGGCTCTGCCATGCTCACAGCGGGCGTGGTCTCGTGCGTCTTCGTGCAGCCGTGGGCTCATATGCCGGCGCTCGATGCTGCCGGTATCGAGGCGCTCGCGGTGTTTGTGGTCATTGGCTCGTTTTTTGCCTACATGCTGTATATGCAGGGCGTTAAGGACATCGGCTCGGTGCGTGCGAGCCTCATCGGAACCGTGGAGCCGGTCTCGGCGACCATTACCAGCGCCGTTATGCTGGGCACGGTATTTTTGCCGACCGACCTTATCGGCTTTGCCATGATCATCGTGATGATGTTCCTCACGGTGTAGTTGACGCCGCCGCCAAGACAGAAAAGGTGTTGTGCCGCATTTTCGCCAATTGATGCCCGTGTCTGGAGTTTAGCTGTCGATGCTCAAAATGCCATAAACTAGTAACGTTATGGACTTTTTCATTGCGACTCAATTGCGAGGATTTCTTTATGGCTGGTAATCACTTTAAGGGCGGCGATAGCGGCCGTCCTGCAGTTCCGCCGCGTCCGAACGGGGCTGGTAAGGCCGGCACGCCGGGCGGCGCTGGACAGGGCGGTTCCGGTAAGCGCGTGTCCCCGGGCGAGACGGCGATGTTTACCGCTCTGTACGAGCAGTCTCAAAAGGCAAAAAAGACCGGCCGTGCAAGAGGGAATGTCTTTGCGGGCGGTGCAACCTCCACGTCGCAGCCGAGCGGGGCTCCTTCGGTACCTGCGAACAACGCAGGTGCTGCCAACGCCGCGAATGCCGCCGGCAACGTTAATGCCGGCAAGGCCGCCAACAATACTCCCTCTTCCGGTGGCGCGGGGCTTACGGGTAACCTTGGCACGATTTACACCGGCGCCTCCGAGACTGGCACGTTCGCCCGCCTGGATGATAGCGGTGCCGAGTTTGCGGGCTCGGGTTCCAAGGAAGATTATTACGATTTTGGCTTGAACTACGGTAGCGACGCTTCGTCGAGTTCGACCTCTGACGGTCTGGTCCGTCATCGCCATCGCAAGGGCGAGCGCAAAAAGCGTCACACTGGCGCCATTATTGCCGCTGTGGTCGTGGTGCTTCTCGTTGCGCTTGGCGCAAGCGGCTTCATGCTGCTTAACTCGGCAAAGACCGTAAAGAGCGAAGCGAAGGAGGCTGTCGAGATTGTCGGTGGCCTTAAGGACAAGGTCACGTCGGGCGATTTTTCGACGCTGCCTGACGACGCGAAGAAGATCGATGAGCTCTGCGACAGCATGAAGGCGGAGACTTCGAGCCCGCTGTGGACGGCGGCTTCGTTTATCCCGGTGTATGGCAGTGACATCAACGCAGCCCGCACCATGATTGATGCCCTGTCCGATGTCTCGAGCAACGCGCTGGTTCCCATGGCCGATAACCTTTCGCAGGCTACGCCCGGCAAGCTGTTCCAGGACGGTATGATTAACGTATCCGCGCTGCAGGCGCGGACTTCCTGCAGCTGTATAAGCATGGTCTGGCTTACAAGAAGGAAATGAACGTCAACTGGTGCACCGGCTGCAAGTGCGTGCTGGCCAACGAGGAAGTTGTCAACGGCGTGTGCGAGCGCTGCGGCAGC
>CAJKQY010000013.1:0-33210 GCA_905202145.1 uncultured Collinsella sp.
CCTGCGCTGTCGGTCTGGCGGAGGACGGCTTTGATATCGCCGTCGTCTATGCCGGTAGCGTCGATGCAGCGCGCGAGACGTGCGAAGCCTGCGAGGCGGTTGGCGCCACGGCGCGCGCATATCAATGCGACGTGGCCGACCCCGCTGCCGTCAACGCATGTATGGAGACGGTCCTCAACGACTTTGGTTCGATTTGGGCGCTCGTCAACAACGCCGGCATCACGCAAGACGGCCTGCTCATGCGCATGGGCGATGATGCCTTCGATCGCGTGCTCGATGTCAATCTCAAGGGCACGTTCAATACGACGCGCGCGCTCACCAAGACCTTTATGCGCCAGCGCGGCGGCTGCGTCATCAACATGAGCTCGGTCGTGGGCCTGATGGGCAATGCCGGACAGGCCAACTACGCGGCTTCCAAGGCGGGCGTGATCGGCCTGACTAAGGCAGTAGCGCGCGAACTTGCGCCTCGCGGCGTACGAGTGAACGCGGTCGCCCCCGGGTTTGTCGAGACGGATATGACGGCAAAGCTCTCGGATAAGGTGCGTGCGGCAACCGAGGAGCAGATTCCCCTTAAGCGTATGGCGCAGCCCGAGGAGGTAGCCGGTGTGGTGCGCTTTTTAGCGAGCGATGCGGCCGCTTACATTACGGGCGAAGTCATACGCGTCGACGGCGGAATGGCGATGTAGAAAGCAAGTCGGGTAAGCGGCTTGGATGAGGAGACCATGATGGAACAGAGAGTTGCAATCACCGGTATCGGTGTCGTGTCGCCGCTCGGCAACACCGCGCTTGCCACCTGGGCGGCCATGTGCGCCGGAACGTGTGGTATCGGTCCGATCACACACTTTGATACCGATGCATTTGCCGTCAAGGTGGCGGCCGAGGTCAAGGGTTTTGACGGCAACGATTACTTTGGCAAGCATGACGCCAAGCATCTCGACCCCTGTGTACAGTTTGCGATGGCGGCATCGGATGAGGCCATGCACGATGCGGGCCTCGATGTTGAGGGCGCGGTCGATCGCGATCGCCTGGGTGTCTATGTGGGCTCGGGCGTGGGCGGCATGCAGACGCTTGTCGACAACGTCCACACGATTGCCGATCGCGGGCCTCGTCGCGCATCGCCCTACATGATCGCGATGATGATCCCCAATATGGCCTCGGGCAATATTGCAATTCGCCATAAGGCGAAGGGCCCGACCCTGCCCGTGGTGACCGCGTGCGCAACCTCGGCCCATGCGGTGGGCGAGGCGTTCCGCGCCATCAAGCACGGCTATGCCGATGCAATCCTGGCCGGCGGCGCCGAGGCGGCCATTATCCCCGATGCCGTTGCGGGCTTTACGTCCTGCCGCGCATTGACCACCAACCCCGATCCCGCGACGGCCTGCCGCCCGTTCGATGCAGACCGCGACGGCTTTGTGATGGGCGAGGGCGCCTGCGTGCTTGTGCTCGAGGGCATGGAGCACGCACAGGCCCGCGGTGCGCACATTTACGCCGAGGTCGTGGGCTACGGCAACACCGATGATGCTTATCACATCACGAGCCCCGATCCCGAGGCTGCCGGCATTGCCCGCGCGATATCGCTGGCGGTTGCCGAGGGCGACGTTAAGCCTTCCGAGGGCCTCTACATCAACGCTCACGGCACCTCGACCAAACTCAACGATTCGTCCGAGACGGCGGGCATCAAACGAGCGCTCGGCGAGGACGCGGCGCGCGCCGCACATGTCTCGTCGACCAAGTCGATGACCGGCCACATGATCGGTGCCACGGGCGCCATCGAGGTCATGGCCTGCGCCATGGCGCTCGAGCAGGGTGTGGTGCCGCCGACCATTAACTACCACACGCCCGATCCCGCCTGCGATCTTGACTACACGCCCAATCGCGCGGTTCGCGCCGACCTTACCTGGGCGCTTTCGACCAATCTGGGCTTTGGCGGACACAATGCCGCCATCGCGCTGCGTAGATATGCAAGGAGCTAGAGCATGGATTCCAAAAGACTTGCCGAGATAGCCGATGTAATGGAGGGCCGCGGCCTCACGCGCGTACGCGTTGAGGAGCCCGATGGCACCGCGGTCGAACTCGAGCGCGCGAGTGCGGCGCAGCCGGTTGCCGTGCCCATGCCTATGCCGGGTGCCGTGACTGCTCCGGCGGTGGCTCCTGTCGCCATGCCTGCCGCCGCACCGGAGCCCGCCGCGCAGGCGCCTGCCGCCGCGCCGGAGCCCAAGGGCGCCGAGGTGACCGCTCCCATGGTCGGCGTTTTCTATGCTGCCCCGGCGCCGGGCGACGAGCCGTTTGTGCACGTGGGCTCCAAGGTCAAGGCCGGCGAGACCCTCTGCATCATCGAGGCCATGAAGGTTCTCAACGAGGTGACGGCAGAGGCGGATGGCGAGGTTCTCGAGATCTGCGTGGCCGATGGCGACCTCGTGGAGTTCGGCAGCTGCCTCATGAGGATCGGATAAGTGATATCCATGAACAAAGAAGAGCTTAAAGAACTGTTACCGCATCGCGAGCCGATGCTTTTGCTCGACGAGGCCGAGCTGGTGGGCGATGAGGCCCACGGCAAGATCACGATTACGGGCGACGAGTACTTTTTGCAGGGGCATTTTCCGGGAAACCCGGTCGTCCCCGGCGTGATTCAGTGCGAGATGCTCGCCCAGAACTGCTGCGTGCTGCTGATGGGCGATGAGGAGGCGCGCGGCGCGACGCCGTTCTACACGAGTCTGGACAAGGTGCGCTTTAAGCGTCCGGTGCGCCCGGGCGACACGGTGGATCTGGTGTGCTCCATCACGCGTGCGCGCGGGCCGTTCCGCTTTGCGACGGGTACTGCGAGCGTCAACGGTGAGGTTTGCTGCCGCGCCGATATGTCTTTTGCACTCATGCACGAAAGTTAAGGAAGGCTTCATGTTCGACAAAGTGCTCATCGCCAACCGCGGCGAAGTCGCGGTCCGTGTTATCCGCGCGTGCCGCGATATGGGCATCAAGACCGTCGCCGTTTATTCCACGGCCGATGCGGACGCGCTGCACGTGCAGCTTGCCGACGAGGCGTATTGCATCGGCGGCCCGCGTCTTGCCGAGAGCTACCTCAACGACGATGCCGTGCTCACCTGTGCGGTAAAGTCGGGCGCCAAGGCCATTCATCCCGGCTACGGCTTTTTCTCCGAGAAGGCGAGCTTCGTGCGCGACTGCGACAAGTATGGCCTGGCGTTTGTCGGTCCTTCGGCCGAGGTGATCGACAGCATGGGCGACAAGGACGCCGCACGCCGAACGGCTGCCGCGGCGGGCGTGCCCATCGTGCCGGGCTGCGATTTGCTCAAAAGCCCCGAGGAGGCGACGGCCGAGGCCGAGCGCATTGGCTGCCCCGTGCTTATTAAGGCGCGTGCAGGAGGTGGCGGTCGCGGCATTCGCAAGGTCGAGCGCGTGGAAGATGCGGCAAAGGCCTTTATTGAAGCGCGTGCCGAGGGAGAGGCCGTTTTTGGCGACGGCGAGTGCTACATGGAGAAGTTCGTCGCGCCGGCGCATCACGTCGAGGTGCAGATTATGGCCGATAAGCAGGGTCATGTGTTTTCGCTCGGCGAGCGCGAGTGCTCGGTGCAGCGTCGTAACCAAAAGCTGATCGAGGAGAGCCCCGCACCGTGCCTCGACGGACACGACGACATTCGTGCTCGCATGCACAAGGCAGCGCGTGACCTGGCTCGTGCCGTCGGCTACGAAGGAGCCGGTACCATCGAGTTCCTGTACTCGGACGACGGCAATTTCTACTTTATGGAAATGAACACGCGCTTGCAGGTGGAGCATCCGGTTACGGAGTTTGTGGCCGATACCGACTTGGTCAAGTGGCAGCTGCGCGTGGCAGCCGGCCAGCCTCTGCCCTTTGAGCAGGAGGACATGCCGGTTCGCAACCACGCCATGGAGTGCCGCATCAATGCCGAAACGCCGGACTTTCTGCCGTCATGCGGAACGGTTACCGCGTTGCGTGTGCCGGGTGGTCCGCACGTGCGCTGGGATTCCGCCATGTTTACCGGTGCGAAAGTCCCGCCGTACTACGATTCCATGCTCGGCAAGCTCATCGTGTGTGCACCCACGCGTGACGGTGCCATTCGCAAGATGCGCTCGGCCCTGGGCGAGCTCGTGATTGAGGGCGTGAGCGAAAACAGCGAGCTTCAGCTCGACGTGTTGGCAAACGATGAGTTCTTGTCGGGCATGTACCACACCGATCTGATGGGGCATCTCTATGCTGATGAATAGAAAAGCGAAGACGGTCAACGTCCTCGAGGGGCCGATGACCGAGTCGTGCGCCGAGTTTCCCGCGCGCCACGTGTTTATCAAGTGCCCGGAGTGCCGCCGTGTGATCGATGAGGCGCGCCTGCACGACAACCTCGAGGTCTGCCCTCGTTGCGGCAAGCACTTTCGCGTGAGCGGTCGTGCGCGCATGCGCATGACGGTCGACGAGGGCACGTTTGAGGAATGGGATGCCAATCTGGCGTCGGAGGACTTCCTCTCGTTTCCCGGCTATGCCGACAAGCTCAAGAGCGTGAGCGAGCGTTCGGGCGAGCGCGATGCCGTTGTGTGCGGCAGGGGCAAAATCTGCGGTTGCGATACGGCACTCTTCTTTATGGACGCCAACTTTATGATGGGCTCGATGGGCTCCGTGGTGGGCGAGAAGATCTGTCGCGCATTTGAGCGTGCGACCGAGCTGGGATTGCCAGTCGTCGGCTTTACCGTTTCGGGCGGCGCGCGCATGCAAGAGGGCGTGACATCGCTTATGCAGATGGCCAAGATTTCTGCGGCGGTTAGGCGCCACAGCGAGGCGGGCGGCCTGTATATCACAGTGCTCACCGACCCCACGACCGGAGGCGTAACCGCGAGCTTTGCCATGGAGGGCGACATTATCCTGGCCGAGCCCGATGCCCTGACGGCATTTGCCGGTCCGCGCGTGATCGAGCAGAACATGCACAAGCGCCTGCCCAAGGGGTTCCAGCGTTCCGAGTTTTTGCTCGAGCACGGCTTTTGCGATGCCGTCGTTCCACGTGGCGAGATTGCGCTCACGGTAGGCGAGCTGCTGGCGCTGCACGAAGGGCACGCGCCCGGCCTGGGGGCTCCGCATGAGATCGTGCATACGGGTCGCCGCGGCAAAAAGCTGGGACATCTGTTTAAGCGCTCGACGGCACCAAAAACCGCACTCGAGATTGTCAAGCAGACCCGCTCGGCAGATCGTGCCACGGCGGGCGAGATGATCTCGTTGGGTCTGGATGGATTTGTGGAGCTGCACGGTGACCGTTACTTTGGCGACGATGCTGCCGTGGTGGGCGGCATCGGCTGGAAAGACGGACGTCCCGTAACGGTCATCGCCATCGAGCGCGGCACCACGACCAAAGAGCGTATGCGCCGCAATTTTGGCATGGCGCATCCCGAGGGCTACCGCAAGGCGCGGCGCCTTATGCGCCAGGCCGAAAAGTTTGGTCGACCGGTTCTGTGCCTGGTCGATACTTCGGGCGCGTTTTGCGGCATCGGTGCCGAGGAGCGCGGCCAGGGCGAGGCGATTGCCCAGAATCTCATGGAGATGAGCGGCCTTAAGACACCGATTGTCTCGGTGGTGACAGGCGAGGGCGGCTCTGGTGGCGCGCTGGCGCTGTCCGTGGCCGACCGCATCCTGATGCTCTCGAGCTCGGCCTATTCGGTCGTGAGCCCCGAGGCCTGTGCGTCGATCCTGTGGAAGGATACCGAGCGCGCGAATGAGGCCGCCGAGGCGCTGAAGCTCACGGCCCCCGATCTGCTGGCGCTCGGCATCATCGACGGTATTGTCGACGATAAGGGCCTGTCGCATGAGGAGATCGCCGGTGCCGTCATGTCCTCGGCATTTGCAGCCTTCGATACGCTTGGGCGGCTCGACGACGCGACCCTCACAAACCTCCGCTACGAAAAGTACCGCGCAATCGGTCGATACCGCACGATGTGACAAAGGGATAGCCCGCATGTCACATTGGGAAAGGCGTTCCATGTCACAAGTTTCTAACACCTCGTTTACAACGACGGTTTCATCAAATGCCATGGCCGTGGTGGACTATCTGTCCAAAAGCATGATGTCAGCGCTGCCCTTTATTGTCTGCGCGGCGTTGTTTCGCACCGTCGCCGTCATTATGGGCGAAGGCATGCTGGGCCTGTGGTCTGCCGATTCCGAAATCTATCGCCTGTTCTACAGTTGGCTCTATAACGCCGGCTACTACTTTTTGCCCATTTATCTTGGTTGGGCGGCCGCCCGCCAGCTCGGTTGCTCGGAGCAGCTGGGCATGATGCTGGGCGGCGTATTGATTGCGCCCGATCTGCTTAAGCTCGTCGATGTCGCATCGACGACGGGGGCATCGACGACTTCCGTGTATGGTCTGGTTCCCGCGCCGGTCAACGATTACACGACGACTGTTATTCCGGTTCTCCTCTCGGTGCCCGTGCTATGGCAGGTGGAGCGTTTCTTTCGGCGCGTAATTCCTAAGGCCGTGGCGTTTTCGTTCGTTCCGTTTGCAACCATGCTTGTCATGGTTCCGGTTTCGCTGTGTATTACGGCGCCGGCGGGCAGCTATCTGGGCATGCTGTTGGGGCAGCTTATGTTTATGCTTGGCAATTCCGGTGGCATCGTGTCGCTGCTTACGCTCATGGGGCTTGCCGCGGGCTGGGAGTTTCTTAAGATTGCGGGCGTCAGCAACGTTGTCCTATCGCTTGCGTACGCGCAGTTTATGAGTGTGGGAACGGATTCGTGCATTCTCATTGCCGCGACGATGGCGACGTTCGCCGTTTGGGGCATGCCCTTTGGTACGTCGCTCCGCGTTGCGGATAAGGACGAGAAAGCGCTCATGCTGGGCTATTCAATCTCGGGTGTTCTTGGCGGCGTAAGCGAGCCGGCGCTGTACGGTTGCGGCTTTAAATATGGCAGGTGCCTGACCTGCATGGCCATTGGCGGCGCCGTCGGAGGCCTTGTTGCAGCTGTGGGCCACGTTACGGCCTATACCATCGGCATGACGAATGTCCTCATGGTCATTGGCTTTGCCACGGGCGGCATCTCGAACCTGCTGTGGTGCTGCGTTGCCGGCGGCGCGGCATTTGCGGTGTCTGCGGCGCTGAGCTACTGCTTTGGCGTGGTGCCGACGAAGGAGCAGGCGACGGGGGACGGAGCCGATTTGCCCGAAACAGTGGCGAGCGCTGCTGAAGCAAGCGCATAGACCTGTGCGACAAAAGGACGATTCCATTATCATGTTCCAAGGCCGCGGCTCGTGTGGGTTGCGGCCTTTTGTATCTGGGGGACAAAGTGGCTACACTACAATCCGTTTGAGCAATAGATATATGGGTAGTGCCGTGGGGGCGGATATAGATGGTCGAGTGGATTGTTCGTCGTGCGCAGGGTGACCGTGCGCGCGTGGGCACGTTGACGGGCGTGGTGTGTATTCTCGCTAATGTTGCACTTTGTGCTGCGAAGGGCGCAATTGGCGTGCTGTCGGGATCGGTTTCGATTGTGGCGGACGCCATGAACAACTTGTCCGATGCCAGCTCGAATATCGTGAGCGTGCTGGGCTTTAAGCTGGCGAGCAAGCCGGCCGACCCCGAGCATCCTTACGGCCACGGTCGCTACGAGTATCTCTCGGGTCTGGTCGTGGCGGCGCTCGTGCTGCTGATTGGCGTTGAGTTGGTGAAGTCCTCGGTTGAACGCGTCATCCACCCCGAGCCTGTCGAGTTTTCGCTTGCCCTGGTGGCAGTTCTAGTGCTTTCGATGGCCGTAAAGCTCTGGATGGCGGCCCTCAACCAAAAGCTCGGTGACCGCATTGAGTCCGAGACGCTGCATGCGACCGCTCAGGATTCTAAGAATGATGTCCTTGCTACGGGTGCTGTGTTGGCGTGCGCGATTGTTTCCCAGGTGACGCATATCAATCTTGATGCCTGGGTTGGACTTGCCGTTGGCGCCTATATTGGCTGGAGCGGCTTTGAGCTTATTCAAGATACGGTGAGCCCGCTTTTGGGCCAGGCGCCCGATCCCAAGTTGGTCAAGCACATCCGAGACAAGATCATGAGCTACCCCGGCGTTTTGGGCGTTCATGACCTAATGGTTCACGACTATGGCCCGGGCAGGAAGTTCGCAAGTGCGCACGCCGAGATGGCGGCCGAGGCCAGCCCGCTGGAAAGTCATGACACGCTCGATAACATCGAGCAGTCGTTTAGGGACGAAGACGGCATGATCGTTACGCTCCATTACGATCCCATCGTGACCGATGACCCCAAGCTGGCGAGCATGCGCTTGCGCATTCACGCCATGGCTCAGGAGATCGATAGCCGCCTCTCGATTCATGACCTGCGCTGTGTGCCGGGTCCTACGCACACCAACGTGATCTTTGACTGCGTGCGACCCTCGGATCTGCAGATGAGTGCCGAGGACCTAAAGCACGAGTTGGCGAAACGGGTCGAGTCGGAATACCCCAAGTCGATTGCCAAGATTACGATCGACGAAGACTACGCAGGCCATACCCACGAGTAGGGCTGCGCCTGTAAAGCAAGTTATACAGAAGGGGAGAGCATGAAGCGCCTATACCTACTCCGCCACGGCCAGACGGAGTTCAACGTCAAAAAGCTCGTCCAGGGTCGCTGCGATTCACCGTTGACCGACCTGGGCCGCAAACAAGCGGGAATAGCAGCCGCATGGCTCAAAGCCCACGGCGTCGTCCCCGACAAAGTAGTCTCTTCGCCCTTAGGCCGAGCCATGGACACGGCAAGTCTCGTCGCATGCGAACTTCTCGGCCCGGACGCCGCTGTCGAGCCCTGCAAAGGCATCATCGAGCGCTGCTACGGCACCTTCGAAGAAGGCCCCCACGATGCCCTTCCCACCGACGTCTGGGATCCGGGCGAGGATTTGGTCCCATTTGGTGGAGAAGGAAGTCATGCCCTGCAGGAGCGAATGGTAGGCACCCTCACCAATCTCATGGGCGCCGAGGGCATCGAAACCCTCCTAGCAGTAAGCCACGGCAGCGCCAGCCGCCAATTCATCAAGGCTGCAGCCCCAGAGGGCTTCGAGTTCCCAACAAAACTCCCCAACTGCGCCATCATGATCTTCGATTTCGAAGAGGAAAAGTCACAAGCAGAAGGCGAGCCAATGCAATGCAAGTTCACCCTCCAGCAAATAGTGGACCCCCAACAAAGTCATTAGCCTGAGCGAGCAAGGTTTAGCAGACATCAACGTGGCGTTCCCAGTGTGCGGCGGAGGGGGCGGGCCTGAGACATATTAAGGTTGTCGCGAGTTCCGCACGAACAGGAGAGCACTTAATGTGCTCTCCGTCGTGAGCAGGACTGTAGAGCAGCAACCTTAATATGTCTCAGGCCCGCCCCCTCCGCCGCACACTGGGAACGTGCCACGCACTTTACCTGCGTAAACAATGTGAGTGAAATATGAATCTCGATGGATACGCCCGCAGCCGTGTATACTAAACAGCTGTGTGTAACCAGGGGAGTATTCTGGCTGGACAAAATGCCTGCTTAATAGGGTTGTCAGGTAGTCCGGACGAAATACAAGGCTGGGGAGCACGTCGTGTAAGTAGTGGTCCTCTAGGGGCGTACGCTCGGTGGTGTACGCATTGTCCCAAGACCACGCGAGAGTTGGGATCATATCTTGATCAGCATGATTCTCGGCCGCAAGATTGGCATGACCCAGGTTTGGGACGAGGACGACAACGTCGTTCCCGTCACGGTCATCCAGGCTGGCCCCTGCGCTGTCTCGCAGGTTAAAACTCAGGCAACCGACGGCTATGACGCCGTCCAGATCGGTTTCGGCGATATCAAGGCCAAGAACGTGAACAAGCCCATGGCTGGTCACTTCGCCAAGGCTGGCGTCGAGCCTGTCCGTTTCCTTCGTGAGGTCCGCGTCGAGAACGGCGAGGAGCACAAGGTCGGCGAGGTCGTCACCGTCGCTGATTTCGCTGATGTCGAGAAGGTCGACGTCATCGGTACCTCCAAGGGTAAGGGCTTCCAGGGTCGCATCAAGCGCTGGGGTCAGCGCCGCGGTCCTATGACGCATGGTTCTCACTTCCAGCGTCACCCCGGTTCTATCGGTCAGTGCGCCTATCCTGCGCGCGTCCTCAAGGGCGTTAAGATGGCCGGTCACATGGGTAACGAGCGCGTTACCGTCAAGAACCTTTCCGTTGTCCGCATCGATGCCGAGCAGAACCTCATCTTGGTCAAGGGCGCTGTCCCGGGTGCCAAGAATGGTCTCGTCGCCATCCGTATGGCCTAAGGGCCCAGCCCATTTAGCCCAGCGTCATACCAAGGAGAACACTTAAATGGCAAAGTTTGAAGTAAAGAACAGCGAGGGCAAGAAGGTCGCCGAGGCCGAGCTCGCCGCTGAGGTGTACGGCATCGAGCCGAACATCCACGTTATGCACCACATCGTCAAGTGCCAGATGGCCTCTTGGCGTCAGGGCACCCAGTCCGCTAAGGGTCGCTCTGAGGTTTCCGGTGGCGGCAAGAAGCCTTGGCGTCAGAAGGGCACCGGCCGTGCCCGCCAGGGTTCCATCCGTGCTGCCCAGTGGCGTCACGGTGGCGTTGTCTTCGCCCCCAAGCCCCGTTCCTACGCTAAGCGTATGAACAACAAGGAGGTCAAGCTGGCTATGCGCTCCGCGCTGTCCGCCAAGCTGGCCGATGGCGAGCTCGTGCTCGTCGACGACTACGGCTTCGAGAAGCCTTCCACCAAGGCTGCCGTCGCCATGCTCAAGGCTCTCGGCCTTGAGGGCAAGCGTCTGACCATCATCGTTCGCGATGAGGACGTCAACGCCTACCTGTCGTTCCGCAACATTCCCAAGACGTTCATCATCACTGCCGACGAGGCCAACACCTACGATCTCGTCAACAACAACGCCGTGCTGATGCCCGCCGACATCGCCGCTCACTTCGGGGAGGTGCTTGCATAAATGACCGCCCACGAGATCATCATCCGTCCGATCGTGTCCGAGCGTTCCTTCTCCGGCATGGAGCTGAACAAGTACACGTTCGAGGTCGCCAAGGATGCTAACAAGTATCAGATCAAGGACGCTGTCGAGGAGATCTTCGGCGTCAAGGTCGTTCGCGTGAACACCCTGACGGTCAAGCCCAAGACCAAGCGCGTGCGCTATGTCGCCGGCAAGACCCGTTCTTGGAAGAAGGCCATCGTCACGCTGGCCGAGGGCGACACCATCGAGGTCTTTGGCAACCAGGCCTAAGACTCGCTGCTGTTGAGTGAGCTCATGCCTCCCAACTAGGGGAGGCGAGAGCTCAAGGTTTTGGGCGTATAAAATGGACACGCCCGGAACCGTGTATACGTCCGGTGTCATCGCACCCGAGGCAGAACCTCGAATCCCTGTCTGCGATGGCTAACGGATTCCTATTGAAAGGGATTGTAATGGCTGTAAAGCACCTTAAGCCGACCTCCGCTGGTAGGCGTTGGCAGACGATCTCCGACTTCTCCGAGATCACCTGCACCAAGCCCGAGAAGTCTCTTCTCGAGCCCCTGCCCAAGAAGGCCGGTCGTAACAACAACGGCCGCATCACCACCCGCCACCAGGGCGGCGGCGTGAAGCGTCGTTACCGCGTGATCGACTTCAAGCGCAACAAGGACGGCGTGCCCGCCAAGGTTGCCACGATCGAGTACGATCCGAACCGTTCCGCTCGCATCGCTCTGCTGCACTACGCTGACGGTGAGAAGCGCTACATCCTGGCCCCCAAGGGCCTCGAGGTCGGTCAGACCATCATGTCCGGTTCTGACGCCGACATCAAGCCGGGCAACGCTCTGCCCCTCGCCGACATCCCCGTCGGTACGCTCATCCACGCCGTCGAGTTCCAGCCGGGCAAGGGCGCTGCTATCGCCCGTTCCGCCGGTAACTCCTGCCAGCTGATGGGTAAGGAGGGCAAGTACGCTATCGTCCGTATGCCTTCCTCCGAGATGCGCCGCATCCTCGTTACCTGCCGCGCCACCGTCGGTGAGGTCGGCAACGCCGATCACTCCAACATCGTCATCGGCAAGGCCGGCCGTAAGCGTCACATGAACGTGCGCCCGACCGTCCGCGGTACCGTCATGAACCCTGTCGACCACCCGCACGGCGGTGGCGAGGGCAAGAACCACACCTCTGGTCGTCCCTCCGTTACCCCCTGGGGTAAGCCGACGAAGGGCCTTCGTACGCGCAAGAAGAAGAAGGTCTCGAACCAGCACATCATTCGTCGCCGTAAGAAGTAATTTCGGATACCGAGTTTTAGGAGAAAGCACTTATGAGCAGAAGTCTCAAAAAGGGCCCGTTCGTGGAGACTCGCCTTCTCTCGCGTATCACCGCGATGAACGAGGCTGGCAAGAAGGACGTCGTGAAGACCTGGTCCCGCGCGTCCACCATCTTCCCCGAGATGGTTGGTCACACCATCGCCGTCCACGACGGCCGCAAGCATGTGCCCGTGTATGTTACCGAGTCCATGGTTGGTCACAAGCTCGGCGAGTTCGCGCCGACTCGTACGTTCCGTGGCCACAAGGCCAAATAGGGGGTTAACCGTAAATGGCAACTAAGTCTATTGAAACTGAGGCCACCGAGGTTCGCGCCGTCGCTAAGTACGTGCGTGTTTCCCCCAGCAAGGCCCGCCTGGTGGTCGATCTGATCCGCCGCAAGCCTGTCGCTCAGGCCTTCGACATCCTCCACTTCTGCGACCGCGCCGTCGCCGTGGATGTCGAGAAGGTTCTCCGTTCCGCCGTTGCGAACGCCGAGAACAACAACGGTCTGCGTGCCGACAACCTGGTTGTCGCCGCTGCCTATGTTGACGAGGGTCCGACGCTTAAGCGCATCCGTCCCCGCGCCAAGGGTTCCGCTTCTCGCATTCTGAAGCGTACTTCCCACATCACCGTCGTCGTTGCTCCTCGAAAGGAGGCGTAAAGCTGTATGGGTCAGAAAGTCTACCCCACCGGCTTCCGTCTTGGCATCACCGAGAACTGGCGCTCCCGCTGGTTCGCAGAGAAGGATTACGCTAAGACCCTCGGTAACGATCTCGAGATCCGCAAGTACCTCGAGAAGCGTCTTTCCCGCGCAGCTGTCTCCCGCGTCGAGATCGAGCGCGCTGGCGACAAGGTGAAGGTCATCATCCTCACCGCTCGCCCCGGCGTTGTCATCGGTAAGAAGGGTGCCGAGATCGATACCCTCCGCACCGAGCTCGAGAAGGTCGCTGGCGTCTCCAAGGGCCAGCTCTCCGTCGACGTTGTCGAGATCAAGCGCCCCGAGCTCGACGCCAACCTCGTTGCTCAGTCTATCGCCGAGCAGCTCGAGGGCCGCGTTGCCTTCCGTCGCGCTATGCGCAAGGCTGTCCAGTCTGCCCGCAAGGCCGGCGCTAAGGGCATCCGTATCCAGTGCTCCGGTCGTCTCGGCGGTGCCGAGATGGGCCGTCGTGAGTGGTACCGCGAGGGTCGCGTGCCTCTGCACACCCTCCGTGCCAAGATCGACTACGGCACGGCTGTCGCCAGCACCACCATGGGCGCTTGCGGCGTGAAGGTCTGGATCTACCTGGGCGAGAAGCTCCCGGGCCAGCCTGTTCCCAACCCTGCACTCGAGGGCTCTTCCCGTCCTCGTCGTCGTAACTCCGAGAGGAGGGGTCAGTAGTGCTTGCCCCTAAGCGTATTCTTCACCGCAAGGTGCAGCGTGGCTCCATGAAGGGCCAGGCCAAGGGTAATACCGAGCTGCATTTCGGCGAGTTTGGTATCCAGGCTCTCGAGGCCCATTGGATCACCAACCGTCAGATCGAGGCCGCTCGTATTGCCATGACCCGCTACATGAAGCGTGGCGGTCGTGTCTACATCACGATCTTCCCCGATAAGCCCATCACCAAGAAGCCTGCCGAGACTCGCATGGGTTCTGGTAAGGGTAACCCCGAGGAGTGGGTGGCCGTCGTCAAGCCCGGCCGCATCATGTTCGAGGTCAAGGGTGTTCCCGAGGAGGTCGCTCGCGAGGCTCTGCGTCTTGCGCAGCACAAGCTCCCCATCAAGACCAAGATTGTTGCTGCCAAGAACGCTGAGCAGCGCATCGAGAAGGAGATGGCTGAGGAGGCCGCTCTCGAGGCCAAGTGGGCTGCTGAGGACGCCGCCGCCGCCAAGGAGGAGAACTAATGAAGCCCGCAGAGATTCGTGAGCTCTCGGACGCTCAGCTCGTTGAGAAGCTGAAGGAAATGCGCGCCGAGCTCTTTAACCTTCGTTTCCAGATGGCCACCAGCCAGCTGGACAACACCGCTCGCGTCAACACCGTGAAGAAGGACATCGCTCGCGTCCTCACGGAGCAGCGCGCCCGTGAGATCGCAGCGGAGAAGTCCGCTGTCGCCGAGTAGGACCTAAGGAGAGAACATGACTGATTCGCGTAACTCGCGTAAGGTCCGTACGGGTGTCGTTACCTCCGTCTCCGGTGCCAAGACCATTGTTGTCACCATCACCGAGCGCAAGCGTCACCCCAAGTACGGCAAGATGATGACCAGCTCCAAGAAGCTGCACGCTCACGACGAGGAGTGCACGGCTGGCGTGGGCGATACCGTCCGCGTTATGGAGACCCGTCCTATGTCCAAGATGAAGCGTTGGCGCCTCATCGAGGTCGTAGAGCGCGCTAAATAAGCAGTCGCTCTTACGACTTGTACGTTTCCGAAGATGTGCGTATGCCTGGCTTGCATACCACGGGCCGTATAAAGGCTGCGCACCTCTCTTCGGTTCTTAGTTCGGAGGAACATCTACCATGATTCAGATGCAAACCATGCTGAACGTCGCCGACAACTCCGGCGCTCGCAAGATTCGCTGCATCAAGGTGCTTGGCGGTTCCAAGCGTCGTTATGCAGGCATCGGCGATGTGTTCATCGGTGCTGTCCAGGAGGCTACCCCTGGCGCCAACGTCAAGAAGAAGGACGTTGTCCGTTGCGTCGTCGTTCGCACCGTTAAGGAGATCCGCCGCAAGGATGGCTCCTACATTCGCTTTGATGAGAACGCCTGCGTTGTCATCAACAACGATGGTTCGCCCGTCGGCACCCGTATCTTCGGGCCCGTCGCTCGCGAGCTTCGTGACAAGAAGTACATGAAGATCGTCTCGCTCGCTCCCGAGACCCTGTAGTTAGGGGAGATATATGTATATCAAGAAGGGCGATAAGGTCCAGGTTCTCTCTGGTAAGGATCGCGGCAAGCAGGGCGTTGTTCTGCGTGCTCTCCCCGCCGAGAACAAGGTCGTTGTCGAGGGCGTTTCGGTCGTCAAGAAGGCCGTCAAGCCCAACGCTGCCAACCAGCAGGGCGGCATCGTTTCGCAGGAGGCTCCCATCGATGCCTCCAACGTCAATCTCGTTTGCCCCGAGTGCGGTAAGGTTACCCGCGTCGGTCACGAGAAGGACGGCAAGAACAAGCTGCGCGTCTGCAAGAAGTGCGGCCACAAGTTCTAAGCTGCCCGCAACATCAAGTTGCTAGCAAAGGCCCGGATGCCACGGCACCCGGGCCTTTTTCTATCCCTACTCATTGGGGACAGACTTAAATGAGTGGTTGCACTCATTGGGGACAGGCTTAAATGACTAGTCGTTGGGGACATTCTTAAACGGCTAGCCTATGAGGACAGTCTTTAGATCAATATATCTGGCCATCTGGGATGGGCTTCAACGAAAGAGGCACTTAGGGACTTTCCCTAGGTGCCGGCACATTGGGACGTTCCCCAGGTGCCGGCAGTTTGGGACGGTCCTTTGATGTCTGATGCCCCCAGAGGGGGTGAAGTAATACAGCCTGCTCTGTCTTTTAGGGCTTTGTTGTTCCACCCCTTTATGTTTCGCAAGGACTTTCGCACGCGCATTTATGCGCATATCATTGCGCGATAATGCGTGTAATGGCGCAAACATGTGCAAACTATGGCTAAATAGTGACTGAAAAGCAAATAGACACGCAAATACGAGCAAATACGCGCGCAATTGTGCGAATATAGGGCTGTTAGAAATGAAGAACCTTCGATGACTGAGGAGGCACATGATGGCAGATTCCAAACAGGCTCCGCTCGACGCCGAGGCAGCCGCAAAGGCGGCGTTTGCCTCGGTCCAGGATCAGCCGTTCCCCGATGATATCTTTACGGCGCCCGAGCTTCGCTGGGCTGTGCTCGGTTGCGGCGTTATCGCCAACCAGATGGCCCAGTCTCTCGCCCTTGCCGGCCGCAAGCTCGCGGGTGTCGCCAACCGTACGCTGTCCAAGGCCCAGGCTTTTGCCGAGCAGTATGGCGTCGAGAAGGTGTACGAGACGGTTGAGGACCTCTATGCCGATCCGGACATCGACGCCGTCTATATCACCACGCCGCACAACACGCATATCACCTACCTGCGAGCCGCTCTGGCAGCTGGCAAGCACGTGCTCTGCGAAAAGGCCATTACCCTCAACTCTGCCGAGCTCGACGAGGCCCGTGCCATCGCCGACGAGCACAACGTGGTCCTTATGGACGCCACCACGGTGCTCCACATGCCGCTATATCAGGAGCTGCGCCGTCGCATGGACGCGGGAGACTTTGGCCGCATGAACCTTGCCCAGCTCAACTTTGGCAGCTATAAGGAGTACGGCGACCTGACCAACCGCTTCTACAACCGTAGTCTTGCCGGCGGCGCCATGCTCGACATTGGCGTGTATGCGCTCTCCGTCATGCGCCTGTTTATGGCCAGCCAACCCGCCGAGGTCGTGTCTCTGGGCAACACCTGTGAGACCGGTGTCGACGTTGCGGGCGGCATTGTCTGCCGTAACGCCGAGCAGCAGCTGGGCGTCGTGAGCCTTACGCTCCACTCCAAACAGCCCAAGCGCTCGGTCATCAGTTTCGATAAGTGCTATATCGAGGTCAACGAGTATCCGCGCGCCGACCATGCGTCCATCGTGTGGACTGCGGACGGTCACCGTGAGGAGGTCCACGCTGGCACCGAGGCATACGCTCTGTGCTACGAGATGGCCGACTTGGAGAAGGCCGTTGCCGGCGATGATTCGAAGCGCGAGCTTCTGGACTATGCTTCTGATGTTATGGAGCTGATGACCAAGCTCCGCGCCGACTGGGGAGTCGTGTACCCCGAGGAGGAGTAAGCGATGCTTGCGGAAGATAGACTCAACGCAATTGTGTCGATGGTGCAGCAGGCCGGCTCGGTTACCGTGCCGGAGCTTGCTGAAGCCCTGGGCGTGACACCGTCCACCATTCGGCGCGACCTGCAGACGCTCGACCGCGCACACCGTATCGCCAAGGTACACGGAGGCGCGACGAGTCTGGAGCGCGCGCACGTGACGCGCGACCTGACGATCAACGAGCGCAGCGATCTCCATAACGATGACAAGGAGCGCATCTGCGCCCGTGCCGCGGCCCTGGTGGAGCCCGATAGCTTTGTGTATATCGATTCGGGATCGACGACGCTCAAGCTCATCGAGCATCTTCCGCGCCTTGAGGGCGTCACCTATGTGACTGATTCCGTGCTTCACGCTCAGCACCTCGCCTTGCGCGGCATGCGCACCGTTGTGCTGGGCGGCGAGCTCAAGCCCGAGACCGAGGCGCTCGTCGGTCCCGATGCCTTGGCAACTCTGGACCGCTATAACTTCAACTGCGGCTTTTGGGGTTCCAATGGCATCGCCGCCGAGCAAGGTCTCACCACACCGGATATCGAGGAAGCACAGGTCAAGCGTATCTCGATGCGCCATACCGCCAAACGCTTCGTAATCTCGGACGCCAGCAAATTTGGCATGGTGGCGCCCGTCAAGTTTGCGGACTTCCGCGACGCAACGATCATCACTACGGGCGAGGTGCCCGCCAAGTACCAGTCGATGGACAACGTCATCACGGTCTAGCGATGGGACAAGGCCAAAACCACCACAAAGGTGCCTGTCCCCATTGTGGTGGTTAGCAACGAAAACCGATTAGTTTTCTCAATAGAAAAGCGGCAACGTCCATTACGGGCGTTGCCACTTTCGTTGTCTGCCGGTTTTGTCTAAGTCTGCAACAACTAGACCGTTAAAAGTGGGCCAGGTGTTACAGATCGAGACGTTTTGGGACCGTGGCTGAGCCATCGTGACGGCTTGACGTTTGCCCAGATAAAACCTGCCAAAATAAACCTGTCCCCTTTTGGCAGGTTTTAGGGCTCCCAGGGGCAAGGGGCTTCGATGTGGATGTGCTCATCGGTTACGGGATGCGTGAAGGACACGCTGTGGGCATGGAGCATGAGGCCGCAAGGACGCGGCGTGCCGTAGAGCTCGTCGCCCACCAGGGGATGACGCTCGCTCGCCAGATGCACGCGGATCTGGTGTTTGCGGCCGGTGAGCAGCTCGACATCGATATACGAGCGCGTGGGCAGGCCACGACGGCTCTTAAGACGCTTGAGCACCTTCACGCGCGTTTGAGACGGCTTGCCACTGGCGCCGACGCGCATCTTGCGGCTGTCGTGACGGTCGCGGGCGATGGGCTTGTCGATGAGCTTCTCGTTCCAGTCGATCTTGCCCTCGGCGAGCGCCAGGTAGTGCTTTTCGAAAGCGTGGTCGATGACCATCTGGTCAAAGGCGGGCTGCGTCTGCTTGTCGAGCGAAAACAGCACCACGCCGGTGGTGTCGCGGTCCAGGCGGTTGAGCGGCTGCATGTCGGTCGCGGCAAAGCCGTCGCCCATCGCCAGCAGCAGGTCGCTGGCGTAGTCGGTGAGCGTGCGCTCGCCGGTGCCGTCACCGTGTACAATCATGCCGGCGGGTTTGTCGATGGCCATGAGCCAGGCATCGCAGTAGAGGACTTGAGGTTCTTCGTTCACGTGTAAGCCTTTCGGTTAGCTAATTCCCACAAACATGCAGCCCGAGGTGGCACCGCGTAGGCGGGCGGCCGGCTTGCGGCCGGCTTGCGCGGCCTCGACGGCGCGACGGACGCGGGCGACGGCACGACCCACCTCATCCGCCTCGAGCAGCGTTCCGTCCACCATGAAACGACGCACACCGGCATCGAGCAGCTGAGGAACCTGCGGCGTGAGGTCGATGGGGTAGGCGTCGTACAGGCGAGAGCGGCCATGGATGTCGGTACGGACGGGCATGACCTTTCCGTCGATATTCTTGAGCGAGAGCTTGCGGGCACGCAGGCGGCAGTTGGCACAATCGTGGATGCAGCCGTTGGCGACCTGCAGAATGCAATGCTCGCTTGTCATAACGCGCGGGCGGCCGAAAACGGTGATGCCCAGAGCCGCGGGCGCGGCGGCGCCGAGCGAGACAATCTCGTCGAGCGTGATCTCGGGCGAGAGCCAAAACGCACCAGCTCCGCGCTCGGCAAGCGCCTCCATGCAGGGCGTGTTGTGCACCGGCAGGCAAGAGCGAATCTCGGCTGTGGCGCCGGCCTGCGCGGCTACGGCGAGCTCGGAGATATTGCCGACGGCGACGGTGGCTCCAGCATTGATCCAGGGATCGACGCGCTCGTGGTCGACGGCGCGGCAGACCTCGTCGAGTACAGGCACGATACCCTGCCCAAATGCATCGGCGGGGGAGAGCTCGGCCGCATCGAGCGCGTCGGTGGTCATGTAGATGCGCGTTGCACCCTCCACGCGCGCTGCCTCGGCGGCTTCGAGCGAGGTGACGGTGGCGCAGATCTGCGACTCATCGCGGTAGTGCTCGGGCGCGGGGCGGGAATCACTGGTTACAATCGCCGGCCACTCGAGCGTTTTCGCGCGCTCCTCGTACGGTGCCAGAATGGCCTCCTCCAATGCTTTACAGGCGGCGGCGCGCACCTTGTGCACGGCGGAAAAGCCCATACCGCAGCCCTCATCGAGCGCCACATCAAAGCTCGCTGCCTCAAACGGCGAGGAGCCCATGCGGCCCACATGCTCAACCAGGTCTGAAGCCTCGACGGCGCGGGTCTTGGCAGCCTCGACGGTAAAGCCCGTGGCCGTGGCGGTGAGCGATGGGTCGTCGCAGCAAGTAAGCGTGACAGTAAACGGCTCGCCCAGGCGCGCCACGACGGACACATCAACAGCTCGGCGGCGCAGCACATCGCGCTTGAGCGCGGCGCCGGCGGCGTCAATGGCGCGCTGGCTGCGGATGACGCGCACGCGGCAGCCCTCGGGCATGCTGCGGGGCACGCGGCACTCGATGATGTCGCCCGCGGCGGCATCATCTGCGGCAATGGTGGTCAGGAACTGGTCAAACTCGTTATCGTGGCGAAGTTCCAACAAGTCGCCCTTGCCAACGGGCTCAAACAGCTCAATGCGGGCGATGGCGGCGCGGCGACGGCGGTCGTCGGGCTTGAGGCCGCGCACATCGCGGTTGGCCGGGCGGCTGCCCAGCACCGTGCCCACGATCTGGCCGCGGTTGTTGGAACGCTCATAGCTCATCATCTCGTCGCCCGAGGTGCCGTCCTGATAAGCGTGCGTAAAGTCGCGGTTGAAGCAGCGCTTGAGCTGACGCTGGCGGGCGGCTTCCTCGTCCTTGGCAACGGTGGCTCCGGATAGCATGTCGTCAATTTCGTGACGATACACATCAACGATGGAGTACACGTAATCGGGCGCCTTCATACGGCCCTCGAGCTTGAGCGATGCGGCGCCGGCATCATACAGACGGCGAACAAGCTGCGAAGTGTTGGTGTCGCGCGGGCATAGCGCGCGCTCGCGACCGGCAGGGGAGAGCGTGCGGCCGTTCTCGTCGATCAGCTCGTAAGGCAGGCGACAGGGCTGAGCGCACATGCCGCGGTTGGCCGAGCGGCCCGCCATGGCAAAGCTCGAAAGCAGGCACAGGCCCGAGTAGCAAAAGCAGATGGCGCCGTGGCTAAAGACCTCCAGGTCCACATCGGGCGCGGCATCGTGAATGGCGGCAATCTCGTCGATGGAAAGCTCGCGCGAGAGGGTCACGCGGTCGGCGCCCTGCTCGCGGCACCAAAGGGTTCCGCGGTCGTCGTGGATGTTTGCTTGGGTTGAGATATGCGTCTCGATGCCGGGCATGGTGCGCTTGACCTCAAAGAACAGACCCCAGTCCTGGATGATGAAGGCGTCGGCGCCCAGTGTGGAGCAGCGATGGATGAGTTGCAGCGCATCGCCCATCTCGGACTGCTTGATGACGATGTTGACCGTGACGTAGACGCGCGACCCGGCCAGGTGTGCAGCACGGCAGGCCTGCTCAAAGGCCTCGTCTGTAAAGTTGGTGGCCTTGCGGCGGGCGTTGAAGCTTCCCATGCCGCAGTAGATGGCGTCTGCCCCGGCAGCGAGTGCGGCGGCAAAGGGCTCCGGGCCTCCGGCGGGGGCCAAGAGCTCGGGTCTGCGGTTGGTGGTTCGACTGGCGGTTGCGGTCATATCCTGCCTTTCAAAATGCTCAGATATTCAAAAGTATAGTGGTGCTGTTGCGGCAGACGAGCCCTGTGGCCCAAGCAGGATAAAGTCTTCAGCAGCCCTTGCAGCAAAAATGATCCGTTTCCCTCTGTCCCCTATGGATCGCCTGATCCGATGGGGACGGAGGGAAACGGATCATTTTGAGCTTCACCGCCCGGTCGTGCCGTTCAGCGGCTGACAGGCGCCGTTGGGCGATAAAATATTCTCGCAACGTGATAATAATCTTGCATCGCGTGGAAACCTTGAGTACTATCCCAAATCAAGCGCTGTGTTCAGACCGAATTGTGCCTCCCGGTGTGAACACCGCGCTCACGCTCTCTCAATTGATCGTAAGGAGATAAACATGAGCAAGACCGTTGTGTCTTCCGATAACGCACCTGCAGCCATCGGCCCGTATTCCCCCGGCATCCAGACCGGCAACATGGTGTTCCTGTCCGGCCAGCTGGGCATCGACCCCGCAACCGGCAAGATGCCCGAGGGCGTAGAGGCCCAGGCTAAGCAGTCCCTTGCTAACGTCGAGGCCCTGCTGACCGCTGCCGGCGCCACCTTTGCCGATGTCGTCAAGACCACGGTCTACCTGGCCGACATCGCCGACTTCGCTGCCGTGAACGAGATCTACGCTTCCAAGTTCGAGGCTCCGTTCCCCGCGCGCAGCGCTTTCCAGGTTGCCGCTCTTCCGGCCGGCGGTCTGGTCGAGATCGAGGTCGTCGCCGCTCTCTAAGACGTTGGCGAAAACAAAACATGACATGCAAAAAGACCCTGCAGTGCGTGTGAACTGCAGGGTCTTTTGTCAAGCGATGCGACAAAAATGATCCGTTTCCCTCCGTCCCCAAGGGTTAACGTTTAGCCTTCCTTGCGGACTTTTTGCAGGTAGCGGTAGACGCTGGGCTCCGAGATGCCCAGCGCGGTGGCGGCGCAGGCCACGGCGCCCTTGAGCATGAACACCCCGTTGCCGTTGAGGTGGCGAATGACGTCCACGCGGTCGCTCTGACCAAGCGACGCTACATCCAGCCCGCGCGCGCTCAGCAACTCGGAAATACTGCGGTCGATGAGCTCCTGCGTAGACTCCGAAAGGCTTTCGACCTCGATAGACGCGGGCTCCGCCTGTCTAGGCGCCGCGTCGAAGCAGGCCATGAGCTGCTGCGCCATGGCGTTGATGGAGCGCACGGTCGAGAGGTCGGTGTTGACGCAGAGCATACCGACAATCTCGTCATTCTCGCGGATAAAGTACGTCGCCGACTCCAACGTCTTGCCACCGGCGCCGCGCCCCTCGTAGCCCGTAATAAACGGCAGGTCGCGATACTTGGCGTCGTGCATGATCTTGAGTGCCAGGTCGGTGGCGGGACCGCCGACCTTGCGGCCGCTCACGATGCCGTTGCGAATATCGACGATGGCGTGGTCGGGATCCGAGAAATCGTGCAGCACGATTTCGCTGTTTTTGCCGAGTATCTGCTCCAGGAAATCGACCATCGGCAAAAAGCGACGTACGGTCTCGTTCACGGGCAACTCCTTTTGGTTCTATCGAAGTGTTCATAACAATTTTTTATCATGGTAACACGCTGCTCATCATCTCGTATATCAGCAGGTACATTGCGTAATACAGACGAACGGTAGGAATTTGGCGGTAAACGGTTGACCAAAAGAAAAGTTAGATGTTATTTTGACCAGACACTTTCCTGACCTGCGGAAATGCGTTATCTCAGCTGAAGAATAGTCTGATAACAAAAAATTATTATTGAGAATGAGAATCATCTTTAATACGATATGCAACGAAGGCACAACCTCAACCCCGCACTGCGTCACAATAGAGCGTTAGATGCGAAAACAACTATTTCGAGGATTGGTGGTCAAATGACCCAGGAGACGGTTACGAACGGCACTGAAGCCCTGTTCACTCGCGAAGGCATGCCTCCCGTTAAGGAAATGATCCCGTGTGCCCTTCAGCACGTACTGGCATCGTTTGCCGGCATCATTACCCCGGCGGTCATCATGGCCGGCGTCTACGGCTTTAATAGCCAGCAGAGCACCGACATCATTCAGGTTGCGCTCATTCTTTCGGCAATCGACACGGCCCTTCAGGCCTTCGCTCCCTTCCGTCGTATCGGCGGCGGCCTGCCCATCGTCATGGGCGTTTCGTTCGCGTTCCTGCCGGCCCTGCAGGCCATGGGCGCCTCGGGCTTTAGTTTTGGCGCGCTGCTGGGCGGCGAGATTGTCGGCGGTGCCGTCGCGGTCCTCTTTGGTCTGGCCTACAGCAAGATCAAGTGGCTGTTCCCGCCCGTCGTGACCGGTACGGTCATCTTCTCCATTGGCGTCTCTCTCTATCCCACGGCCGTCAAGTACATGGCCGGCGGCATGGGCACGCCGCTGTGGGGTACCCCGCAGGCCTGGTGCGTTGCTCTTATCACCTTCGCCGTGGTCTTTGCGCTCGCCAACTTTGGCAAGGGCACGCTCAAGCTGGGCTCCGTATTCTTTGGCATGATCGTCGGCATGATCGTTTCGATTCCCTTTGGCATGATCGACTTCTCAAGTGTCGCCACCGCCCAGGTCTTCGCCCTTCCCAAGCTCATGCCCTACGCGCTCGAGTTTGATCCCGAGGTCTGCATTACCCTCGCCGTCGTGTTCCCCATGGTCGCCATCCAGGTTATCGGCGACGTCTCCGCTGCCTGCCTGGGCTCCATCGACCGTATGCCCACCGAGCGCGAGCTCTCCGGTGCCATCGTGTCCCAGGGCCTCACCTCTATGGTCGGCGGCCTGCTGGGAGGTCTTCCCACCAGCGCCCTTGGCCAGAACGTGGGCATCATCTGCTCCAACAAGGTCGTCAACAAGTGGGTCTTTGTGATCATCGCGGCCGTCTTTGCCATCGCCGGTCTGTTCCCGCAGCTCTCTGCCGTGCTCTCCGCCATCCCGCAGCCTGTCATCGGCGGCGCGACCGTCGGCGTCTTTGGCACCATCACCATGAACGGTGTGCGCATGTTCACCCGCGAGGGTCTCACGCAGCGCACCACCACCATCGTCGGCACCTCTGTCGTCTTTGGCCTGGGCATCTGGATGGCCAGCGGTTGCCTTGCCGGCGAGGGCATGCCCACCTGGGTGTCCACCGTCATCGGCTCCAACGCCGTGACCCCTACCGCCATCATGGCGATCGTGCTCAACCTGATCCTTCCGCAGACGCCGGTCGTGGCTCAGCACATCGATGCCGCCAAGGACGCTGCCGTGGATCTGGTCTTGCCTGAGAGCAAGAAGTAACCAATTCGGTGCTATTCGTCGGCGGACGTATCGCCTCGTCCGCCGACGTCATGCGGCGATAGGCCGCACTTCAAAGGGCTTGTCCCTTTGGTGAAGCGTTGACGGGAGAGGGCCCGTTTCCGGTGTAGGCCGGCGCTTCGCACTTCCGCCATGTCAGAGGTGTCAAACCCCGCCTCTGATGTTGAAGGGAGCATTTATGCTTCTGGTCGCTAACGGTTCCGTCTTTACCCGCAACGCTCAGACTCCGTTCATTCCCAACGGTGCGGTCGCCATTGACGGAGATACGATCGTCGAAGTGGGCCCCGAGCGCGAGCTCAAGGCCAAGTACCCGGATGCCGAGTACGTCGACGCCCAGGGCAACCTCATCATGCCCGGACTTATCAACTGCCACACCCACATCTACTCGGGTCTGGCCCGCGGCCTTGCCATTAAGGGCTGCAACCCCACCAACTTCCTGGAGAATCTTGAGCAGCAGTGGTGGAAGATCGACGACAACCTGACGCTCGACGGCACCAAGGCCAGCGCCTATGCCACGATTCTGGATTCCATCCGCGACGGCGTCACCACGATCTTCGATCACCATGCGAGCTTCTGCGAGATTCCGGGCAGCCTCTTTACCATTAAGGACGCCGCTCAGGAGCTGGGCATGCGTTCGTGCCTGTGCTACGAGGTTTCCGACCGCCGTGGTCAGGAAAAGTGCGACCAGGCTATTGCCGAGAACGCCGAGTTTGCCCAGTGGGCCGCCAAGGAGCGTCGCGATAACGATAACCACATGATCGCCGCCATGTTTGGCGGACATGCCACCTTTACGCTGTCGGACGAGACCATGGACAAGATGGCCGAGGCCAACAACGGCCTGACCGGCTTCCACATCCACGTGTGCGAGGGCATGAACGATGTGTGGGACTCCCGCCTCAACCGCGGCGGCATCAGCCCCGTCGAGCGCCTGCTGCAGCACAACCTGCTCGGTCCCGACACCATGCTCGGCCACTGCATCCATGTGACGCCCGCCGAGATGGATATCGTCAAGGAGTCCGGCACCTGGCTGGTCAACAACCCCGAATCCAATATGGGAAACGCCGTGGGCTGCGCCCCCGTGCTCGAGTTCTTCCGCCGCGGCATCCCCGTGTGCATGGGCACCGACGCCTACACCCACGATATGCTCGAGAGCCTCAAGGTTTTCCTGATCATTCAGCGCCACAACGCCGCTATGCCCAACGTGGGCTGGTGCGAGGCCATGACGATGCTGTTCGAGAACAACGCCAAGATGGCGAGCAAGTACTTCGATCGCAAGCTCGGTGTGCTTGAGCCCGGCGCTGCCGCCGACGTCATCGTAATGGACTACAAGCCCTTTACGCCGCTGAGCGAGGAGAACATCGACGGCCACATGCTCTTTGGCATGATGGGCAAAAACTGCCGCACCACCATCATCAACGGCCGCGTCCTGTACAAGGATCGTGAGTTTGTCGGTATCGATGAGGACAAGATCAACGCGTGGACCATGGCTGAGTCCAAGAAGCTCTGGAGCACGCTCAACGATCGCGCCTACTAATTCACAAGTAGATTCGCGCGCGTCGGATGTTTCGCCGCATCCGACGCGCGTATAGGCGACCTCCGCGGGGTCGCCGGCGCTGTGCTAGCGCTACACCGTATTTGCGCCCGCCGCGCGGTCTCGCCGGGCGTTACAGAGAGGAGCTCATTATGAGCGACATCATGAGGCCGATCCCGTTTTCGCAGCTGATGAACTGGATCATCGAGGAGCACAAGACTCAGGGCGCCGTCTTTGGCGTGCGCAAGATGGTCACGACCAACCAGGAGGGCGCGCTTCCCATTTTTGACGAGCGCATCGAGACTCCGTTTGGCCCGGCCGCCGGCCCCAACACGCAGCTTGCCCAGAACATCGTGGCATCCTACGTGGCCGGTTCCCGCTTCTTTGAGCTCAAGACCGTTCAGGTTATGGACGGCGAGGAGCTCTCCAAGTGTGTGAACAAGCCCTGCATCGTGGCGCAGGACGAGTGCTACAACTGCGAGTGGTCGACTGAGCTCGAGGTTCCGCAGGCTTTTGCCGAGTACGTGAAGGCATGGTTTGCCTGCCACCTGATCGCTCGCGAGTACGGTCTGGGTAGCCCGGACGGCTTTGTCTTTAACATGTCCGTGGGCTATGACCTGGAGGGCATCAAGAGCCCCAAGGTCGACGCCTACATCGAGGGCATGAAGGACGCCAGCGGCTCCGACGTTTGGAACGAGTGCCGCACATGGGCGCTTGCCAACCTGGACAAGTTTGAGCATGTCGATGCCGCGTTTGTCGAGTCCATCCCGGCGCGCGTCTCCAACTCCATCACCGAGTCCACGCTGCATGGCTGCCCGCCCGTCGAGATCGAGCGCATCGCGACCTATCTGATCACCGAGAAGGGCCTCAACACCTACATCAAGTGCAACCCCACGCTGCTGGGCTATGAGTTTGCCCGCCAGCGCCTCAACGAGCTGGGCTTTGACTACATCGTCTTCGATGACACACACTTCCGCGAGGACCTGCAGTGGGCCGACGCCGTGCCCATGTTCGAGCGCCTGATTGCCCTGTGCGCCGAGCGCGGTCTGGAGTTTGGCGTCAAGCTCACCAACACCTTCCCCGTCGACGTGACGAGAAACGAGCTGCCTTCCACCGAGATGTACATGTCTGGCCGTTCGCTGTTCTCGCTGACCATCGAGGCTGCCCGCCGCATTACCGAGCAGTTCGATGGCAAGCTGCGCATCAGCTACTCCGGTGGTGCCACGGTCTACAACATCCGCGCCCTGTACGATGCTGGCATTTGGCCCGTCACTCTGGCGACCGACGTGCTCAAACCCGGTGGCTACGAGCGCTTTAGCCAGATGGCCGGCGAGTTTACCGACCTGGATGGCAAGCCGTTCGCGGGCGTCTCGCTCGACGCCGTGACCGCAATCCAGACCGACTCGCTCACCAACCCGCTCTACAAGAAGCCGCTGCGTCCGCTGCCCGACCGCAAGGTCGCCGGCAAGAGCCCGCTTTCCGACTGCTTTACCACGCCGTGCCGCACGAGCTGCCCCATCCAGCAGGACATTCCCGCCTACCTGGCGGCTGTTGACGAGGGCCGCTACGAGGACGCACTCAACATCATCATCGAGCGCAACGCCCTGCCGTTCATTACCGGCACCATCTGCCCGCATCCCTGCGGCCGTGCCTGCGAGCGTGCGTTCTACGAGCCCGAGGGCGCCCAGATCCGCGCCAGCAAGCTCAAGGCCGCCCGCGAGGCCATGACCGCCGTGCTGCCCAAGCTGCGCGCTCAGGCCATCGCCAACGACGGCGAGCGCAACGTTGCCGTTATCGGCGGCGGTCCGGCCGGTCTGGCGACGGCGTTCTTCCTGACGCGTGCCGGCGTGCCCGTCACCATCTTCGAGGCCCGCGATTCGCTCGGCGGCGTGGTCCGTCACGTCATCCCCGAGTTCCGTATCGCCAGCGACGATATCTCCCACGATGCTGAGCTCTGCCTGGCCTTTGGCGCCAAGGTGCAGCTCAATGCTCGCGTGGAGTCCATCGAAGAGCTCAAGGCCCAGGGCTTTACCGACGTAGTCGTGGCCACCGGTGCCTGGATGCCCGGCTCTGCAGGTTTGGGCGAGGGTGCCGAGCTCGACGTGCTGGAGTTCCTCGAGGCCGCTAAGAAGGGCGAGAAGCTCGAGCTGGGCGAGGACGTCGTGGTCATTGGCGCCGGCAACACCGCCATGGATGCTGCCCGCGTGGCCAAGCGCCTGGCTGGTGTGAAGAACGTGCGCCTGGTGTATCGCCGCACCAAGAAGCAGATGCCCGCCGACGAGGAAGAGCTCGATCTTGCTCTTGCGGACGGCGTTGAGTTCTGCGAGCTGCTGGCGCCCAAGGCGCTCAATGGCGCCGTGCTGACCTGCGACGTTATGGAGCTTGGCGAGCCGGATGCAAGCGGCCGTCGCAGCCCCGTCGCCACGGGCGAGACCGTCGAGCTTCCCGCCACCACGGTGATCTGCGCCGTGGGCGAGGGCATCGATGCCAGCCTGTACGACGCCGCGGGCGTCGAGCACGACCGTCGCGGCCGTCTTGCCGCCACCTCCACCGGCGTCGAGGGCGTCTGGGCTGCGGGCGACTGCCGTCGCGGTCCTGCCACCGTGGTTGAGGCTATTGCCGACGCCGCCGAGGTCGCCCGTGCCATTGCTGGCGTGGACTTTAACAAGTACGCCGACTGCAACGAGCAGGCCGGCCGCGAGGACACCTGCTACGAGCGCAAGGGGTCGCTGTGCCGCGACAAGCGCAACTGCACCAAGACTCGCTGCCTGGGCTGCGGCTCGGTGTGCGAGGTCTGCTGCGACGTGTGCCCCAACCGCGCCAACGTGGCCATTAAGGTGCCGGGCCTTGCCAAGCATCAGGTCGTCCACGTCGACGGTATGTGCAACGAGTGCGGCAACTGCGCCGTGTTCTGCCCCTACCAGGAGGGCCGTCCCTACAAGGACAAGCTCACCCTGTTCTGGAGCGAGGAGGACATGGAGAACTCCGAGAACGAGGGCTTCCTGGCCGTGGACGAGGACCACTTTAAGGTCCGCGTCGCCGGCACGGTCCGCACCGTCTCGGTCGATGCCGTCAACACCGGTCTGCCCGAGGCCGTCCGCCTGACCATCAGGGCCGTGCGCGACAACTATTCGTACCTTCTTAAGAAATAGGCGAGTCTCTTATGGCCAAATCCATTCAACATCACGTGGCCTACGTTGCCTGCGGAAGCGGCTGTGCTTCCGCAGGCGGCGACGCCCGCTGCAGCGAAGGCTGCATTGGCTGTGGCGCCTGCGTTACGGCCTGCCCCCACGGTGCCATCGCGCTGGTCGACGGCGTCGCCCGCGTGGACCGCTCCAAGTGCACGGGCTGTGGCCTGTGCGGCATGGCGTGCCCGCAGCGCGTGATTGCCTTCGTTCCCGGCTACCAGAACATCCTGGTGCGCTGCAACAACACCGATAAGGGCGCCATTGCGCGCAAGATCTGCGACACCAGCTGCATCGGTTGCGGCATGTGCGCCAAAAAGTGCCCTGCCGGCGCTATCCGCATCGAGGACAACTGCGCCCATATCGACGGCACGGACTGCCTGTCGTGCGGCATGTGCGCCGTCGTCTGCCCGCATGGCGCCATCCACGACCGCACCGGTATCGCCGCCGGCGTGTAGAAGGGAATCACCATGGCACAGGAATTCACTTTTACCGTTAACGGCGTCGAGCACACGACGACCCAAAACAAACCGCTGCTGCGCTATCTGCGCGACGACCTGCACATTCACTCCGCCAAGGACGGCTGCTCCGAGGGCGCCTGCGGCACCTGCACCATCCATGTGGACGGTGCGGCCGTCAAGGCGTGCGTGCTGACCACCGCCCTTGCCGCCGGCCGTAACATCGTGACCGTCGAGGGCCTGCCCGAGGACGTGCGCGAGGCCTTTGTGTACGCCTTCGGCGCAGTGGGCGCCGTACAGTGCGGCTTTTGCATCCCCGGTATGGTCATGGCGGGTGCGGCGCTCATCGCCGAGGACCCCGAGCCCACCGAGGAGCAGATCAAGTACGCCATCCGCGGCAACGTCTGCCGCTGCACCGGCTACAAGAAGATTATCGAGGGCATTTCGCTGGCAGCCGCGGTGCTCCGCGGCGAAAAGCAGATCGACGAGGACTTGGAGCGCGGCGACGACTACGGCGTGGGCAAGCGCGCCTTCCGTATCGACGTGCGCAAGAAGGTGCTCGGCGAGGGCAAGTATCCCGACGACATCGACGAGCTCGATCAGCCGGGCCTGACCTATGCCAGTGCCGTGCGCTCCAAGTATCCGCGCGCCCGCGTGCTCTCCATCGATACCTCCAAGGCCGAGGCCCTGCCCGGTGTGGTGGGCATCCTGCGCGCCGAGGACGTACCGGTCAACCAGGTCGGCCACCTTATCCAGGACTGGGACGTCATGATCGCTCAGGGCGATATCACCCGTTGCGTGGGTGATGCCATCGTGCTGGTGGTTGCCGAGGACGAGGCGACGCTCGAGAAGGCCAAGAAGCTCGTAAAGATCGATTACGAGCCGCTGGAGCCCGTGCGTAACATTGTCGAGGCCAGGGCTGCCGACGCCCCGCGCCTGCACGACAGCTTCTTTGCCTTTGGCAACACGGTGGAGCTCAAGGACAACGTGTGCCAGAGCCGTCACGTGACGCGCGGCGACGCCGCCAAGGCGCTGGCAGAGAGCGCATTTACCGTGACGCAGCGCTTTACCACGCCCTTTACCGAGCATGCCTTCTTGGAGCCCGAGTGCGCCGTCGCCTTCCCGTACAAGAACGGCGTCAAGGTGCAGTCGACCGACCAGGGTGCCTACGACACGCGCAAAGAGTGCGCCCACATGTTTGGCTGGGACAACGAACCCGAGCGTGTGGTCGTCGAGACCATGCTCGTGGGTGGCGGCTTTGGCGGCAAGGAGGACGTGTCCATCCAGCACCTGGCCGCGCTCGCCGCATACAAGTTCCAGCGTCCTGTGAAGTGCAAGCTCACACGTGCCGAGTCGCTCGCGTTCCATCCCAAGCGCCATGCCATGGACGGCACCTTTACGCTGGGCTGCGACGCCGAGGGCAACTTTACCGGCCTGGATTGCGAGATCAATTTTGACACCGGCGCCTATGCGTCGCTGTGCGGCCCGGTGCTCGAGCGCGCCTGCACGCATGCCGTCGGCCCCTACAAGTACCAGAATACCGACATTCGCGGCTTTGGCTACTACACCAACAACCCGCCCGCCGGTGCGTACCGCGGCTTTGGCGTTTGCCAGTCCGAGTTTGCGCTCGAGAGCCTGATCGACCTGCTGGCAGAGAAGGTCGGCCTGGATCCGTGGGAGATTCGCTACCGCAACGCCATCGAGCCGGGCGAGGTTCTGCCCAACGGCCAGATTGCCGATTGCTCCACGGCGCTTAAAGAGACGCTGCTCGAAGTCAAGGATGCCTACTACGCGCATCCCGGACACGCCGGTATCGCCTGCGCCATGAAGAACGCCGGCGTGGGCGTGGGCCTGCCCGATGCCGGCCGCTGCAAGATCCGCATCGAGAACGGCGTGGCCGTGGTCTATGCCGCCACGTCCGACATCGGCCAGGGCTGCAACACCGTCTTTTTGCAAGACGTTGCCGAGGCATGCGGCCTGCCGCTTCGCTGCATCGCCAACGGCGAGTGCTCCACCGAAAACGCTCCCGACTCCGGCACCACGTCTGGCTCGCGTCAGACGGTCGTGACCGGCGAGGCCGTGCGCGGTGCCGCCTTCCTGCTGCGTGATGCCATGGTTGGCATCGAGGCCGGCAAGCCCGCACCCGATGCTCCCGTGAGCGCGCATGGCGACGGTGTCAAGATCGAGTACGACGACGGTCGCGCCTATCAGCTGCGCGCACAGGAACTCGTCGCCGGCCAGGGCATGCATCCCCAGGATCCCGCGACCGCCATCAAGGCGCTCGAGGGATGCGAGTTTGGCTACGTGTATCTGGAGCCGACCGACAAGCTGGGCGCCGACGTTCCCAACCCCAAGAGCCACATCTGCTACGGCTTTGCCACGCATGTGGTCATTTTGGATGATGACGGCCGCGTGAGCGAGGTCTATGCCGCGCACGATTCCGGCAAGGTAGTCAACCCCATCTCCATCCAGGGTCAGATCGAAGGCGGCGTGCTCATGGGTATGGGCTATGCGCTTACCGAGGATTGGCCGCTCAAGGACTGCGTACCCCAGGCAAGGTACGGTACGCTCGGGCTGTTCCGTGCGCCCGAGATTCCGAATATCCACGCCATCTACGTGGAGAAGGACGAGCTGTTGCCCGTGGCATACGGCGGCAAGGGCATCGGTGAGATCGCAACGATTCCCACGGCGCCCGCCGTACAGAACGCCTATCGCGCGTTTGACGGCAAGCTGCGTCCGGATCTGCCCATGGTGGATACGCCGTACAGCCGCGCCCGTCACCGCGGCTAGGGTAGAGCGCGTACGGCCATTGCTAACGGGCCGTTCGCGCTCAGCATCAACTACATACGCTGCGCCTTTGGCCCCAGCTCCATCGCGAGCCGGGGCCTTTTGTTTGGAGCGCCTCCGCATGCGGAAGATTCGTCCCAGATTTCGGCTCCAGAATGGGGCGTACTTTCCGGACGGGCTTCAAACGGAAACTGCATCCCGGATTCGACGCTCAGAATGGGATTCGTTTTCCGGTAGAGGCCTCAAATGGAAAGTGTGTCCCGGAATATGGCTCCAGCCTGGGATGCATTTTCCGGTTGAAGCCTCAAGCGGAAACTGCGTCCCGGAATTCGGTCTCGGAACGGGTCGTGCTTTCCGGATCGCCCCTCAACCGGAAGCTGTGTCCCGGAATCATGCCTCAGAATGGGACGCGCTTTCCGTTGGCGTGGCCGTTGGGAAAACGCGGCCCAGATAGGGGGGATGCGATCCGGCGATGCGCGGCCTAGCAGCTCCTACAGCTCCACTTCGTTGAGCCACGTCGGCAGCGCGGTCTGCCGGATGCCTGCCGTCTGAAGCTTTTTGGTGAGCATTCCTGCCGAGCGGACCTCGTTCATGGTAAAGCGCAGCAGAGGGTGACCGTAGAGCGATAGGTGCGCCTCGCGCTGTCGTTCGGCAACGAGCGCCTCGGCGG
>CAJKQY010000014.1:0-30899 GCA_905202145.1 uncultured Collinsella sp.
CTGCTCGCGAGCATAATTGCGCCATCACGCTGGTCGAGATGTCCAAGACCGAGGAATTCTCGCTTGCCGAGGCCACGCGTCGTATGGCCGCATTGCCGGTGGACGGCATCATCATCGGCATGAGCCGCATGGCGCCCGATTTTGAGACGTTTGATCCACTGCCGGGCATTGGCACGGTCATCGTTACCATGTATGCGCACCCGCGGGTGACCACGGTCGATTCCGACCATTACGGCTGCTCGCTATTGCTTATGGATCACCTGTTTGAGCTGGGGCACGAGCAGATTCGCTATATTGGCGGCCCGTCGTTCTCGGTCGACGAGCAATTTCGTCGTGCCGGTTGGCAGGATGCGCTCGAGCGTAAACACATCGAGCCGGCAGAGCCGCTCGAGGGCGACTGGTCTGCCAACAGCGGTTACGAGGCTGGCAGGTACCTGGCCGAGCACGATCGCACCATGACGGCGATTTATGCGGCAAACGACCAGATGGCAAATGGCGCGATTGCCGCACTGCGTGATAGCGGCCTGCGCGTGCCCGAGGACGTGAGCGTGGTGGGCGTCGATGATTCGCTCGATGATTTTGTGGCACACAACGAGCTCACGACCGTGCGATTCGATCTACATCAGCGCGGACGCGAGGTATTCGAGCATGCGGTTCCCGAGGCGGGTACGGCGGGCAAAACCGTTGCCATCCGTATTCCCGGCCAGCTCATTATTCGGCATAGCACGGCGATACCACACTCATAGTTTGCGCAGGTAAACGGCGATTTATCGTATTTCAATAACAATCGGTATGGATGCTGGCAGATAACAGTTGGGATACTGCCGAGTGTTATGATAGACGGGTTCTTTTGTCTATCTAGGAGGCTTTGCCTGATGGAGATCACCAAGGATATCCGCTACATCGGTGTCGACGATCACGACATTGACCTGTTCGAGGGCCAGTACGACGTGTCCGAGAACGGCATGGCATACAACAGTTATGTTATCTTGGGCGATAAAATCGCTGTCGCCGATTCGGTCGACGGCGGTTTTGTTGACGAGTGGCTCGGCAACCTCGAGGCCGTGCTCGATGGCCGTACGCCCGACTACCTGATCGTCCATCACATGGAGCCCGATCACTCCGCCGGCATCGCCGCCTTTATGAAGCGCTATCCCCAGGCACAGATTGTGGCCAGCATGGGCGCCTTCCGCATGATGGTCAACTACTTTGGCACCGACTACCCCGAGCGCAAGATGGTCGTCAAAGAGGGCGACGTGCTCGATCTGGGCGGTCACAGCCTAACGTTTATCGGCGCCCCCAACGTTCACTGGCCCGAGGTGATCTTCTCCTACGAGTCCACCGACAAGGTGCTCTTTAGTGCCGACGGCTTTGGCAAGTTTGGCGCCAACGACATCGAGGATCCCGAGGGCTGGGCTTGCGAGGCTCGCCGCTACTACTTTGGCATCGTCGGTAAGTTCGGCAAGTTCGTGCAGGCCGTTCTCAAGAAGGCCGCCGACCTGGACATTCAGATCATCTGCCCGCTCCACGGCCCCGTGCTGACCGAGAACCTGGGCTACTACCTCGACACCTATAACACCTGGTCGAGCTATCAGCCCGAGGACGAGGGCATCACGATCGCCTATGCGAGCGTGTATGGCCATCTGAAGGCTGCCGTCGAGGAGCTCGCATCTGCGCTCGAGGCTCGCGGCCAGAAGGTCTCCGTCTTTGACCTGGCTCGCGACGACATGGCCGAGGCCGTTGAGGATGCGTTCCGCTACGACCGTCTGGTGCTCGCCTCCATCACCTATCAGGGCGAGATCTTCCCGTGCATGAGCACCTTCATCCATACGCTCGCCGAGCACGCCTACCAGAACCGTACGGTGGCGCTCGTCGAGGCCGGCTCTTGGGCACCCGCGGCTGCCAAGGTTATGACCAAGGAGCTCGAGGGCATGAAGGACATCACCCTGACGCAGAACAAGGTGACTGTGCTGGGCTCGCTCAACGAAGCCTCGCGCGCCCAGATCGAGGCCCTCGCCGACGAGCTGTCCAAGTAGCGACACGCTCACTTTTGACGCTCAGCCATCACAACCACCACAAAGGGGACAGGCACCTTTGTGGTGGTTTTTGTTTAAGCGCCGGCGATGATGAGGGCTGGACGTGCGCTGTCGGTGGCCTCGGCGATTGAGGTGGCGACGGCATGATCGGGGTCACGGTCCATCACGATGGTGTCGACATCAGTCAGTTCGGCAAAGCGGTACATGCCGCGTCCGTTAACCTTGCTAGCGTCCATGAGGGCGACGCTTTGATGGGCCGCGGCGATCATAGCCGTTTTGGTCTCGGCCATCTGGGGAAAGTCGGTCGTAAAGCCGCAGCTGGAGACAAAGGCGCCGGGGCACATGACGGCCAGATCGGCATGGACCATTTGGAGCGCCTGCATGGTGAGCGGTCCGTACAAATAACGATGGCCTTTGCGCAGCGCCCCGCCCAGCATGACGACATCGACCGAGGGCATGCTCTCGTCGATGTAATCGGCAATGGTAATGTCTGCCGTGATGACGGTGATGCCGTCGCGCTGGTCGAGGAGCCGGACGAACTCGAGCGCCGTGGTGCCCGAGTCGACGAGCAGCGTGTCGCCGTCATTGACGAGCTCGATGGCGCTTTGCGCGATGGCCTGCTTGGCAGCGACGTTGACATTGATGCGGCGATCCTGCGTGGAGACGGTCAGGCGTTTGTGGAGCGATACGGCACCACCATGTGTGCGGCGCAGCTTGCCTGCTTCGGCGAGCGCGTCCAGGTCGGCGCGGGCGGTGACGGAGGACACGCCAAAGGTCTGGGCGATTTCTGCTACCTGCACCGAGGCATTATGATCGAGCATTTCCATAATGGCGGTACGGCGTTCGTCGGCAAAAGCACGGTTGGTGGCTTGGGCCATGCTTGCTCCATTCTCGGCTAAATTTGCAGGAATTGTGTTGACTCTATTTTCGTTCATTTTCTTTTTGAGTAAGAAAACACCTTTCGATTACTTATCTTTTCTATAAAAGAAAGACGCTGAACGCCCAAAATTCAATATCGAACACGCCCACTCGGCTTCAATTCCTTCCGTTTACTTTTCAAAAACGGCTGTATTGACCTGCATGGGCTCAATATCTCGCACGTGCAAAGCCGCTGAATTTCATACAATGAGCGCAGTAAAACGCAAGGTAAAACGCCTTGTGAACAACTACGCCCGATGTCCAGATGCGGGCGAGGGAGAGGAGCAAACGCTCATGGCACTTGTTACCACCGAAAAGATGCTCAAGGACGCTCAGGCCGGCCACTACGCCGTCGGCGCGTTCAACGTCGAGAACCTCGAGTTTGTTATGGCCGTTCTGGCCGCTGCCGAGGAGACCAAGTCCCCCGTCATCATGCAGACCACCCCGGGCACCATCAAGACCGCTGGTCTGGACTACTTCTACGGCATGGTCAAGGCCGCTGCCGAGCGCGCTTCCGTGCCCGTCGCCCTACACCTCGATCACGGCGATGGCTATGACCGCTGCATGCAGGCTTTCCGCACCGGCTATACCTCTGTCATGATCGACGGTTCGCACGAGTCCTTCGAGGACAACATCGCCCTGACCAAGTCCGTCGCCGACGCTGGCCGCGCCATGGGCGTGCCCGTCGAGGCCGAGCTCGGTAAGGTTGGCGGCAAGGAGGACGACGGTCCCGCGGTTGAGGGCGAGAGCCCCTACACCGATCCGGCTGAGGCCAAGGAGTTCGTCGAGCGTACCGGCTGCACCTCCCTCGCAATTGGCGTTGGCACCAGCCACGGTGTGTACACGAGCGATCCGCACATCGAGCAGTCCGTGGTCAAGGCCATCCGCGACGCCGTCGACGTGCCGCTGGTTCTGCACGGCACCTCCGGTGTGCCCGATGAGCAGGTTGCCGAGGCTGTGAAGAACGGTATCTGCAAGGTTAACTACGCCACCGAGCTGCGTCAGGCCTACACCAAGGGCTTCATGGCCTACATGGCCGAGAACCCCGCCTGCTTCGACCCCAAGAAGCCGGCCAAGGAGGGCATGCGTGAGATTACCGAGCTGGTTAAGATCCGCATGACCAACCTCAACTCTGTGGGCAAAGCAGAGTAACAGCAAGGGTACTCCGACTCGCTACATATCCCGGGGAGGGACGAGGGCTTAGTTCCCCAATCGTCCTCGGGCATGCAAAAAGCCTTGCTGCGCACTTCGTGCGGCGAGGCTTTTTGCCCCCTGCGGAAAGATTGGGGAACTAAGCCCTCGTCCCTCCCAGGTTGACCTACTCGAGGTCGTCGCCCTTGTGGCGTTGGGGCGGAAATGGGTGGGGCGTCAGGGCTTCTTTGTTGATGAGGGGTTAGTATGCCCGGGCTTGGTTGGGGAAGGTTTTGTCTAGGGATGCTTGGAGCTTTTCGAACGATGCTCGCAAGTTGTGGCTCTGGTTGGTTGAGCGTTTGGCTTTTGTGGTGGGGGAGTCGAGGAGGCCGTTTCTCTGTGTCGGGGGGAAGGAGAAAAGGTCTGCATGTTTTAGGGATGGCTGCTGTGCTGCGTCATTGGAAGAATGCATGCTTATGCGGCCTCCTCGATGTCCACCAAAAGGTTGCGCACGGGGTGTGCTGCTAGGTCCCGTGCGTTGGCAGTATTATGCCGCGGCTGTTGCAAAGAAGCGCTAAAGAAAGGCTTAATGAGGTTTGACGTTGCTATGAAACCGCAGGTCAAAGCTATCGAGTAACACTCTTGAAAGGTTTTGAGCTTAAGGGCTTTCTAAGGTTTGTGGCGCGGATGTGGCTCGCCTGTGTGGGGCGTGTGGACGGCTCGTTCTTAGCGCTGCGGCTCTGCGGCCCGCACCCGCTCGATGACCTTTTCCATGGTGGCATCGATGCGGTCTTTCTTGAGCTCACATTCCCAGACGGTGATGGGCGTCCAGCCCATTTGGGTAAGTGCGTTGATGGCTGCTCGGTCGCGCTCGACGTTGCGACGGAACTTTGCCTCCCAAAACTCAACGTTGCGCTTGGGCTGGCTGGGGTTGCACTTGGGGCAGCGGTGCCAAAAGCAGCCGTTGACGAAGATGGCGATCTTGCGGCCGGGAAAGGCGATGTCGGGTTTTCCGGGCACCTTCCATTCCAAGCGATAACCCGTAAGGCCCGCTGCGCGCAGGCGTTGTCGTACGAGCAGCTCGGGCTTGGTGTTGGCGCGCTTGTTGCCCTTCATGGACTTTTTGATGGCGGCGCGACGGCGCACCAGTTCACGCTCATCGGCGGAAAGGTCCGAGGTATCGATGCCGTCGAGCAGACCGGGCTTGGGACGCTTTTTGCTGCGGCGCTTAGGTGCGCGCTTGGATTTGGTGGCGGGTTTGTCGGCTGTGTTGGGTGCGGCGTCATCGGCGGAGCTTGCCTCGAGCCGGTCTTCCTTCAGCTCAATCAGGGCATCAATAAGCCCCTTGTCGGCGGGCATCCACTCAACGGTGGCAAGCGAGGTACGCGGAATCCAACGGATATCGAGCTGGCGGTCGTGCTTCTGGGGTTCATCGGATTCATCGGCGAGCGAGCAGTAGTAGCACTCCATCGAGAGATGGAAATCGGGGTAGTCGTACTCAACGGTGTAAAAATCGCGCAGGTTGGTGACTTTGACCCGCAGCTCTTCCATGAGCTCGCGGCGTACAGCGTCCTCGGGCGTCTCGCCGCGCATGAGCTTGCCACCGGGGAACTCCCAAAGTCCCTGCATGTCGCCATAGCCGCGCTGCACGGCAAGCAGCTCGTCAGATCCATCCTTGCGAATGATCCCAGCGGCAACATGAACAGTCTTCAACAGGAGTCCTCTCTCAACATCAACACGTGACAGGGTAGCTACCCGTACCTTACACAACGGTAAGGCAAGCGTAAGCCATACCGATGGTAGCCGACTCGTCTTCTTGCGACTATAGATGCCGTAGACTAATTGCAAGAAAGGACTCGGTATGCAAACCACGCACATGGCGACCCCGGTACTGGAGGTCGCTCATCTCGAAAAGGTATACGGAGCGCTGGGCAACGTGACCCGCGCGCTCAACGACGTCAGCTTTACCGTCAACCGCGGCGAATTCGTCGGCATCATGGGCGCTTCGGGCTCGGGCAAGTCGACGTTGCTCAACTGCGTGTCGACCATCGATAGCGCCACGAGCGGCACGATCCGCATCAACGGGCAGGACGTAACACGCATGAAGCAGGCTAAGCTTTCGCAGTTCCGCCGCGAGGAGCTCGGCTTTATCTTCCAGGACTCCAACCTGCTCGATACGCTCACGGCACGCGAGAACATCGCCCTGCCGCTCACCATCGCCCGCACAAACTCGGCAGAGATCTCGACCCGCGTGCAGGATGTGGCAGCGCGCCTTTCCATCAGTCAGGTGCTCGACAAGTATCCCTACCAAATGTCCGGCGGCCAGCAGCAGCGCGTCGCCGCGGCTCGCGCGCTCGTCACCGACCCCACCATGATCATGGCCGACGAGCCCACCGGCGCCCTCGATTCCAAGAGCGCTCGCCTGCTGCTCGAGAGCCTGGAGGCCCTTAACCGCCGTCTGCGCGCCACCGTGCTCATGGTCACGCACGACAGCTTTGCCGCCAGCTACACGAGCCGTGTGCTGTTTATTCGCGACGGCAAGATTTTCACCGAGCTGCGCCGCGGCGACACCGACCGCCGAGAGTTCTTCGACCGCATTATGGAGGTCGTTGCCATGATGGGCGGTGAGGGCTCCGATGCTCTGTAAACTCGCTTGGGGTAACGTCCGCCGCGCCGGCCGCGACTACCTCGTCTACCTTTTGACGCTCACCCTGGGCGTCACGGTCTTCTATGCCATTAACACCATCTCGATGCAGGTCGACATCGCCGGCATCGATGAAAAGGGCTTGGCGCAGGTTATGGGCAGCATGCTCGGCAACCTGACGTACTTTTTGGCCGGTGTCATGGCCTTTTTGATGGTGTATGCCAATAACTTCATCATGAAACGCCGCAAGAAGGAGTTTGGCCTGTACCAGGTGCTCGGCATGGGGCGCGGGCGCGTCGCCACGATTATGGCGCTCGAGACGGTGATCGTTTCGGTCGTGGCCTTTGTCGCCGGCATTGTGCTTGGTGTGGGACTCTCCCAGCTCATGACGTTCTTTACGGCCTCGCTCTTTAAGACACAGATCGCCAATTTCCACTTCTTTTTCTCGGTGCATGCGTTCAACCTGACCCTTGCCTGCATGCTCGTAATGTTTGTGCTCACGCTACTGCTGAACCTTCGCGCCGTGCGTCGTACCAAACTCATCGAGCTTATGGGTGCCGAGCGTCGCAACGAGAGCATCAAGACACGCAACCCCTGGATTGCGATTGCCATCTTTGCCGTGGGCGTGGTGCTTGTGGGCGTGGCCTATTACCGTCTGCTACGTGATGGGTTCCCGCTAACCGCGACGGACAGCAAGCTGCAAGAGGCCATGAACCAGTTTGGTATTACGACCGCTATGGTTACCGTGGGCACCTTTGCCCTGTTCTGGGGACTCTCGGGCATGCTCATCAAGCTGCTGCAGAGCCTGCGCGGCGTGTATTGGCGCGGCCTCAATATGTTTACCGTGCGCCAGCTTGCGGCCAAGGTCAACACGGTGTGCTTTTCGATGGGCGTCATCGCGATGCTCCTGTTTTTGGCCATCACCTCGGTGACGTGCGGTATGTCGATTGCCAACGTGATGAACGAAAACCTGGAGCGCTATAACCCTGTAGACGTGTCTCAGACGTATGTCTATTACACGCCCGATACGTTCGACTACTACAAAGAGTACGTCAATCCGTCTGATGAAGCCGATCGTATGGTGCTGGCCGATACAACGGTCGATTTGTACCCCGCGTGGCACGGCGATCGTGTCGACCCCGATAACGTTGCAGACGGTATTAAAGGCAAGTCGGCGGACAACAACGACGAGACCGGCAAGAAGGTCAATATCGCCGATGTTGCCGGTGAGCATGTGCAGATCGATTCGTATCTGAGTTACCCGCTTGGCGGCTCGGATCCTTCGGTGACCCCAAGTGAGATGTGCAAGACCATGGGCGAAAAGCTTCCCAAGGCGTTCGGGGGTAGCAATGCCGACATGACGGGCCTGTCTGTGACGCCGGCAAGTCAGTACAACAAACTGCGCCAGATGATGGGCAAGGAGCCGGTGCACATCGGTCACGACCAGTATCTGCTCACGTGTGATATGGGCGGCGAGCTGGTCGACCTGTACACCAAGTATATGGCTGGCGGCCATACCCTTACCTTGGGCGGGCATACGCTCAAGCCCGCAACCGATAAGTCGGACGAAGATACGGCGGCCATCGCCAACTCGGCGATGGGCAGTAATGGGGGTACCGTCGTCGTTGCCGACGAGCTGTTGTCCCAACTTAATCTGCAGCCGTATTCCAGTAGTCTGCTCGTTAACTACAAACAGGGGATGGATACGACCGAGGCAGACGAGAGTATTAAATACACTGTGCTCGACAATCTGCTCGTTGACGGCAAGGAGCCGGGGTCGTGGGGAACCTTCATCACACGCTCCGAGATGTACACGCAAGCAGCGCAAATGAACGGTCTTATTAGCTACCTAGCCATCTACATCGGCTTTGTATTGGTCGTTGCATGCGCGGCGATTCTGTCGATCCAGCAACTCTCCAACGTGGCCGACGGCAGCCGCAGCTATCGTGTGCTGGCACAGATCGGCTGCGACGACCGCCAGATTCGCCATTCGGTGATGGCGCAGCAAGCGGTATTCTTCCTGTTCCCGCTGGCAGTGGGCCTGGCGCACTCCTTTGTAGCACTTAAGGTGATCATCGAGCTGGTGAGCACGTTCGGCAACATGAGCATCGGCGGCACCGTGGGTCTCACCTGTGCAATCTTCCTGGCAGCATACGGTGGCTACTTCCTGGTGACCTACCTCATGAGCACCGGCATGGTGCGAGCCGCCATAGCCACCCGCTACAGCGAGTAACAAGCGGGCAAAATCGTCGCAAAATCAGAGGCGTATGACCGCCGCGAAGGGACCAGGGGCCCTTTCGCGGCGGTTTTTGCCAACCTGGTGCGTCTCAGATACAAGTGAGTAGACTTTTTTGAACCTGCCGAGCACATCGTGACAAATGCTCAATAAAACCGCAGGTCAGAACTGTGGCGTTTTGGGGCGTGCTTGGCCTCCTGCAAAAAGCCTACTCACTTGGTTTTTCTGCTAGAAGACCGCCACGAGGGAAGGCAACTCCCCCGGGTAGTCGTTGGGGACGTTCTTAAACGACTAGCCGTTGGGGACGTTCTTGTTTGACTAGTCAAGCAAGAACGTCCCCAATGACTACCCAAGGAGTGTCCCAAACTGCCGGCAGAAAAGGAGCGTCCCTAACTGCCACATCAAACGAAAGGGCGCTGACCTCCTGGTCGCGCCCTTGAAGTTGAACGTCAGATTGTCCAAATGCGACCAGCGCAGCGTCGGCCGGTTACGGCGTTTGGTAAAACGCCGTAACCTACACCCGCTCCGCGATCTCGTGGATGAGGTAGTCGGTCTTTTCCCAGCCCAGGCACGGGTCGGTGATCGATTTACCAAAGACGCCGCCGTCGACCGGCTGGTTGCCGTCCTCCAGGTAAGACTCGATCATAAAGCCCTTGACCAGCTTGGAGATGGACTCGTTGCGGCGGCAGCTGTCGAGCACTTCCTTGCAAATGCGATACTGCTCCAGCGGACGCTTACCCGAGTTGTCGTGGTTGCAGTCGATGACCGCCGCCGGGTTGGCGTAGCCGGCGTGCTCGGTATAGCGCTCGGCCAGGCGCTCCAGGTGCTCGTAGTGGTAGTTGGGGTAGGTGCGGCCATCGAGGCCGATGTAGCCGCGCATGACAGCGTGCGCAAGCGGGTTACCATCGCACTCGACTTCCCAGTTACGGAAGATAAAGCTCTGGTGGGCCTGGGCAGCGTAAATAGAGTTGAGCATGACGGTGGTGGAACCGGCGGTGGGGTTCTTCATGCCCACAGGCACCGAAATACCGCTCGACACCAGGCGATGCTCCTGGTTTTCGACCGAACGCGCACCCACGGCAACATAGCTCAGCAGGTCAACGAGGTACTGGTAGTTGGACGGATAGAGCATCTCGTCGGCGGTGAAGAAGCCCGTTTCCTTAATAACGCGCAGGTGCATATGGCGGATGGCCTTGACGCCCTCGAGCAGGTCGTCGGGAGCCTCGGGGTTGGGGTTGTGCAGCAGGCCCTTGTAGCCGGTGCCCTTGGTGCGCGGCTTGTTGGTGTAGACGCGCGGAATGATGATGAGCTTGTCCTTGACCTCTTCGGCGGTCTTGGCCAGTCGGTTCATGTACTCAAGCACCGAATCCTCGCGGTCGGCAGAGCACGGGCCGATGATGAGCACCTTGCGTGCGTCCTCGCCGGTAAAGACCTTGGCGACCTCGGCGTCAAATGCCTGCTTTTTGGCGGTAAGCTCGGCAGAAAGCGGCATTTCCTCGCGGATCTCCATGGGGATCGGCAGCCTGCGTTTGAATTCCATGGCCATAGGGGCCTCCTCAATCTATAGAAAGAGCAATAAACGTATTGTCGAGTGTTCGGCATTATCCGCTGTCGCACGCTAAAGTGCAAGCCCTTGCCACCCCGAAACCTGCCAAAAGGGACAGGTTTATTTTGGCAGGTTTTATCTGGGTAAACGTCGGCGGATGTCGGGAGGGAGTGGCACCGCGGGCGACCCTAAGGCTGTTGTCGGTTCCCCAGGAAACACCCTGTGGGCAAAAAATGCCAAATATGAGTACGGTTGCTAACCTAGTAACATATCAGTCTAGCAAGATAATAGACAAAGTGAAAAATATGTTCATTAACGTTGGCACACAGAAGCCCGCTAACGGGCGTTTTGATTAATTTGAAGGCGTATAGAGGCCGCAAGGAGGTCGTTTGAGGCGGTTTTGGCTGTTACCAAAAAGGTAACAGTACTCATATTTGCCATTTTTTGCCCACAGGGCTTCGAAGGGGCTGTCAATCAGGTCCCAGGGGAGGCGGCTCAAGGGCCGTAGAACAAAAACGGGGGCGCAGGTTGTCCTGCGCCCCCGTTCTCGGGCGTTATTCGTTCCCTGCGGCAGAATTTACGCCGCCTCGTCGAACTGCGAGTTGTACAGATCGGCGTAGAAGCCGCCCTGGGCGAGCAACTCGTCGTGCGTGCCCTTCTCGACGATATCGCCGTCGCGAATTACCAAGATCACGTCGGCGTTGCGGATCGTGGACAGGCGGTGCGCGATGACAAAGCTGGTACGGCCCTGCATCAGCGCATCCATGGCACGCTGAATAAGCTCCTCGGTACGAGTGTCAACGTTGGAGGTTGCCTCGTCCAGAATCAGCGCCGGGCGGTCGGCCAAAATGGCGCGGGCGATGGTCACGAGCTGGCGCTGACCCTGCGACAGGTTAGTGCCCTCCTCGTTGATCATAAAGTCGTAACCGCCGGCGAGCGTATGGATAAAGTGGTCGCAGCGTGCGGCACGTGCAGCGGCTTCGACCTCGGCATCGCTTGCATCGGGGCGTCCGTAGCGGATGTTCTCGCGGATCGTGCCGTTAAACAGCCAGGTATCCTGCAGCACCATGGCAAACTCGCCGCGAAGTGCCGCGCGGTCCCAGTCGCGCACGTCGATGCCCTCGACGCGCAGCGAACCGCCGTCCACATCGTAGAAGCGCTGCAGCAGCTTGATGAGCGTGGTCTTGCCAGCGCCGGTGGGACCGACGATGGCGATGGTCTGGCCGGGCTGCGCCTCGCAGCTAAAGTCGTGGATGATGGTCTTGTCGGGCGTGTAGCCAAACTTGACATGGTCAAACTCCACGTGGCCGGGGCGCTTTTCGGGAATCTGCGCGTCGGCCTTCTGCTCCTCTTCGGGCGCGGCCAGGAACTCAAACACGCGCTCGGTGGCGGCGGCCATCGACTGCATCGTGTTGCTCACGTTGCCCAGCTGCTGCACGGGCTGCGTAAAGTTGCGAACGTACTGGATAAAGCTCTGGATGTCGCCGGGCGTGGCATTGCCGGTCAGCGCGAGCTGCGCACCCACCACGACGACGCCCACGTAGCCCATGTTGCCCACCAAGCTCATAAGCGGCATCATCAGGCCCGACAGGAACTGCGAGCGCCAGCCACTAATAAAGAGGCGGTCGTTTTGACGGTCGAACTCCTCGATCGAAGCCTCGGCGCGGTCGAACACCTGAATGACGTTCTGGCCGGCAAAATCCTCCTCGATAATGCCGTTGACGGTGCCTAGGACCTGCTGCTGCTCGCGGAAGTACGGCTGCGAGAAGTGAATCATCACCATTAAGATAATCGCGGCGGCCGGCAGCGTGAGCACGGTGACGCCGGTGAGCGGCAGGCTGATCGACAGCATCATGACGAGCACGCCGATAATCTGCGTGACGGACGTAATAAGCTGTGTCACGCTCTGGTTGAGCGACTGGCCGAGCGTATCGACGTCGTTGGTGATGCGGCTGAGCACGTCGCCCTTGCTGTGTCCGTTAAAGTAGCTCATCGGCACGACGGCGATCTTGGCGGCGATCTCCTTGCGCATGCGGTAGCAGATCTTTTGCGTGACACCGGTCATGAGCCAGCCCTGGATCAGGCTGCAGGCAGAGCTCGCCAGATACAGGCAGAGCAAAAAGCCGAGCGTCTTGGCGATCCAGTTAAAGTCGACATCGCCGGTACCGTTGACCTTGGCAACCAGGCCCTCAAACAGCTTGGTCGTAACCTGGCCGAGCACCTTGGGCCCCACAATGTTAAAGATGACCGAGCACACGGCAAAGGCGACGGCGGCAAACACGGCAATCTTGTGCTGGCCGATATAGCCGAGCAGCTGCCTCATGGTGCCCTTAAAGTCCTTGGCCTTTTCGCCGCGACGCATGCCACCCATGCGGCCCATGGGACCACGCTGACGAGTGGGCTTGGGAATTTGAGTCTTGGTCTCGTCTGCCATTAACGCTCGCCTCCTTCCATAACGGCTGCAATCTCTTCTTGGGTAAGTCCCAGCTCCTCGGCGGAAAGCTGCGACTGTGCAATCTCCAGGTACGCCGGGCAGTTGTGCAGCAGCGCCTCGTGCGTGCCGGTGCCCACCACGTGACCGTCGTCGAGCACGATGATCTGGTCGGCGTGCATGATGGTCGCGATGCGCTGGGCCACGACCACGAGCGCGGCGTCGGTAACGTTTTTAGCCAGCTCTTCACGCAGACGCGCGTCGGTCTTGTAGTCGAGGGCGCTAAACGAGTCATCGAAAACTACGACCTCGGGCTTCTTGGCCAAGGCGCGGGCGATGGCCAGGCGCTGACGCTGGCCGCCCGAGACATTGGAGCCGCCCTGGCTGATGGGGGAGTCGTAACCGCCCTCACGCTCGGCGATAAAGTCCTCGGCCTGTGCGATGCGCGCTGCCTGGTGCATGTCATCATCGCTTACCATGTCGCCGGCAAACTTGAGGTTGCTCTCGACGGTGCCCGAGAACAGGCGTCCCTGCTGCGGGATGTAACCAATGCGGCGGCGCAGCTCGGAAAGGGTCATATCGCGCACGTCGATGCCGTCGAGCGAAATGCTGCCGCCCGTGACGTCGTACAGGCGCGGGATGAGCTGCACAAGCGTGGACTTGCCCGAGCCCGTGGAGCCAATGATGCCGAGCATCTGGCCGGCGTGCGTGGTGAAGTTTACGCCGCTAATGACGTCGGCGCGGGCATCGGGATACTGGAAGCTCACGTCACGGAAGGTGAGCTCGCCGCGCGGCGCGCTGGCAGCGGGCAGCTTGGGCGAGGCGGGGTCGTTGATGCTCGTGGGGCAGGTGATGACCTCTTCCACGCGCTCGGCTGCGACCTCGGCGCGGGGCAGGATAACCGAAACCATGGTGAGGATCATAAACGCCATGACGATCTGCATGGTGTAGGAGATAAACGCCATCATGTTGCCGACCTGCATCACGCCGTCGGACACGCCCTGCGCGCCAAACCAGACGATAAGCACGGTGATGCAGTTCATGACGAGCATCATGAGCGGCATCATAAAGCTCATGGCGCGGTTGGTGTAGAGCTGCGTGGTCATTAGGTCGAGCGAAGCCTTGTCAAAGCGCTCGAGCTCATGTTCCTCGCGGTTGAACGAGCGGATGGGCATAAGGCCGTCGAGCAGCTCGCGGGCGGTAAGGTTCACGCGGTCCACAAAGCTCTGCATCTTTTTGAACTTGGGCATGGTGAGGCCCATGAGCACGCCGACAACGGCCGAGACCGCGATGATGGCCACGGCGATGGTCCACTCCAGGCCGGTGTGGTTGGCCAGGACACGCATGACAGCGACGATGCCCATGACGGGGGCCATCAGGCACATGCGGATAAACAGGGTTGCGGCCATCTGGATCTGCTGAATGTCGTTGGTGCAGCGGGTGATGAGCGAGGCCTGGCTAAACTTGCCCACCTCGGCCGGCGAGAAGTGCATAACCTTGTTGAAGGTCTCGCGGCGCAGGTCGCGGGCGATGGAGCAGGCGGTGCGCGACGCCACGGCACCGGTCAGGATGGTGGCGACGAGCGACACCAGACACAGGCCGAACATCGTGGTCGCCATGCGGCTCAGGTAGGCGTTCTGCACGTCGGCGGGGTCGATGCCCTGTGCCTTGTACTCGTCCTGTACATAGCTCACGGCGCGCTGGGTGACGATGGAGCCCGACATGGAGCCCATTTTGTCCGCCATTTGGTTGGCGCCCTCGACGAGCTTGTCCTGGTCGATTAGGCCGCCTTCAACGCCCAGACGCAGGCTCTTCATGGTGATCTTGCCGCCGTCGGCATCAATCTGCTTTTGCATGTTCTGCGCCGCTGCGGCCTTCTGCTGCATCTCGGCGAGCTGCTCGGGCGTCATCGCTGCCATTTGCTCGGGGGTGGGCATGGCCTGGGCAGCGTTGTCGTCTTTCTCGCTGGACGAGCCCATCATGTCGCCCATGGAGTTGGCGTCGATGCCCTGGTTGAGCGAAAGGACAACAGTCTCGGGCAGGCTCATAATGTCGGCAATCTTGCCCCCATCGGCACGCTCTTCCTCGGTGCCCTCGTACGTTCGAATGTCGTTTTTGTCAGCCTTGCTAAACACGGCCTCCACAGCCTTGGCGTCCTTGGCGCTCATAAAGAGTTCGAGGTCGTCGAGCGATTCGGCGCGGATGGTGTCGGGTACGGGCGACGCGATGCCGCCTTGCTGCACACCCACGTCGACGATGTCGCTCATATAGGTAGGCAGCGCCAGATCGGCGTTGCAGCTGATTACGATAAGTACGATAGCTGCGAACAGTGCCAGGATATGTTTTTTAAAGAGCTTGAGAATCCTCACTCGGCATCTCTCCTTTCTTGATTGCGGTCGATAATTTCGTTGGCACGTCTAAGAAGGCGCACCATCTCTTGGGTATCTGTTTCGCCAAGCTGCTCGAGGAAGGCCGCGGTGCGGTCCTCGAATTCCCGACGTTTGATTTCGATAACCTGGAATCCTTTGTCGGTCACCGTGACGTGTACGCGACGACGGTCGGTCTTTGAGTGCTCGCGCTCGACCCAGCCCTTGGCCTCGAGGGCGCGCAGGATATTGGCGATGCGGGCGCTCGAGACCCAGGCGCGATCAGCGAGTTCGCTCGGCGTGAGCGAGCCGCCGGCGCGCATGAGGGCGCGCATGACGGCCATCTCGCCACCCAGAGCCTGGTCGGCAAAGCGCGAAACGCGCTGGTGCATGCTGCCAAACTCGGTAAAGAGCTGACGCCCAAGCTCATGGAAATCGGTATCTTCCACCGAAAACCCCTAACACTAGAAACTATTTTCGGTGGAAGATGATACCCCCATACGCGGGCCTCATACAGTAGGCAATATTAAGAGTGCATTAAGACTTAAAATCATTCAATTGCTGAAGCGTTTCAAAGAACTATTATGCACGCGGTTAGGCGAGGGGTTGTCACCACCATGACGACTGGGACTCATATAATCGCCACGTGCGATGCTCCAACTTCCCGCAAGGAGACACCTTACATAAAGGGGGATGGAGTCATGGCATTTGACTTCACGGGCAAGACCGCGATTGTCACGGGCGGCACTCAGGGCATTGGCCTCGAGATCGCCAAGGGCATCGTCGCGGGCGGCGGACATGTCGCGCTCATCGCAAGGAACGCTGCTAAGGGCGAGGCCGCAGTGGCCGAGCTTGGCGAGGGCAACAAGTTCTATCAGCTCGATGTCGCCGATGCGCCCAAGGCGCGCGAGACCGTCGAGCAGATTTTTACGGACCTGCCGCAAACCAACATCTTGATTAACTGCGCTGGCGTCATCAGCACCAAGAAGTTCGACGAGATCGATGACACCGAGTGGCGCCGCACTATCGATATCAACCTCAACGGTACCTTCACTATGATGAACGCCGTGTACCCGCACTTTAAGGCGGCGCATGCCGGCACTATCGTCAACGTGAGCTCCGTTGCTGGCAAGATCGGCGGCGGCCTGCTTGGCACCGCTGCCTACGCGAGCTCCAAGGCCGGTGTCAACGGCCTTACCAAGGCGGTCGCCAAGGAGGGCGGCAAGTTTGGCGTTCGCTGCAACGCCGTGTGCCCGTCGCTCACGTTGACCGATATGACCTCGATTCTCTCTGACGAGAACTCTCAGCGCATCATCAACGGTATTCCTCTGGGCCGCGCCGCCCAGGCCAGCGAGCCTGCGCAGATGGTGCTGTTCTTCGCTTCCGACCTCGCCAGCTTCGTGAACGGCGAGATTGGTGACTGCGACGGCGGCATCGTCCTGGACGGGTAATACCCCGCGGTGATCGTTTGGCGGCGACCCTGGCGACTCGGGGTTGTCGCCTTCTTTCTGACATAGGCGCGTGCGGCTACGATTCGCATGCATCCAAAGGAGATATATATGAGTGAATCGACTGCGGTGGAGGCGCCGGCGGCAAAGGAGCCGTTCTTTAAGATGTCCTCCATCCCGGGCGCCAATATCTTGGTGCCGCTTCTGTTGGGCTGCCTGCTCAACACGCTATTCCCCGACCTGTTTAAAACGCTCGGTAGCTTTACGCTTGGCATGACCCAGCAGGGTGCAGGCCCGCTCGTTGGCGCCTTTTTGCTCATCGTCGGTACGACGATTTCGTTTAAGAGTGCTCCCGCCGCCGCTGCACGCGGCGCCATCATCATCGCTGTCAAGCAGATCGTGGTCGTTGCCGTGTCGCTGCTCATCCTTTATGTGTTCAACGACAACCTGTTTGGCATCTCTGCCATGGTGATGCTGGCGGCTTGCACCGGCGCCAACAACGCTATGTACGCTGGTCTGATGGGCACCATGGGCAACGAGGCCGAGCGTGGCGCCGTCGCCATCACCACGCTCGTTGTCGGCCCTCCGGTCACGATGATCGTGCTCGGCGCTGCCGGTCAGGCTCCGATCGGCTGGTCGCTCGTGGGTGCCATTCTGCCGATCGTCATCGGCATTATTCTGGGTAACCTGTTCCCCAGCTTTAAGAAGATGATGGCACCGGCACTTTCCGCCATCATCGTGCTCGTCTTCTTTGCCATGGGCTCGACCATGACCTTTGGCCAGCTCATTAATGGCGGTCTCCCCGGTATTCTGCTCGGCGTGATCTGCTCGGTGGTCTTTGCAATTCCCGTCATCGCGGTCGATAAGCTCACGGGTGGTACGGGTGTCGCAGGTGCGGCCATTTCGAGCTGCGCCGGAGCCAATGTGGCCACGCCTGCTGCCATGGCAAGCGTCAACGGGGCCATGTACGGCGGCGCCGTGCTCGCGACGGCTACGGCACAGGTTGCAGCCTGCGCAATCGTGACGGCTATTTTGACCCCGCTGGTCACCAGCTGGTGCTACAAGCATTTTGAGGGCCAGGGCAACGGCAATAGCAAGGCAACGACCGACAAGGCCGCCGCAGCCGCCTAATGCCAAGCGGCAATCAAAGCTAAAAACTAGCTACGCCACAGGGCGGCCACGGGGGATCCCGTGGCCGCCCTGCAGTTTCTGTAGGGTCTCTGAGGCACTTTACCCTGCTAAAGCTGGCATAACAGCTAGAGTGAACGTCGTACAAAGGCAAGCAAAAATACCAAACAAATCGGTGAACGGTAGTTGTTCACGCTCTCATTTCCTGCGGGTTTGTAAAAAACGCCCTTATGATATAAAAAAAGAAACATATAACAGCCCAGATGGAGAGGGTCGCTATGTTATCCTTCTCAGACGGGTGAAATCTTGGGTTTTGGGTTGTAGTTCCAAGGTGGACAAACGTTTTTCCTGCACCAGCGTGTGGTGAAGAACGGAAGAAGCCGGTAGTGCAAGCCGAAAATTCAAGAATTCAATAAGCAGCGGTGTGAGAGAGCGCCGCATTATACGTAACTAGGAGCGTGGTTACACAATGCAGGAGGCATGGGAAGGCTTCAAGGAAGGTATCTGGACGGGAGAGGTTGACGTCCGAGACTTCATCCAGAAGAACTACACCCCCTACGAGGGCGATGAGTCGTTCCTCGTAGGTCCGACCGAGCGTACCAAGGAGCTGTGGGGCGAGGTTCTCGACCTGCTGCTTAAGGAGCGCGAGCAGGGTGGTGTCCTCGATATGGACACCAAGACCGTCACGGGTATCGTGAGCCACCCCGCTGGCTACATCGATAATGCCCATCGCGACAAGGAGACCATTGTTGGCCTCCAGACCGACAAGCCGCTCAAGCGCGCGCTGCACGTCAACGGTGGTATCCGCATCGCTTGCCAGGCTGCCAGCCAGCACGGCTACAAGGTCGACGAGAACGTTGTCGAGCGCTACACCTTCGAGCGCAAGACCCACAACGCTGGCGTCTTCGATGTTTACACCCCCGAGATGCGTGCTTGCCGCTCGGCTCACATCATCACCGGTCTGCCCGATGGCTATGGCCGCGGCCGCATCATCGGCGACTACCGTCGTGTTGCCCTGTACGGCGTCGACTACCTGATCAAGGACAAGGAGGCCCAGAAGGCTTCCACCCCGACGGTCATGACCGCCGACAACATCCGCGATCGCGAGGAGCTGCAGGAGCAGATCCGCGCCCTCGGCGAGCTCAAGATGATGGCCGAGACCTATGGTTTCGATATTTCCAACCCTGCTACCAACACGCAGGAGGCCATCCAGTGGATGTACTTCGCCTACCTTGCTGCCGTCAAGGAGCAGAACGGCGCCGCTATGTCCATCGGCCGTACCTCTACGTTCATCGACATCTACGCTGAGCGCGACCTTGCCAACGGCACCTTCACCGAGGAACAGATCCAGGAGTTCGTGGATCACTTCATCATGAAGCTCCGCATGGTCAAGTTTGCCCGTACCCCCGAGTACCAGGCGCTGTTCACCGGCGACCCGCAGTGGGTCACCGAGTCCATCGGCGGCATGGGTGTTGACGGCCGTACGCTCGTTACCAAGATGAGCTACCGTTACCTGCACACGCTCGAGAACATGGGCACCAGCCCCGAGCCCAACATGACTATTCTGTGGTCGACTCGTCTGCCCGAGAACTTCAAGAAGTTCTGTGCCAAGACTTCTGTCGCCAGCTCCTCGATCCAGTACGAGAACGACGACCTCATGCGCGTTTACCACGGCGACGACTACGGCATCGCCTGCTGTGTGTCCTCCATGCGCATTGGCAAGGAGATGCAGTTCTTCGGCGCCCGTGCCAACCTGGCCAAGTGCCTGCTCTACGCGCTCAACGGTGGTGTTGACGAGGTCTCCAAGAAGCAGGTCGGCCCCAAGTATCGCGCCGTCGAGGGCGATACGCTCGATTACGACGACGTTGTGGCCAAGTACAACGACATGATGAAGTGGCTCGCTGGCGTGTACGTCAACTCGCTGAACATCATTCACTACATGCACGACAAGTATTGCTACGAGCGCATCCAGATGGCTCTGCACGACAAGCACGTGCACCGCTGGTTCGCTACGGGCATCGCTGGCCTTTCCGTCGTGGCTGACTCCCTGTCCGCCATCAAGTACGCCAAGGTCCACCCCGTCCGTGATGAGAACGGCATCATCGTCGATTTCGAGACCGAGGGCGAGTTCCCCAAGTACGGTAACGACGACGACCGCGTCGACCAGATTGCTCACGACGTTGTGCACCAGTTCATGGAGTACATCCGCATGAACGACACCTACCGCAACTCCGTGCCCACGACCTCGGTTCTGACCATTACCTCCAACGTCGTGTACGGTAAGAAGACCGGCTCCACGCCCGACGGCCGCAAAGCTGGCCAGCCGTTCGCCCCGGGTGCTAACCCCATGCACAAGCGCGATAGCCACGGCGCCATCGCTTCGCTGTCTTCGGTTTCCAAGCTCCCGTTCCGCGATGCTCAGGACGGCATCTCTAACACCTTCTCCATCATCCCGAGTGCGCTCGGCAAGGAGGACCAGGTGTTCTTTGGCGATATCGACCTTGATCAGCTGGGCGAGTAACTATTGTTAGTGCTATACTAACAATAACGATTACTGATTAGCGCGCCGGTTTTGGCCGGCGCCTATCAATCGAAGGAGACACATTATGAAGGTTTCTGAAGTTTCCGAGACCCAGGCCGATAACCTGGTCCACATGCTCGACGCTTACGCCGAGAAGGGTGGCCACCACCTGAACGTCAACGTCTTCAACCGTGAGACGCTGCTCGACGCTCAGGCTCACCCCGAGAAGTACCCGCAGCTGACCATCCGCGTTTCCGGCTATGCCGTGAACTTCCACACGCTCACCAAGGAGCAGCAGGACGAGGTCATTGCGCGTACTTTCCACGACAAGTTCTAAAGGGGTTTAACTCCCGCAGGATTGCCGGGCCGCTTTGGGTTACTTTCCAAAACGTCCTCGGACATGCAAAGGGCTCCGCTGCGCGCTTCGCGCGGCGGAGCCCTTTGCGTCCTGCGGAATGTTTTGGAAAGTAACCCAAAGCGGCCCGGCGGGGGTCCTGTGTAGTCACCCTTTGGGCGGAACTCTCCTAATTATTTGGATGAGTCGTTTACTTACTTGTGCTGTTACCGTCTTCCCGCTGTTGTTGGGGTATGCTTTGTTCGTATGTAAACGTATGACATGTTGATGGGGGAGGGTGCTATGGCTCGCGAGGGCGCTCGTTCTAAGGATTCTGCTAAGCCTGGCATCAAGGAAGTTGCAGCGGTGGCGGGGGTTTCGCCTACTACGGTATCTCGCGTGCTTAATAATCGTGGCTATATTAGCCAGGAGACCCGCGATAAGGTCCATGCCGCGATGAAGCGCATCAACTATACGCCCAACGATATCGCTCGTGCCATGCTCAACGGTCGCCTGAATCTAATAGGTATGATCGTCCCCTATGTCAGCAGCCCGTTTCATGCCCAAGCTGTCCAAGCCGTTGAGCGTACCCTGGCCGAAAACGGTTTTAAGATGTTGCTGTGCAATAGCGCCAATCGACCTGATCTTGAGCGTTCTTATATCGATATGCTTCGGCGCAATATGGTTGATGGCGTCATCGTCAACTCGCTTAATATCGGTGCCGAGGCGTATGCCGAGATGGGCTTGAGTCTGGTTGGTATCGACTGCGACCTTGGCGAGACCTCTGTTCAGATTGCGAGCGACAGCTATGGCATCGGCGAACTTGCCACGCGTCGCCTGATCGATGACGGGTGTTCGCGCATCTTGTGCCTGCGCAACAATAGCCGCATGCGTATGCCTGCCAATAAGCGTACCGATGCCTACCACGATGTTGTGGAGCAGGCTGGTTTGCCCGCGCTTGTCCGTGAGGTCGAGTTCGTTAAGTCCGACGACGAAAAGAGTGCGGTCGTTGCGAAGATCCTCGATGAGAACCCCGATATTGACGGCATCTTTGCGGGAGACGACACGATGGCGGCCATCTGCCTCAACGTGATGAAGCAGCGCGGCTTGAGCGCTCCGGACGATATTAAGGTCGTGGGCGCGGATGGCGCCCGCCGCACTATGACGTTTATGCCTGACTTAACAACCGTTCGTCAAGATATCGATCGCATCGGAGAGCTCGCGGCGCAATCCATCATCGCTCTTGTTAACGGTGAAAAGCCCGAATCGAATATCAAGCTCCCCGTCGAACTTATCGAGGGCAAAACCGCGTAGCTCATCCGAGCCAAAAGAATCCCCCGAACGCTTCTGATGACCGTTTGCCGGCATATGTCAACCGTTTGCCGACGACTGGAACTGCGAAAAGACGTATTGGTGTGAAAACGTTTGACATATGAAAACGATTGACATATCTTGCAGTTGTACCGAGTTAGTATCACGTGGGAAGGAAGTCTCGGATGCACAAGGTGTATTACCAGCCTGAGGGAATTTGGGTAGGCGACATCATGCCGTACGGCGAGGACGGCACGTTCTATCTCTATCACCAGCGTGACACGCGAAACCCCGGTCCTTTCGGAGAGCCGTTTGGTTGGGCACTCGCGACGACCAAGGATTTCGTCAACTACAAGGACTTTGGCGAGAGCCTTGAGCGTGGCGGCGACGAGGAAGTCGACCAGTATGTTTATGCCGGCACGGTGTTTAAGGTGGGCGACAAGTACCATGCGCTCTACACTGGTTGCAATCGCGATAAGGTCCGCGCACGCTTGATGAAGCAGGTTCTTCTTCACGCAACGAGTGACGACGCCGTCAAGTGGGAGAAGAACATCGCCGAGACGCTGCTTCCGCCCCAGGAAGGTTACGATGACCGCAACTGGCGCGATCCCTTTGTGCTTTGGGATGAGGAGAACGAAGAGTACATGCTCATCCTCGGCACGCGCGTGGGCGAGGACAAGCGTCTGATGACCGGGCGTCTGGTCAAGTTCACCTCCAAGGACCTGGATACCTGGGAGTTCCAGGGCGACTGGTGGAATCCGGGCCTTTACACCATGTTCGAGATGCCTGATCTCTTTAAGATGGGCGACTGGTGGTATCTGGTGTTCTCCGAGTACAGTGATGGCAACAAGACCCGTTACCGCATGTCTCGCTCCATCAACGGTCCTTGGATCACTCCTGCTGACGATTCATTCGATGGCCGCGCGTACTATGCCGCGCGTACCGCATTTGATGGCGAGCGCCGCGTTCTCTTTGGTTGGGTTCCTACGCGTGACGAGGGTGGCGATCCCAGCTCTTACCTGTGGGGTGGCACCTTTATGCCTCTCGAGATCGTTCAGCGTGCCGACGGAACGCTCGGCACCAAGCTCCCTGACAGCATGCTTGGCGCCTTTGGCGAGGCTAAGGCAGTCGAGGCCTTTGAGCTTTCCTGCGAGTCGGGCAAGGTCGAGCAGGTGCTCGCCGCGGATGCCGGTTCCACCTATATGCTCGATGCCGACATCGAGCTCGCCGGTGACGCTGCCGGCTTCTCGGTGAAGCTTGCCGAGGACGCCGAGTCCGGTCTTGCCTATGAGTTCCGCGCCAACCTGCGTGAGGGCAAGCTCGAGTTTACGGCGGCCCCCCAGTATCCGTGGTTCCAGGTCAACAACATGGGCCTCGAGCGTCCGTTGTTCTTTAAGGGCGAGGGCACTCATCATGTGCGCCTGGTCGTTGACGACGATATCGCGACCATCTTTGTCGATGATGTTGCGCTTAACGCGCGCTTCTGCAATAAGCAGGGCCAGGGTGTGGCACTGACGGTCACCGACGGTACGCTCAAGTGCGCAAATGCAACGATCGCGTCTCTGTAATGGCATCAAAACGTCTTATGATTTCGTAAAGGAATGGAGAGGAACATGGACTACAAAGCAGTGTCTCAGCAAGTCGTCGATAACGTCGGCGGTCTGGAGAACATCGAGGGCGCCACGCATTGCGTTACGCGTCTGCGTCTGGTGCTCAAGGATACGAGCAAGTACAACAAGGCCGAGCTCGAGAACATCGATGGCGTCAAGGGCGTGCTGTACAACAGCGGCCAGCTCATGATCATCTTCGGTACCGGTACCGTCAACAAGGTCTACGACGAGTTTATGGCTCTGACGGGCGTTAAGGAGATCAGCGCTTCCGAGGTCAAGGGCGCCGAGGCGGACAAGAAGGGCAAGTTCTTCTCGGTCCTCAAGGTATTCTCGGATATCTTTATCCCCATCATTCCCGCTTTTGTCGGCGCTGCTATCATCATCGGCCTTAAGTCGCTGATCGTTGCCAACGGACTCTTCGGCATGGAGGGCAGCCTTGCCGACCACAGCGAGTTCCTCAAGAACCTCGCAAGCTTCTTTGCCATTATTGCCACCACTTTCGACTACCTGCCTGTCCTGGTTATGTACAGCGCGGTCAAGCGTTTTGGCGGTAACCCGATCCTGGGTATCCTCGTCGGTATCGTCATGGTTCACCCGAGCCTTATGAACCGTAACACGTTCGTTATGGATCCGACGGGTGCTGAGTACTGGAACTTTGGTCCGCTCTCCATTCCCATGGTTGCTTTCCAGGGCGGTGTGTTCCCCGCAATCCTGACTGCCTGGTTTATGGCCAAGGTCGAGAAGATTGCCCAGAAGTACATCCCCGAGGTCGTCTCGTTCGTTTTCGTCCCGACCGTTACCCTGATTCTTGCTAACGTCGCCCTGTTCACCGTGTTCGGCCCGCTCGGCAACCTGATCGGCGACGTCCTCGGCGGCGTAATCGATATCCTGTACAACAGGATGGGCGTCTTTGGTGCCTTTGTCTTCGCCGCGTTCCTGCAGCCGCTTGTCGTTACCGGTACGCATCAGTTCATCCAGGGTATCGAGGCAAACCTCGTTGCCACGACTGGCTTCAACTACATCCAGGCCATCTGGTCGGTTTCCATCATCGCCCAGGGCGGCGGCGCCATCGGCATGTACCTTATTCATAAGAAGCATTCCAAAGAGCGCAACATCTGCATGTCGTCCTTTATCCCGACGCTGGTCGGAATCTCCGAGCCCGCAATCTTTGCTGCAAACATGCGCTACTCGATCATTCCGTTCCTCTGCGCTTGCATCGGTGCAGGCTGCGGCGGTGCCTTCGTCAAGCTCTTTGAGGTGCGCGCTATCGGTCAGGGTCTGACCGGCGTGCTTGGCCTGCTCATCGTCACGCCCGAGACCCTCGTGTGGTATGTGGCTGGCAATCTCATCGCCTTTATCGTGCCGATCGTCTTGATCTTTGCCTACAACAAGGCAAAGGGCGTTCCGACCACCGATGAAGAGGGCGCTGGCGCTGGCTTCGATGTCAGCTTCTAGTTGAGCCGTTCAGCGTAATCTGAGGATAAGTCCATTTGAGGAAGGGCGTTCGGCTCGTGTGAGTCGAGCGTCCTTTCCTATAGACGAGAAGGTCATGGCGATGTTTAATCAAAAAAACAAGGTGACACGCGCGGACTATGAGCAGTGGCGTGCCGGACAGGATGAGACGGCGGGTCGCATCGCGTCCGACCCCGATAGGCTTTTGTTCCATGTGGAGCCTGAGCTTGGCTGGCTCAACGACCCCAACGGTTTGGTGCAGATTGGTGATACATATCACATCTATCATCAATACGATCCGTTCGACGCTGCACATGGCGGTCCAGTGCTTTGGAACCATCTGACGACAAAGGATTTTGTGACGTACGAGAATTGCGGCCCCGTGTTGTTCCCCGATTCCGATTTGGATTCGAGTGGAGCGTATTCTGGTTCTGCCTTTGTACGTGATGGCAAGATTCACTACTTCTATACCGGCAACGTTAAGCATTTTGACCGCGATGATTACGACTACGTGTTGACGGGCCGTGAGCAAAACCAGATTCATATGGTTGCCGAGAATCCCGACGAATTGGGCGAGAAGCGCATAGCTATTGGACCGGTCGATTACCCCGACGATATCGGTACGCACGTGCGCGACCCCAAGATCCTTGAACACGACAGTATCTACTACATGGTTCTCGGCGCTCGTACGAAAGACGACCGCGGCTGCGTGCTTGTCTATACCTCGCGTGATCTAGAGGACTGGGGCTATGCGACGCGCATTGAGCTGGGCGAGAAGTTTGGCTTTATGTGGGAGTGTCCTGATCTGTTTGAGCTCGATGGCGAGCTTATTCTCGTTTGCTGTCCGCAGGGCGTGCCCGCCGATGGCTGGCGTTACCGCAATCCGCATCAGTGCGTGTGGTTCTCCATCGAGGCCGATTGGGGGGCGCCGAGCTTTAAGATCGTCGGCCAGGGCATGCCTCCGATGGTTGATGCCGGTTTTGATTTCTATGCCCCGCAGTCCTTTGAGGATGCTGCGGGTCGACGTTTGATGATCGGATGGTCGGGTTGTCCCGATGCGACGGCAGAAAGCCCGACGGTGGCACGCGGGTGGCAGTGCGCGTTGACGGTGCCGCGAGAGCTGAGCATGCGCGATGGTAAGCTCTGTCAGCAGCCGGTGCACGAGATTGAGAGGATGCGCGGCGACTGCGTTCGCGCGACAGGCGGTGAAACCGTTGAGGAGCCGGGCCGCCTGTTTGACCTTGTGGTTTCCTGTGAGGGCGCCAAGATGGTCGAGCTCGAGATCCGCAAGGGTGTCTTTGTGCGTTATACGGACGGGATGCTTACCCTCGATATGGGCGACGAAGGCTATGGACGCGACCGGAGGTCGATCGAGCTCAGCGAGCTTCGCGACCTGCGCGTGCTTTCAGACACTACGATGGTCGAGATTTTTGCCAACGGCGGCGAGGCGGCACTTACGAGCCGTACCTATTCGCCGGCGGTTCCGGCGATGGAGCTGCATGCCGAGGGTGCGGCATCGATGAATTTCTACCGCCTCGTGCATTAACCGTGCGTGGAGCACGATTGGATTTGCTGGACGGAATGTGTCGCAGTTGTCGCGGCCAACTACCGCTTACCGCATATAGCGACCGTTTGCGGAATAAGTAACCCTCCTTAATAAACCGTATGGAATCCTAGATAAGCACGGAGTTTTCCAAGGAGACGCTGTCCTTTGTTGTGTGCAAGGGGCGGCGTCTCTTTGGCGCTTGGACGCCGTTGTGCAACAGTGCGGCGGCGCGTGCCATGTATTGAAAAGCCAATGTCGAGATGGGTCGTGATAATAATGGGCAAGTACGTAATCGTGGTCGAGTCTGGGTCGGATGTGACGCCGGAGCTCTGCGAGCGCTACGGCATCGTGCGCGTGCCTATGCATGTCACGATTGGCGACGAGACCGTCGAGGACGGTTCGATCGATTCGCTCGAGATTTACTCGCGCTGCAACGAGTTTGGCGTAATGCCCAAGACCAGCGGCTGCGCGCCTGCGGATTTTGCTCACGTGTACGACCGTATCCATGCCGAGCAGCCCGATGCGACCATTCTGCATCTTGCGTACTCCGAGGCCACGACCTGCTCGCATCAATCATCGAAGATCGCCGCCAAGGGGCGCGACTACGTGTTCTCCATGGACACGCGTTTTGTTTCGGTTGGCCAGTCGCTCGTTGTCGTCGAGACTGCCAAATACATCGAGGCTCACCCCGATGCCACCGTCGACGAGATCTTCGCCTTCACGAACTCCGTCATGGACCGCGTGCTGCTGGGCTTTGTTCCTACCGACCTAGCCTTCCTTAAGGCAGGCGGTCGTCTGTCCAACGTGGCATTCCTTGGCGCCCATCTGCTCAAGATTAAGCCCTGCATTGAGGTGACAGGCGGCAAGTTCGTGGCGACCAAGAAGTTCCGCGGCTCTATGCTCAAGTGCGCCCGCGCCTTTATTGACCACATGGTTGCGAAGGGCGAGATTGACTACTCGCACATTGGCCTGGCGTATTCGGTGGGCCTTTCCCGGGAGCTGCGCGATGACATGGAAGTCTATGCGCATGACCTGGGCTTTAAGGACGTTACCTGGACTCAGGTCGGCGGCGTCATCTCGAGCCATTGCGGCCCGACCGCCTTCGGTGCGGTGCTCACGCTTAAGGCGTAAAGGCCGCAGGCGAGCGTTCTTCAGCCTGACATCTCGACGTAGCCCCCAGCCATGGTGATGGGGGATAGATTAAAACGTGCCGTTCTAGTCCGAGACGTTTAAACGCAAACGCATGGGCTAGAATGGCTCTGGCATTTTAATTGGTTGCATCCAAGGAGAGGCAAGGTAGCGCGAATGGCAGAAATGACGCTCGAGGGTGTGGACGCTCGTCCCGAGGACTCCACGTTTGCCCTGGGCCGAGTACATTCGATTGAAACGATGGGTACGGTCGACGGACCCGGCATCCGCTTTGTGGTGTTTGTTCAGGGCTGTCCCATGCGCTGCGCGTATTGCCACAATCCCGATACCTGGTCGGTCAACGGCGGCACCATGGTGACCGTCGAACACCTGATGGATGAGTTCCAGAGTAACCATGAGTTTTACCGCAGCGGCGGCATTACCGTTTCGGGCGGCGAGCCGCTCCTGCAGCCCGAGTTTTTGGCCGACCTGTTCCGTGCAATGCACAACAACCCCGATGGCCGTGTACATACCTGCCTAGATAGCTGTGGCTATGCATTTGACCCCAACCACCCCGAGAAGTTCGATGCCGTGCTCAACGAGACCGACATGGTACTGCTCGATATTAAGCATGCCGACCCAGTCGAGCATAAAAAGCTGACCGGTTGCGATCCCGCACGCATCTTGGCGTTCGGCGATGAGCTTGCACGTCGCAAGATCAAGGTCGTTATCCGCCACGTGGTGGTGCCGGGCATTACCGACACGGTGGAGGAGTGCGAGAAGCTCGGTCGCCTCATCGCTCCATGGCATAACGTGGTGGGCCTGGAAATGCTGCCGTATCACACGATGGGTGTCGTCAAGTACGAGCAACTGGGCATTCCCTATAAGCTCGAGGGCGTTCCACAGATGGATACCACGCGCATGCCCGAGCTGCGCAACGCCGTCATGACGGGCATGAAAAAGCGCCGCGCGGAACTCAAAAACGCTATCGGCTAGCGAGCCATTCTGCTCCCCAAGGGCACTCATTGGGGACAGACTTAAATGAGTGCCCCTGGGCACCAAGTTGATTGCCAAAGAGCCCCGTCAAATTGCGGTGGAATAGTTCTTGTTTTTCGGCTTATGCTGCCCAAACAGGAACTATTCCACCGCAACTGCGTTTTGGGCGGAGATGCGCAACAGAATCGTGCCATATGGATAAATACGCTTGTGGTTTCTTTAAAGACACCTTAAACGCCGCTGAATATCTTTGGAAAGAAATGCCTGCTCGGTATTATGCTGCTCGTATATGAACGGTAGCAGTCAGGAGACCACGTGCGAAACGACGCATCGCGGGACGAGTATGCGCCGCAGCATAGCAGCAGATATGAGACGAAGGGCACGTCTTCGCGTGGCCTTGCCGACGCTCGCATCCGCGTGACGAAGATTGCCGCCATTGGGATGTTAACGTTGGCGGTTATTATCCTCGGAATTACCGCCAAAACCTACGCGTCGGAGCGAATGGCACACTCAGATGCGTCAACGGTACAGACGCAAAACAAAAAGGTCTCTGAATCTAAAGCCACCGCAAGTCAAACCCTGTCGACAGCGAGCCTTAAGACGAGGCTTTCGAAGGCGGACTTTAACGATATTCCCTCAGGCGATACCGTGCAGACCTTCTCATTGGTTGATGACCAGATCCCCGCCCTGGAGGATGAGAGCCTCGCCGCACTCCAAGATGCCCTTGATCAGGCCCAGGAATTGGGCGATGTGGGCGTGGTGTTTTACGATTTGTCGAGCGGCAAGGGCGTGACGTATAACGCCGATGTCGAGGTTTACGGCGCGAGTAGCTACAAGGCGCTCTATGCGTTGTACATCTGCGAATCTCTGGTCGAGACGGGCCAGGTCTCACTTGATGATTCCCTTGGCACCTATGGTGGCTATAACATGGGCTGGCAGACGGTGCGCGACCTAATCGAGGCCGCGGTCGTTAATTCGGACAACGATTCGTTTATTGCGTTACGCGCGGCGTTTGACCGTGTCGATTACGAGGATTGGATTGCCGCACTCGGCGTCGAAGACGAGGTCGCGCTCGATCCAATGAGCGATTTCCCAACCTACTGCGCGCGTACCTCGGCCAAGTTGTGGCGCGAGATGAGCGAGTATTTGAGCTGTGGCAGTGAGGCCTCCCAGTGGTTATCTGAACTGCTGTCATCAACATCGCGCTCATTTATCCGTGATGGGATTGCGGACGACCAAGCCTTGGTGCGCAACAAGGCAGGCTGGATTAGCGAGGATGGTTGCTATTCGACATGCGATGCGGGCCTTATCGACATCGATGGCCGTACCTATGTCATGAGCATCATGACGTCGATGCCGTGGAGCGACCAATCGAGTGAGGCCGTGGCCGCGATTGCAAAGGCGCTCTATAATGTGCGGTCCTCGTTGGCCTAGCGACTTCGTAAAAAGTGAAAGAGCCAAAATGCTGGTACCATACCGTGGATAAGCAATTTGCACGGATTTGGGGGATGGCATGGCAACCATCGCGATCATAGGCGCACTCGAAAAAGAGGTTGCGCAGATTAAAGAAGAGCTGAGTGGCGCACATGAGGCGCAGGAGGCGGGCTTGACCGTTGTGAGCGGCGAGCTTGACGGTCTGACGGTGGTCGCCACGACCGCTGGCATGGGTACCGTGAACGCCGCTGCCGCAACGCAGCATCTCATCAGCAAATACGCCCCGCAGGCCGTTGTGTTTTCAGGTATCGCGGGAGGCCTAAACCCTAAACTGCATATTAACGACGTGGTTATAGGCAAGTGCCTGCGCTATCTGGATACCGATACGGCACTCATCGCCGAGTCCGCGCCGGGGCTCGAGAAGTTTGTCTCGACGCCGGCGTTGGCTGATGTTGCCGCCGCCGTGCTTGCCGAGCATGGATTTGTGGATGCCTCGGCGGATGAGACTTCTGCGAAGAAGGACCCCAAGCAGTTCCTGTGTGGCACTATCGCCACGGGTGACCGCTTTGTTACGGGTGACGCCATGCGTAACGCTGCGATTGAGGCCACGCATGCCGATTGCGTCGAGATGGAGGGCGCGGCAATTGCGCACATCGCGGCCAAGAATGGTGTCGATTGCCTGG
>CAJKQY010000015.1:0-30245 GCA_905202145.1 uncultured Collinsella sp.
CGCCAGCGCAGGCTCAATGACAAGCACTTCAACGCGATTAAAAAGGCCAACCGTCGCAAGCCAGGCGGGGAGGAATGATCTTCTCAATAAGTTGCGGTGAAATAGGGACTGTTTTACGGCTTTAGCTGCATAAACAGTCCCTATTTCACCGCAACTTAGGGATGGCTAGTGGGTGGGGCGCCAGACGTGGAGGGCTCCGCCGAGGACGTCGACCTCGATGCGCGAGGCGACGATGGGCTCGCCGTCGGCTTGGATGGGGTAGTCGGGCTCCTCGAACGTGAGCTCGGCATGACGGCAGCGACGCATGCGTACCGGCGGCAGCTTGGTGTGGTGGCCGTCCTTGGCCGAAAGAAACATAGGCAGGGCAATCGCACGGGGGACGGGGCCGCAGGCGTAGCAGACGTCGAGTATACCGTCACAGGGGTCGGCATCGGGACAGATGAGATAGCCCGAACCATAGGTGGGCCCCAACTGAATGGCCATGATAATCGCCCGCACGCGCTCGGCGGGCGCACCGTCAAAACTCACTGTCATGGGATAGTTGCGGTAGCGCAGACCAAACTGCTCAAGTCCCGAGAGGGTGTAGAGCGGAGCGCCCGTCAAGCCCATCTTTTTGCGCAGCTCGGTGGTGCCAAGGCCGATGGCGGCATCGATGCCGACCGAAAGCGTCTGGTCGTAGTACTCAACGGCAGCCTCGCCGCTGCCGCTCGCAGGGCTCCACGAGCGAATGTGCCCGATGTCCTGACGCTGCAGCTCGCAGGTGAGCAGCGCGCCAAAATCCTTGCCAGAGAAATCGTCGATGCCGAGTGTTTGGGCAAAATCGTTGCCGGAGCCTACGGGCAGGACGGCAAGCGCCGGTCGAACCGCCTCTTCTTGCGCCATCAAGCCATTGACGACCTCGTGGATCACGCCGTCGCCGCCGAGTGCGATAACGGTGCGATAGCCCGTTGCCTGGGCGGCAAGCTCCTTGGCATGCCCCGCGCGTTCGGTCAGCACCAAGTCAAACTGGGATGCGCGTGCAGTCATGTCCAAAAAGCGCTGCAGACGCTCGGCAACTTCGCGCGCAGCACCCGACTGGGCGGCTGGGTTGGCGATGATGAGCGTGCGACCAAAATCAGTTGCGTGCATGGGGCGACTCCCGGCGTATGACGTGACGGTGCGGTCGCGCTCAGGTCGAATTGCCCCTGATTGTGGCTGCACGGCGAATACTAACGTCTACTCTATCAGGTCGTTGTGGCGCTCGATAGCATCCGCTACCGTACCGCCCTCGTCCACAATAAGCGAACGGCGCTTGGGTGAGATGATGCGCTGGGCGGGGTACACGCCACGGTGTCCGCCGACGAGATAGCTGATAAAGGCCACGATGACAAAGAACCCGGCGGTCGTGCCGTGGAACAGGTCGATGGCCATCATGCAGGTGGTGATGGGCACGTTGAGGCCGGCGCAGAACACGCCGAGCATACCGAGAGCCGCCAGAAAACTGGGGTCGATCCCGACGAGGCAACCGATCCAGCCGCCGAGCGCTGCACCGATGCCAAACAGGGGTGTGACCTCGCCGCCTTGGAAGCCCGCGCCCAGGGTAAGCGCTGTGACGACCAATTTGATGGCTGCGTCCGCCAGGGTGGTGTTGCCTGCAAATCCGGCGCCGGAAAGCCACGTGGAAAGGCCGGCGTAGTCCCAGGCGTCGAGGAGGGCATAGGCGGCCAAAACCACGAGTGCGCCGATGAGTGCGCGAACAAGGTAATTGGTGATAAAGCGACCGTATAGGCTCTTGACGGTTCGAACCGACCAGGCAAAGAGACGTGCCGTCAGACCGAAGATAATGGCGCTGATAACAACGATGACGACCGTTTTGGGCGTCATGGCGGGAACGCTGGCGATAACATTCGCCTCGTACTCGGTTCCCAAGGCAAGCGACGTAAAGTAGCCGGTAAACGAGGCGACCAGGCAGTAGATGCCTGCGGTGTAGTCGATTTTGCCAATAAAGCACATCTCCATGCCAAAGAAAGCTCCGGCAAGGGGCGAACCGAATACGGCGCCAAAGGCCGACGAGATGCCGGCGAGCATGAGGTCGTGGTGGTCATGCTTTTTGAGGTGGGCGAGGCTCGAGATGTTGCTGGCGATGGTGCCGCCAATCTGCACCGCGGCTCCCTCGCGACCGGCCGATCCGCCCGTGAGGTGCGTGAGCGTGGAGCAGACGAAGGTGAGGACGGCCATGCGCATATGGATGAGGCGTGTGCCCAGGGCGGAATCGATGACCAGGTTGTTGCCGCGCTTGGCGGCAAGGCCGTGGTTCTTGTACACCCATGCGGTGGCCACGCCCACGACGGGGAGCAGCGCGTAGATCCACGCGTGGTGCTCGCGATAATCGGTCGCGATATTCAGCGAGGCCAAAAACGCCCAAGCGGCAACGCCCATGGCGAGCGAGACGATGACGACGAGCGCGAGCAGTTTGGCGCTTGCAAACAGGTTGCGGGCGTTGCGGCGTGTGTCGGCGGCCAAGAGCTGCTCGGAGCGGGTGAGTTGACGCCTGCCGGCCGTGATGACGTCGCTAAGGGAGAAAAAGCCGCCATCGTCGAGCGGCTGGGAATGATCCTGAGCCTCGTTTGCGCTTTCGGGTTTGTCGGTAAAAGCCATACGTTCCTCTTTTAGGTTGCAACGCAAGCATTATAAAACGCGGTAAACGCGATGAGCCGGTGGGTTGGTATCCATTCTGTTTCGCGGCCTGCAACCGACAGGTGTATTTGCGGGTACAGACCAAGTCGCGGTCGCGCGTTAGGGGATTATACTGAGACAAGCATAAAGAATCGGCGCCCCTGTTGTGCGCCGTGGCATTAAGAGGTGCATATGGCAGAGAAACTCATTCCGCTGGTGGACGCGCAGTCGATTGTCCTGTCGCACGTTGCTCCGACCGATCTCGTCGAGATTCCCGTGTGGCAGGCGGCTGGTTTTCCCTTGGCCGAGGATGCTGTGGCCGATATCGACATTTCACCGTTTGCCAACAGCGCCATGGACGGGTATGCCGTGCGCGCCGTCGACCTCGCCAAAGCGTCCACCGATGCGCCCGTGACGCTCTCTGTCGTAGGACACGAGGCGGCGGGCCATGTGTTTGAGGGCGTGGTCGGCGCGGGCGAGACGGTCCGCATCATGACGGGTGCGCCGGTTCCCGAAGGTGCTGACGCCGTGGTGAAGTACGAGATCGTTGACGTGCTCGACGGTGACGGCAACGAGGGCTCGCACGTTCGCTTCTCGGCGCCTGCCAAGGTAGGGGAGAACGTTCGCTCTGCCGCCGAGGAGGCCCATGCCGGCGATATTGTGATGCACGTCGGCGAGGTCGTGGCTCCGGCGGGCGCGGGTCTGCTGGCAAGCGCCGGATACGCGAGCGTGAAGGTGCACGCTGCCCCACGTGTGGGCATCATCTCGCTGGGCACGGAATTGGTCGCACCGAGTAAGGTACCGGCGCGTGGTCAGATTCGCGATTCCAACTCCTCGGCGCTGATGGCCGAGGCGCTCGATGCCGGCGCCGAGCCCGTGTTCTACGGCATCGCGCCCGACGATGAGCAGGCGATTGCCGAGCTGGTGCATTGCGCCGTGCAGGAGTGCGATTTTGTCATTACGAGCGGTGGCGCCTCGGCGGGCGATTACGACTACGTGACGGCGCTCGTCCGGCGCGAGGGCGAGGTGCTGTTTGACCGCATCTCGATGCGTCCGGGCAAGGCCATCACGTTTGGCTTGCTCGGGGGTAAGCCCTACCTGGGGCTTTCAGGCAATCCGGCCGCGGCGTATGTAGGCTTTGAGATGCTCGCCCGCCCGGCGATTCGCAAGATGCGCGGCTTTGCCGAGGGCGTGCGTCCCGTGCAGCAGGCGACGCTCACGCACGGCGTGAAAAAGCGACAGGACCGACGCTTCTTCGATCGCGCCACGGTTTTGCGCGACCCCGAGACCGGTGAGCTGTTGGTGACCGAGGCCAAGACGCAGAATTCGGCGCTGCTCGGCACGATGCAGCGGGCCAACTGCCTGCTGCGTATTGACGAGGGACCGTGCGAGCTCAAGGCGGGCGATGCCGTGGACGTTGTGCGTGTCGACCTGCCTGAGGGAACGGTGCTATAGGAGGAATGCTATGGAGTTGAAGATTTCGATCGTGACGTGCTCGGATACGCGCGATCTTGCCCAGGACGAGGCTGGAGTCGCGCTCGAGGAGCTTATCGAGGCACAGGACTGGACGGTCGCCTCACATGTGGTCGTGCGCGACGACGTCAGCGAGATTGGTGATGCCATTGTGGAAGCCGCCGATGAGTGCCACGCCAATGTCGTGCTCACCTGCGGCGGCACGGGGCTTTCCATGCGCGATGTGACGCCCGAGGCGACGCGTGCCGTCTGCGACCGCGATGTGCCGGGTATTGCAGAGGCAATCCGTGCGTACTCGATGACCAAGACGCGCCGCGCCATGCTCTCGCGCGCTATTTGCATGCAACGAGGTCATACACTTGTCGTAAACTTTCCCGGTTCCACGAAGGCCGCCCGCGAAAGCTGGGAGGCCATAGCGGACCAGCTGGAGCATGCGGCTCAGATGACAGCGGGCGGCGGACATACCAACTAAGCTATTTACCTGCGGCGGGGCGACCTGAACGGCTGCTCCGCTTTTGTTTTCCACCGAAGCGACGCCGAGGTGCACGGTAACTTGAAACTATATTCTCTGACGAGAATAATTTCTCACTATCATTATTCGCGCAGAAGTATAATCTGGTTGCAGATTAAAGCCCGCGGTGGGGTACCCGGGCACAAGGTCCGAAAGGGTTGAATATGTTCGATATGGTTTCTCGCCGCGGATTCGTCTCGCTTTCTGCTGTCGCCGCTGCCGGCCTTGGTCTTGCCGGCTGCTCCGGCAGCAAGACGTCCGAGCCGGCCGGATCCGATGCCGGTTCTGCTAAGGCATCTTCCAAGAAGGCTGTCGAGCTGCAGGTCTTTGCCGCCAACTCGCTCGAGAAGGCTCTGCCCGAGGTTCAGGAGCTCTACACAGAGCAGACCGGCACCACGTTTGCAGACACGCAGTTTAAGGCCTCCGGCGACCTTGTCGAGCAGATGCGCGCCGGTGCCGCTGTCGACGTGCTCATCACAGCCTCCAAGGGCACCATGGACGACGCCGAAGCCGCCGAGCTCGTCGACGTCGATACGCGTGAGGACATGTTCGTCAACGACCTCGTGATCATTCGCGCCGAGGGCTCCGACACCAAGGTCGAGGCCATCGCCGACGTCGCGAATCTGGACGGCAAGATCGCCATTGGCGACGCCAAGACCGTCCCCGCCGGCAAGTACGCCAACCAGGCGCTGGCTTCCGTGGGGCTCTATACCGGTACCGAGGGCGACGACGGCGAGTATGCTCCCGAGATCGCCGACAAGGTCGCACTGGCCGATAAGGTGGGCACCGCCGCCGCCTATGTCTCTACGGGCGACTGCGTAGCCGGTTTTGTCTACAGCTCCGATATCTTCCGCTACGACGGCATCGAGGAGGCCTTCGTGTGCCCCGAGGATTCGCACAAGCCCATCGTGTACCCGGGTGCCGTTGCCGAGAGCTCCGAGCATAGCGACGAAGCCGAGGCGTTCATCGACTTTTGCCTGTCCAACAAGAAGGCTCAGAAGATTTGGGCTAAGTACGGCTTTGAGCTTTCCGCGTAGTGCGGCTTGGCGCGATAATTCCATCGTTTTGTGTTTCACTCCGTCCTTGTATTCGCTTGGAGCTTTTCGTGCTTAATAGATTCCGCATGCTCGTCGCCTGTGCTTTGACCTTCGCGCTTTGCTGGGTGCCGGGATTTGCGTTTGCTGGGGACGCTGAGGATGGGGCCCAGGTTGCTGCGACCGCTCATGGGCTTTCCTATGGGATCGAGGGTTTTGAGCGGCTGGCCAAGGGGACCGCTCGTGCTATGGAAGGCCAGCCTGAGGGCTACCGGTTTCCCGTTGACGAGAACGTGGACCTTGTAGTGGCGCCTGCTGCCGATCGCGTTGTGGTGTGGATATCGCCCAAGGCGGTTGAGAAGTATGGATTGGATCCGCAGGATAACGAGTGCGTATCGGGTCTCAAGGCCCTCGTCTGTGAGCTCGACAGCGCAAACTGCATGGGAGGTTCGCAGCTAGGGGACGTGGATCTTCCTTGGTGTGTGACGGCGGAAACAACGTTTGATGCCGGCGGGTATACCTATGGCTTTGACGAGCGCAGTGCGGATGGGGACCGTTATGTGGTGATCTCATCGGCCTCGGGTGATGCCAAGGGCGGCGCGCGTTGGCTTGATAGCGCTCGAATGGTAGAGGCATCGTCTGTCGTGTTGCGGGATGAGCAGGGGCCCTTGACCTCTCTGGCCTCCTTTTTGGGCGACATCGACTATCGCCCGCTTTGGGTGTCCATTAAAACGAGCGGCCTTGCCCTGCTGATCTCCTTTGCGCTGGGCCTGTTCGCCGCGTGGAAGACTATGGGTACCTCGAGCCGCATCAAGGGCCTGCTCGATTCGGTCTTTACGATTCCTATGGTGCTGCCGCCCACGGTCTGCGGCTTTCTGCTCCTCATGCTGTTTGGCCGCTCGACCGGGGTCGGTCGGTGGCTTATCGCGCACGGCGTCTCGATTGTCTTTACGTGGCCGGCAGCGGTGATATCTGCCGTGGTGGTGTCGTTCCCGCTCGTCTATCGTACGGCACTCGGCGCCTTCGAGAGCCTCGACACGCAGATGCTCGATGCGGCGCGCACGCTGGGCTGGTCCGAGCGTCGCATCTTTACCAAGCTTATGATGCCGCTTGGCTGGCCCTCGATTGCCGCCGGCACGGTGCTCGCCTTTGCCCGCGCGATGGGCGAGTTTGGCTGCACCCTGTTCTTTGCGGGCAACTATGCCGGCATTACGCAGACCATTCCCATCGCCATCTACTTTGAGTGGATGGGCGGCAATACGTCGGTGGCCCTCTTTTGGGTCGTGGTCGTAATAGCGTTCAGCTTCCTAGTCATCCTGTTCATCAACATGTACACGGCGCATTCGCAAAAATACCGCGAGCGTGGCCTTTCCCGTGCGGAACGCAAGCAGGCCAAAGATCTCGCCGGACAGGGCGATTCACTCGACCCGGCGGGCGGTGATGCCTTGCGTATCGATCGCGAGGCACTGGCCGAGCTCATGTGCGATGATGCCGCATTACAGGGAGGTCGATAGGCCATGTCGCTCGTTCTGGATATTAAGAAACGTTATCCCGGGTTTGTGCTCGACATGCAGCTTGAGGCCGGCGAGGAGCGCGTGGCCTTGCTCGGTGCCTCCGGATGTGGCAAGAGCTGCACGCTGCGCTGCATTGCCGGCGTGGAGACGCCCGACGAGGGCAAGATCGTCGTCAACGGCGTGACCTTTTTTGACTCGGCGGCTGGCATCAACCTGTCACCCCAGGAGCGAAAATGCGCCCTGTTGTTCCAAAACTATCAGCTGTTTCCCAACATGACGGTGGCCGATAACGTATGCGCCGGTGTAAAGGATGCTGGCGACGCCGCCGCGCGCAAAAAGCTCGCCGAGCGCTATCTGGGCATTTTCGGTCTGGCCGATTTTGTCGATCGCTACCCCGCGCGACTCTCGGGCGGGCAGCAGCAACGCGTGGCGCTTGCCCGTATGGTGGCGGCGCATCCGGGCATTTTTATGTTCGACGAGCCCATGAGCGCACTCGATGCGTATCTCAAGAGCGCGCTTGAGCAAAACATGCTCGACCTGTTCGACGTCTGCAACCGTACCGTGCTCTACGTGAGCCACGACATCGACGAAGCGTGCCGCCTGTGTCAGCGCATCTGCGTGATGCACGACGGGCATGTGGAGGAGATCGGCTCCATCGAGGACGTGGTCCGTCGTCCGCAGACGCTGGCGGCACTGCGCCTGACGGGCTGCAAGAATACGAGCCGGGCGCGCAGGATCGGCGACGAAGAAGTTGAGGCCCTCGACTGGGGCATGACCTTTAACGTGGGTCGCGAGGTTCCCGATAATGTGGCGTACCTGGGCATTCGCGCAAGCTACTTCCATGTTGACAATCGCGCGGAGCGGGGCCGTAACAGCTACGATTTGCACGTGGCCCGTGTGAGCGATTCGCGCTTTGAGCGGCTGGTGCTGCTGGACGTGCCGCGCGTCGATGCGCCCACGCGTCTGCAGTGGAAGGTCAACAAGGTGGGCGTGCCTGTCGACGAGCTGCCGCAAGCAGGCGAGACGCTACGCATGCACTTCGATGCGAGTAAGATCCATTTGGTTTGTCGATAGCGCCGGGTAATGCCGTCGGGGATATAAGCCTCGGCGGCTTTGTCTTGCCGTTCGCCGAATGATGGATGACAAACTCTTATCAACACAGATAATTATTTATTAAACGACGGCACACGACGCTGTCGTACGCATGTCGGCGGTGTTCGTCTGGACGACAACCGTTGATATAGTTACCTTCGACGAGAAAAGGAGGGTGCGCCGGTGCTGCAGATGACATATTCGCGTCGCGTTGCCGCGCGCGCCCTGTATATGGCTCGGAGCCGCATATGAGCAGGTATGTTCACGGCTCCGGGAGAGACGACGCACAACTAAATAATCAGCTGCAAAGCGGGTTCCCCAAAATTCCGGGTTTGAGCGCGGCTGGGTTTTCGCCACCCACCGTGCAGGAATACCGTAGCTATTCATTTTTGGTTCGAGAGGGGAACCGTCATGGCTGAAGAATTTGATTTCCATCCGATGTGGGAGAGCCTCGGCATGAATCTTGCCGACCACGACATGCTGCTGGGCGCCGTGGGCCAGATGTACGGCGATATGTTCCTGACGCAGAACAACCGCCCCAAGTCCACGTCCTACCTGGACTTTGTGGCCACCAACATCCACAGCGGCCGTATTAAGGAGATGCTCGACAAGAAGGAGGCCGGCGAGGCAACCAAGATCGTCGGCTCGTTCTGCGTGTACGTGCCCGAGGAGATCGTACTTGCCTGTGACGGCATTCCCGTGGGCCTGTGCTCGGGTGCCGACTGGGCGACCGACAAGGTCGAGGAGCATCTGCCGCGCAACACCTGCCCGCTCATCAAGAGCTTTGCCGGCTTTAAGCTGGGCGAGGTCTGCCCCTACATTGAGTCGAGTGACTTGGTGGTAGGCGAGAACACCTGCGATGGCAAGAAGAAAGCCTACGAGTTCTTTGCCACGCAAAAGAACATGTACGTCATGGATATCCCCAACGTGCACGACGAGTCGACGCTCGTGACCTGGAAGGCCGAGGTCAAGAAGCTCGCCGCCAAGATCGAGGAAGAGTGTGGCGTCACGATTACGCCCGAGCGCCTGAAGGCTGCCATCCACGCCGTCAACGAGAAGCGTCGCGCCCTGCAGCGTCTGGCTGCCACGCGCGCTGCCGATCCGGCGCCCATCAGCGGTCTCGACAGCCTGCTGACCGTTCAGGCCGCCTTTATGGACGACACGCCGCGTCTGACCGGAGCCATCAACGAGATGGCCGCCGAGTGCGAGCAGCGTGTCGAGGCCGGCGAGGGCGTGGCGCCCAAGGGGACCAAGCGCATCCTGTACACCGGCACGCCCATGGCCGTGCCCAACTGGAAGCTGTTCAACCTCATCGAGAAGGCCGGCGGCGTCGTGGTGGGCGAGGAGTCCTGCACGGGTTCGCGCTACTACAAGGATCTGGTCGACGAGTCCGGCGAGACGGTCGACGAGATGCTTGATGCCATCGCCGAGCGCTACTTTAAGATCAACTGCGCCGTCTTTACGCCCAACGACCAGCGTATGAAGGACATTGTCCAGATGGCCAAGGACCTGCATGCCGACGGCATCGTCGACGTGGCCCTGCAGTTCTGCACGCTCTACGAGATGGAGTCGTTTGCCGTGGAGAAGGCCGCCGAGGAGGCCGGCATTCCGTTTATGCACATCACGACCGACTACGCCGGCGAGGATGCCGGTCAGCTCCAGACCCGCATCGAGGCCTTCCTCGAGACGATTTAGCCGCACCTGCGCTAAGCTGCGCCGCCGGGTGTTCCTATCCACGCGATAGGGATTTCTCTGTTGTCATGCCGGTTGGTGTCTGGATGCACCGCAGGGCGCCGATCGGCTTCGCATAGCTGCCGGGGCGGGGATTTCTGCCGTCCCGGCAGATTCTATCCGTTTGTTCAGACACGAAAGGAACTCAATGAACAACGACCTTTTCAAGGCGGGCGTTTCCCGTCGCGGTTTTCTGACCGGCTCCGCTGCCCTGTGCGTCATGGCGGGCCTCGGCCTCACCGGCTGCGGCGGTTCGGGCGCCGAGAGCGGTAGCGCCGCTGCCTCCGGTCAGGATGTAGAGTATCGCGACGAGCTGCAGATCGCGTTACCGGCGAGCCCGGACGGTCTCGATCCGCACACCACGTCGTCGCTTGTGACCATGGACATCATCTGCAACGTCGTCGAGCCGCTCTTTGGCCTCGATAGCGACTACGAGCCCCAGCCCGTGTTGGCCAAGGGCTATGAGGTCTCCGACGACGGCCTGACCTACACCATCAAGCTGCGCGAGGGCATCACCTTCCACAACGGCAAGGAGCTTGGCTCCGAGGACGTCGTGGCCTCGATGAACCGCTGGCTCACCGTCAACGACCGCGCCGCGAGCCTGCTGCCCGGCGCCACCTTCGCCGCCTCGGGCGACCACGAGGTCACCTGCACGCTGACCGAGCCCGCCGTCGACTTTCTGATCATCCTGGGCAACCACTCCCAGTATCCGGGTATCTTCCCCTCCGAGGTCATCGAGGCCGCGGGCGATACCGGCGTGACCGAGTACGTGGGTACCGGTGCCTACAAGTTTGTGGAGTGGAAGCAGGACCAGTACGTCCATCTCACCCGCTACGAAGACTATGTCGCCGCTCACAGCAAGGCTTCGGGCTACACCGGCAAGGTCTCCGCGCCCACCAAGGACATCTACTATCAGTTCGTGACCGAGGCCTCCACGCGCGTGAGCGGGTTTGAGACCGGCGAGTACGATATCGCTGGCGAGATCCCCACCGAGAACTACCACGACTTCGACGCCAACGACGACGTCAAGCTCTACACCCATAACGCCGGCGTTCTGACCGCCTTCCTCAACATGAACGAGGGCATCTTCGCCGACGAGGAGATCCGCAAGTGCGCCCTCATGGCTATCGACTGCGAGGCGGCCGCTCTTGCCGCCTATGGCGAGAAGGAGCTCTTCAACATCGATCCCAACCTTGGCAACCCCGAGAACACTCAGTGGGCGACTGACGCGGGCAAGAAGTACTTCAACCAGGCCGACGCCAAGGCCGCCAAGAAGGCCCTGGCCAAGACCTCCTATGCCGGTGAGACGGTTAAGCTGCTGACCACCCCCGACTACAAGGATATGTACAACGCCACCGTCGCGCTGCAGGAGCAGCTCGAGAAGGCCGGCTTCACCGCCGAGGTCGACAGCTACGAGTTCGCGACCTTCATGGACATCCGCTCCAGCAAGCCCGAACAGTGGGACCTCTTTGTGGCCTCCACCAACTACAAGCCCATCCCGGCTCAGTCCCTCTCGGTCTCCAAGGCCTTCTATGGCCTGTCCGACGAGAAGGCGCTCAAGCTCGTGGCCGAGACCCGCACCGCCGAGGACACCGACGCCGCGGCCAAGAAGTGGGCCGAGGCTCAGGAGCGCCTCTACGAGATCGCCGTCATCGAGCCGCTTTGCCACTACGCTTCCATCACGGGCACCCAGGCAGACGTCGAGGACGTCGAGGTGCTCGACGGCGCCATCATCTGGAACGCCAAGCGTCCGGAGTAATGCAATAGATGGCGTGGCGGCTTGAGGGATCTGGTCCCCTGTGGCCGCCACGCCCTGTCCACGTTCAGAGGGGAAATAGACGCCTCGCATGTTGAAGTACACGCTCAAACGTATAGGCGCGATGGTTCCGGTGATGCTCATCATCTCGGTCGTCGTGTTTTTGATTATCTATCTCACACCGGGTGACCCGGCCTCTTCGATGCTCGGCATGGAGGCTTCGGCCGACCAGATCGAGCGCGTCAATGATAGCCTGGGACTCAACGAGCCGCTGCCCCAGCGCTACGTTGAGTGGATGGGCGGCGTGCTTACCGGCGACCTGGGCGATTCGTATTTTATGCGCCAGCCCGTCACGCAGGCGATCGCCGAGCACTTTGGCCCCACGCTATCGCTCGCGCTTCTGGCACAGCTCATCGCGCTGTTGATTGCACTGCCCTGCGGCGTCGTCGCTGCCCTCAAACATGGGTCGCGCACCGACGCGGTCTTGCGTGTCGTTGCTCTTTTGGGCGTGGCGATACCCGGCTTTTTGATGGCGCTCATGCTTATGTGGCTGTTTGCCGTCACGTTGCGTGTGTTCCCGGTGGCCGGCTATGCGCCGCTATCGAAGGGCTGGTTCAGCCATTTACGCTATCTTGCGTTGCCGGCCATATCGCTTGGATGCGTGCAGGCGGCCCTGCTCATGCGCATGACCCGTTCGAGCGTTATCGAGGCCATGCAGCTCGACTGCGTCAAGACGGCGCGTGCCAAGGGCGTCTCCGAGGTTCGCGTGGTGCTGGCCCATGCCCTGCGCAACGCCGCGCTGCCGATTCTCACCTCGGTCGGCTATTCTTTTGGCGCCCTGATTACGGGCGCCGTGGTGACTGAGGCCATTTTTAACATCCCCGGTTTGGGTCAGCTGGTCACGAGCTCTATCGAGCGTCGCGACTATCCGGTGATTCAGGGCGTGCTGCTGGTCATCGCCTTGTTGAATTCGGTGATCAATCTGGCCGTCGACCTTGCCTACGGCGCTTTTGACCCGCGCGCTCGCAAATGGGGCGATGCATGATGACAAACTTTAAGAAGGCTCTTGCCAACAAGGGGTTTGTGGTCGGCGGCTGCATTTTCCTGGCGATTGCGCTGATCGCGCTCGTCGGTCCGCTGGTGTGGACGGTTGATCCCAATGCGCAGGAGATGACGTTGCGACTTTCGGCACCTTCGCCCGCGCATCCCTTTGGCTGCGATGACTTTGGCCGCGACCTGCTTGCCCGCGTCATCGCTGGCGCGCGTGTGTCGCTTGGCGTTGGCATTGCCGTCACGCTCACGACGAGTGCGCTCGGCTTGGTGATCGGCGCCTATGCGTGCTACAACGAGAGACTCGATCATATTCTCATGCGCATCTGCGACGGCCTTATGTCCATTCCGGGCGTGCTTTTGGCTATCGCGCTCATGGCCATGATGGGGGCGAGCGTGTGGAACGTCATCATCGCGCTTTCCATCGTCTATACGCCCAGCATGGCGCGCATCGTGCGCTCGCGTGTGATGGTGGTCAAGGAGGAGCCCTTTGTGGAGGCCCTGCGCGTGCAGGGCGCCTCGACCGCGCGCATCGTGTGGCTGCATATCGTGCCCAACGTTATGGCACCCTTCCTGGTGCAGGCGACGTTCGTCTTTGCCGAGGCCGTGCTTTCGGAGGCCGCCCTCTCGTTTCTGGGCCTGGGTATCAAGGCACCCGACGCCAGCTGGGGAAACATCCTGCAGGCAGGCAAGAACGTGATGCGCAAAGCCTGGTGGATGATCTTCTTCCCGGCTATCGCCATCATCGCGAGCGTGCTTTCGCTGAACCTCGCCGGCGACGGCCTGCGCGACGCCCTCGACCCCAAGACCAAGGAGGACTAGTCCATGAGCGAACATCTTTTGGACGTGCGCGACCTCTGCATCTCGTTTGTGGGCCGCGATGGCAACGCGCTGGAAGCCGTCAACAAACTCAACCTACATATCGATGCCGGCGAGATCGTCGGTGTTGTCGGCGAGTCCGGCTGCGGTAAGTCGGTGTTTGCCCAGAGTGTCATGCGCCTATTGGAGCATGAACAGAAGATGGCCTATACCGGTCAGATTCTCTTTGACGGGGAGGACCTGCTCGCGCGCCCGCTCAAGCGCATGCGCGAGGTTCGCGTCTGCGACATCGCCATGATTTTCCAGGACCCGTTGTCCTCACTCAACCCCGTCATGACGGTGGGTGCGCAGGTTATCGAGGCGGTGCGGGCCCACCGTAAGGTGAGCCGACGCGAAGCCCGCAACGAGGCTCTATCGCTGTTGGAGCGTGTGGGAATTCGAGATGCAGCGGCTCGCTTCGACATGTATCCGGGCGATTTTAGCGGCGGTATGCGCCAGCGCGTGATGATTGCCATGGCGCTTGCCGGTCATCCGCGCCTGCTTATCGCCGACGAGCCCACCACGGCACTCGACACGACGACCCAAAAACAGATTTTGGATCTCCTGCGCGACCTCAACAGTTCCGAGGGCATGGCGGTGCTTTTTATCAGCCATGATTTGGGTGTCGTCACGAGTATTTGCTCGCGCGTGCACGTCATGTATCTGGGCCAAATCGTAGAAGAGATCGACGCCTGCGGTCTTATGGAGCGCCCGAGCCACCCGTATGCCCAGGGGCTCATCGCAAGCATTCCGCCGCTCGAAGGCGAGCGAGTTGACACGCTGGCGGATATTCCGGGCACAGTGCCGCCGCTTACGGCAATACCCTGTGGATGTCGCTTTGCGCCTCGTTGCGCCCGGGCAGACGAGCGTTGCCGCGTGCAGGAGCCTCCGCTGGTTGCCGTGAATGCGTGCGACCGGTCTAAATGCTGGCTTGTCGAGAAAGGGGAGTGCCATGGCTGTTGATAGCGAAGCCCTGCTTAGGGTCTCACATCTGACTAAAACGTATCCCATGCCGGGATCAGGTTTTAAGCGTCAGGCCTTTACCGCCGTGGACGACCTGTCGTTTGAGATCGCGCCGGGCGAGGTCTATGGTCTGGTTGGCGAATCCGGATCGGGCAAGTCGACGACTGGACGCCTGATCTGTGGTCTCGAGCGTGCGGATTCCGGCTCGATTGTCTATCGCGGTCACGACCTCGCCACGATGTCGGAGCGCGAACGCAAGCCGTTTCGCCGCGAGATCCAGCTGGTGTTCCAGGATAGCTCTACGGCTTTTGACCCGCGCAACCGTGTCGGCCGCATTTTGGAGGAGCCGCTGATTATCGCCGGCGTGCGCGATGCGGATGAGCGCCATGGGCGCGCGCTCTCGGCCCTGGCCTCGGTCGGTCTTCTGGCAGAGCATTATGACCGCTATCCACATGACCTTTCGGGCGGACAGCGTCAGCGACTCAATCTGGCACGGGCGCTTATTTGCGAGCCGCGCCTTGTGGTATGTGACGAGCCGGTCTCGGCGCTTGACGTGTCCGTTCAGGCCCAAGTGCTCAACTTGCTTCGCGACCTGCAGCGCACGACGGGCGTGGCGCTGCTGTTTATCACACATGATATGCGTGTGGTTCGGCATATGTCCGACCGGATTGGCGTGCTCTACCACGGTCGTCTTGTCGAGGAAGGCGCGGCCGAGGACGTGATCGCGCACCCGAGCGATCCGTATACGCAGGAGCTTATCGACGCCATTCCCTAGAGGATGCTTCCTTTTGGGTATGGCGTGGGTTCGTTGTTTAATTGTCGGTATATCGGTACAAGAGAGGGGAACTACTATGGCCGATATCGAGGAACAGCCGTTGCCGCGCACGTTTGAGGAGTTCAACGAGCAACGCAAGGCGGCGTTTATTCGCGTCAAGGATTATAAGCAGGCGGGTAATCGCCTGGTCGGCTTTTTGTGCAGCTATACGCCGCTCGAGATTATCGATGCCGCGGGCGCTGCAAGTGTGGCCTTGTGCGGTACGTCCGATGAGGTGATTCCCGAGGCCGAGAAGGTGCTGCCGGCAAATCTGTGTCCGCTCATCAAGTCGACGTACGGTTTTGCCTATTCACAAAAGTGCCCGTTTACGTACTTTAGCGACATGATCATCGGCGAGACCACCTGCGACGGCAAGAAGAAGATGTACGAGCTACTCAACGAGCTCAAGCGCACGCACATTCTGCATCTTCCGCAGGGTCGCGATCGCGCCTACGAGCGTGAAGGCTGGTACGAGGAGTGCCGCCTGCTCAAGGAGGAACTCGAGGGCTTCTACGGCATCACGATTACCGACGATGACCTGCGCGCTGCCGTCCGTCGTCGCAACCGCTTGCGTGCGGCCCAGCTCGATATGTTTGCGCTGCAGGCCAACCAGCCGGCGGCCATGAGCGGCGTCGACCTGATGAGCACCATGTTTGCCGGTACGTTCAGCTTTGATATCGAGGCCTATACGCAGCAGCTGGAGCAAAAGGTTGTCAAGCTGCGCGAGGCCTACGACGCGGGCGAGCGCCCGGTCGCGGCGGATGCCAAGCGCATTCTGATTACCGGCTGCCCGGTGGGCGGCGTAATCAACAAGATCGGTCGCATCATCGAGTCCAACGGCGGCGTGGTCGTGTGCATGGACGACTGCTCGGGCGAGCGCACGGCGGCCATGATGATCGACCCGGAGGCTCCCGACATCCTGCGCGCCATCGCCGACCGCTACCTGGACATCAACTGCTCGGTCATGACGCCCAACGACGGCCGTATGGAAAACACGCTGGCCATGTGCGAGAAGTACCACGTCGATGGCGTGGTGGAGAGCGTGCTGCAGGCCTGCCACACCTTTAACGTGGAGAGTGCGCGCATGCAGGAGGCCGTCGAGGGTGCGGGCATTCCGTACATGAAGATCGAGACCGACTACAGCAACGGCGACATGGGCCAAATCGAGACGCGCATCGCCGCCTTCATCGAAACCCTCTAGCTTCCTCAGGCACCGGATCTTGCCCCTCAAATCGTCGCTTGCGTACCCAAAGTACGCTGCGCTCCTCTTTCGGGGCAATCTCCGGCACCTGAGAAACCTAGAGCTAAGGCGCCTGAACGCGCCGCTACCTTTGATGTTTAGATTGGGAGAGAGCCATGACAGGGATCGGGATCGATATCGGGTCTACGGCGGCTAAGGCCGCTGTGGTCGACGGGGAGGGTTCGGTGGCGTGGACGTGCGTGCAGCCAACCGGGTTCTCCTCGGTCGATGCTTCCGAGCGGCTGCGCGAGGCACTGGCAGCGGCGGGTTATGACGTGGCGGCCGACGACGTGCGCGTGATCGCGACTGGCTACGGCCGTGTCGCCGTGCCCTATGCGCATAAGGTCGTGACCGAGATTACCTGTCACGGCACCGGTGCCGTGCGCCTGTTTGGCGACCACGGCACCGTGATCGACGTGGGCGGTCAGGACACCAAGGTCATCCAACTTAAGGGTGGCCGCGTGGCCAAGTTTGCCATGAACGACAAGTGCGCCGCTGGCACGGGGCGCTTTTTGGAGATCATGGCCGACCGCCTAGGCATTTCCCAGCAGCAGATGGCCGACCTGGCGCGTTCCGGCGAGCCTACCAAGATCAGCAGCATGTGCACGGTGTTTGCCGAAAGCGAGGTCATCAGCCTGATCGGTCGCGGTGAGCCGCGTGAAAACATTGCGCGCGGGGTGATCGACAGCGTGGTTTCGCGCGTGGCGACCATGGCCGGGCAGGCCGCGGGTGCCCCGTACTATCTGACGGGTGGCCTCTGCGAGAACGCCTATGTCGTTGAACGGTTGGGCGAGCTACTGGGGTCGCCGGTGACCACCTCGCCCCAGGCTCGCTTTGCCGGTGCCATCGGTGCGGCGATTCGCGCCGCCGCCTTGCCCTTGGGGTGTACCGCGACATGCGCATCCTCAATATCTCGGCACAAAAACCAGATAGCACCGGCAGCGGCACCTACCTTGCCGCGCTCGTGCGCGAGCAGATCGAGACGGGGCATCGTGCCGCCGTGCTTTGCGGCGCGGCACCGGGAGATACCCAAGGCGAGCTGGACCGGCGTGCTGCCGTGTTTGCCGTACCGTTCGAGTCGCCCGAGCTGCCGTTTCCCATCTGCGGTATGTCCGATGTCATGCCCTATCCCTCCACACGCTATCGTGACCTGACACCTTTGATGCTCAAGGCATTTGAGCGGGCATTTGCTGCTGCAATCGATCGGGCGGTGGCTGAGTTTCAGCCCGATCTGGTGCTCTGCCATCACCTGTATCTGGTGACCGCATTGGCGCGCGAGTGCGTCCGGGGCGTGCCGGTTGTTGCCGTGTGCCATTCGACCGACCTGCGCCAGCTGCGTTCGCATGCGCTCGAGCGCGATCGCATCGTAAGTGCGGTTCGTCGGCTCGATGCCGTCTTTGCGCTCCATGCTGAGCAGGCTGAGCAGATTGGCCTGGTGTGCGGCGTCGATGCCGATCGCATCCACGTGATTGGGACGGGCTACGACCATCGCGTCTTCTGCCGCGACGCAAGCGTGGCGAGGCAGCCGGGATCGCTTGTGTACGTGGGCAAGATTTGCTTTAAAAAGGGCGTCGAGTCGCTGGTTCGAGCCGTGTCATTGCCGATTGACGATGGCGTCCGCCCATCTGGCTTGGTACTTGTGGGCGGCCGCGGGGACGATGCCGAGTACGCGCGTATCGAGCGCTTGGCTGCGGCCTCGAATGTGCCGGTGGCGCTGGCGGGGCGCCTGGATAGCGATGGGCTCGTGCATGCCTACCGCAGTTCCGACGTCTTTGTGCTGCCTTCGTTTTACGAGGGTCTGCCGCTCGTGACGATCGAGGCTCTCGCGTGCGGCTGCAAAGTTGTGGCGACCGATTTGCCCGGCGTTCGTCCCTGGATGGAGGCGATGCTTCCCGGTGCTCCCGTGACGTGGGTGGCGTCGCCGCGTATGACGGATGTCGACACGCCCGTGGCGGCCGACCTTCCGTTGTTTGAGCGCGCACTGGCAGATGCTATCGCGCAGGCGCTTGCGGAGCCGCCTTCGACGTTCGAGCCGTCGGCGGTCTCTTGGGAAGCGTGCCTGGGGCGTATACTTAAAGTCGTTGATTTGTTGGAAGGGGGTTCGTATGGCTAAAGACACCGTGAGGCTCACGTCTATGACGGCCGCGAGCGGTTGAGCCGCTAAGTTGGCCCCCGGAGCCCTCGCCCAGGTCCTGGGCGATTTACCCAATGTGCATAACGACAACTTGCTCGTGGGGTTTGATACCTCCGACGATGCGAGCGTCTTCCGCGTGGGGGAGAACCTGGGCCTCGTGCAGTCCATCGACTTCTTCCCACCGATGGTCGACGACCCGTTCCTGTTTGGCCAGATCGCGGCGGCAAACTCGCTGTCGGACATATACGCCATGGGTGGACGACCGAGCCATGCCATGAACCTGCTCTGCATACCCAGTTGCCTGGGCGTTGAGGTTGCCGGGCAGATTTTGGCGGGTGGCGCCGACAAGTGCGTCGAGGCGGGCTGCTCCATTGCGGGCGGCCACACCATCAACGACGACGAGCCCAAGTATGGCCTGTCCGTGAGCGGTTTTGTCGCGCTCGACCGCATGCTCGCCAACAGCGGCGCGCGCGTGGGCGATGCGTTACTGCTGACCAAGGCGATCGGATCGGGCATCATCACCACGGCCATTAAGGGCGAGCTTGTCAAGCAGGACGAGGCCGCAGCCATGTTTGACTCGATGCGCACCCTCAACGAGGCGCCGATTCGTCTGGCCGAGGGACTTGAGCTTCACGGCTGCACCGACATTACGGGCTTTGGTCTGATCGGGCACGCGTGCGAGATGGCCGAGGGCTCGGGCGTGCAGGTTGAGCTTGCGTCGGGGGCGGTGCCGCTCTTTGACCAGGTGCTCGACATGGCGCGTCTGGGCATTATCCCCGCGGGCTCCTACCGCAACCAGGACTTCTTTGGCCCGCGCGTGGCTGCCGACGAGGACCTGGAGCCGGGCATGCTCGATGCGCTGTACGATCCGCAGACCTCGGGCGGTTTGCTCATCGCGGCGCCTGCTGCCGACGTGGATGAGCTCGCGCACCGTCTGCATGCCGAAGGACGTATCGCCGCCGTTGTCGGCCGCGTGTGCGAGCCGGTGCCGGGCGGTCCTGCCGTTCGCGTTGTCCGTTAACGACACGTTTATTGAGCTATGTACCGTTCTAAGACGATTTATTCGAAAGGAATTTGCTATGTCTACCAAGATTGAAGTCAATGCCATGGGCGATGCCTGCCCGCTGCCCGTCGTCAAGACGCTCAAAGCCCTGAAGCAGCTTGATGGCGAGGGCGCCGTGGTGACCGCGGTCGATAACGAGACCGCCGTCAAGAACATCTCCAAGATGGCGCAGGAGAAGGGCTGCACGGCCTCGGTCGAGAAGATCTCGGACGCCGAGTGGCACGTGACCGTGGCGACCTCTGGCGCCGTTGCCGTGGCCGATTCCGAGCAGGATGGCGCTGCCTTCTGTGATGCCAGCGCCGGCAAGGGCAAGCTCGTCATTTCCGTCTACACCGACTGCATGGGTCGCGGCGACGACGAGCTGGGCCACAAGCTCATGAAGGCCTTCATCTTTGCCGTGACGCAGCAGGAGGAGCTGCCCGCGACCATGCTGTTCTACAACGGCGGCGCCAAGCTTACCGTCGAGGGCTCGCCGGTGCTCGATGACCTGAAGGGCCTGGCGGAGCAGGGTGTCGAGATTCTTACCTGTGGCACCTGCCTCGACCACTATGGCATTAAGGACCAGCTTGCCGTGGGCGAGGTCACCAACATGTACGTGATCGTGGAGAAGATAGAGCAGGCCGTGCGCGTCGTGCGCCCGTAGCGTATTGGTTGGAGTTGCCATGAGGGAGAAGCGCCCGGCGCTTGTCATCACGTTTCCCACCACGGCGGCCGCCATGGGCTGCGAGTCCCTGTGCATCGAGCGCGGCCTTCCCGGGCGCACGATTCCCGTGCCCGGGGAGGTCGCTGCCGGCTGCGGTCTGGCGTGGAAGGCGTTGCCCGCCGATGAGGACCTGCTGCGCGGCGAACTCGCCGCGGCGGGCGTTCCTACCGAGGGCTATACCGTGATTGATATGTGGGAGGTCGTGCGATGATCTACCTGGATAACGCGGCGACGACCATGCATAAGCCGCAGACGGTCATCGATGCCGTGACACAGGCGATGTGCTCGCTTGGCAATGCCGGGCGCGGCGCCACGTCGGGTGCGCTTGACGCGGCGCGTACCATCCACGGCTGCCGCGCCAAGCTTGCGCGCTTGCTGGGCTGCCCGCGTGCTGACCATGTTTGTTTTACGCCCAACTCTACGGCGGCGCTCAACACGGCGATTGACGGCGTGGTGCGCCCCGGCGACCGCGTGGTCACAACGGTGCTCGAGCACAACTCCGTGCTACGTCCGCTCAACCGCTTGGCGACGGAGCAGGGTGTGACGGTTGAGCATGCGGGCTGCGACGCGAACGGCGTGCTCGACTACGACGAGCTCGAGCAGCTGGTCACGCCGGGCACGCGTGCCGTGGTGGTGACGCACGCTTCCAATGTGACCGGCAACGCGGTCGACATTGCACGCGTGGCCGCCATGGCTCATGCGGTCGGCGCGCTTGCGATCGTCGATGCCTCGCAGTCTGCCGGTACGGCGCATATTGATATGCAGGCCATGGGGCTCGACGTGGTGTGCTTTACCGGCCACAAGGGGCTCATGGGACCCCAAGGCACCGGCGGCCTTGCCGTTGCGGAGGGCATTGACGTGGCGCCGTGGGCCATGGGTGGCACGGGTGTGCACAGCTTCGATGCACTGCAGCCGCTTGAGTGGCCCACGCGCCTTGAGGCGGGCACGCTCAACGGTCATGGCATCGCGGGACTTTCCGCAGGTCTTGACTTTATCGAGGCACAAGGCGGGGTCGAGGCGATTGCGGCTCGTGAGCGCGCGCTGGCTGATCGCTTTCTCGCTGGCGTGCGCGAGATTCCGGGGATTAAGCTCTACGGTGCCTTTGACCAGCCGACGCGCTCGGCGATTGTGTCGCTCAATGTGGTCGATATCGACTCTGCCGAGATCTCGGACGCGCTCATGCAAGGGTGGGGGATTGCGACGCGCCCCGGTGCCCATTGCGCTCCGCTCATGCACCGCGCGCTGGGGACCGAGCGTCAGGGTGTCGTTCGTTTCTCGTTTGGGTATTTCAATACGGACGAAGAAGTCGACACCGCGATTGGCGCTTTGCGCGATTTAGCCTGCTAAAGCTGCTAGACCGTTTATACTTGCGGGACGGGTCTTTTGCCCGTCCCGTTTTTGTTTTGATTCGAAAGGTGCTCTCATGGCCTCATCCGCCTCGCGTGGTCTACGTTCCGACCATGTCGTCACAGTCGGCATCGCCCTGTTCTCGATGCTCTTTGGCGCCGGCAACCTCATTATTCCGCCGCTGCTGGCGCTGCAGGCAGGCTCTGCCACGCCGGTTGCCATGCTCGGCTTTCTCATAGCTGCCATCGGCCTGCCCGTCATGGGATTTATCGCCGTGGCGCTCGCCGGAACGGCGCGCGAGCTTGCCGGCCGCGTGCACCCCAAGTTTGGCGAATTTTTCGTTGCGGCGGTGTATCTGGCCATCGGCCCGTGCCTGGCCATTCCGCGCACGAGCTCTACGGCGTTCGAAATGCTGGTGCCGCTGCTACCCGAGGGCGTTTCGCTCGGCACGGCACGTCTGGTGTTTGCGATTGGGTTCTTCGTCGTCGCGTTTGCGCTCACGCTGCGCCCGGGTGTCATCACACGCGTGCTCGGTCGCATTACGGGTCCCGCGCTCATTGCGCTCATCGTGCTGGTCGTGGGTGCTGCCGTGATCTCGCCGCTGGGACCGGCTGCCGCGCCTCAGGCTCCCTACGATGCAGGCGCCGCCGTGCAGGGCTTTCTGACTGGCTATCAGACCATGGACCTGCTCGCGTCGCTCGCCTTCGGCATCATCATCGCCGAGACCATCCACGAGTTGGGTGTTACCGATGACAAGCGCGTGCCCTTTGAGATTTCGCGTTCCGGTGTGATCGCCGGCGTGCTCATGGCCATCATCTACTGCGGCCTGGCGCTTGCCGGCACGCAGCTCAGCACCGTGATGCCCGACGCCACCAATGGCGCTGCCATTCTTGCCCGCTCTGCCTCCATGCACTTTGGTCTTGCAGGCACGGTCGTGGTCTTCGCCATCTTCTTCCTTGCCTGCATGAACGTGTGCATCGGCCTCATCAGCTGCTGCTCGCGCTACTTCTGCGAGACGTATGTGGTTAAAGGGGGAGCAGAGGCCTCCGAGGAGGCCATGCGCCGCCCCTTTGCGGTTCTCGCCTTTGTGTTCGCCGCATTTTCGTGCGTGCTCTCCAACGTGGGCCTCGACGTGATCCTCATGTTCTCGGTGCCCATGCTCAACGCCTTGTATCCCGTTGCCATCGTACTGGTGCTGATGGGCCTGGTGCACGGTTTTTGCGACGCGCATCCGCAAGTGTGGGTCTGGGTCGGCGGCGTGGTCGCCGTGCAGAGTGTGATCACCTCGGTCCGCGATGCGTTCTTTGCGGGCGCGTGGCTACCGTTCGACGCGCTGCCGCTGGCGGACATTGGGGCCGCGTGGGCGCCGGTCGCCGTGGTGGCGTTTGTGATAGGCCTGCTCCATAGTCGTTTTGTTGCACATTCGAGGAGCTAAGGCATCAATGCTTGCACAGGCGGGGAGTCTCCCCTATAATTTCCTTCGCTTTGGGACACGCAAGGTTTAGACCTTAGCTGCTCAACACCTTCGGGACGTGGCGCAGTTTGGTAGCGCGCCTGCTTTGGGAGCAGGATGTCGCAGGTTCAAATCCTGTCGTCCCGACCATATCTTGCGGGCGTAGTTCAATGGTAGAACCCCAGCCTTCCAAGCTGATGACGCGGGTTCGATTCCCGTCGCCCGCTCCATAAGATAGACGAACGGCTCTGGCTCCTTTTGGGACCAGAGCCATTTTCGTAAATGTACGGGTTGACGGGAATCGATGCCGCCCCACGCCCCACCTAAGTTGCGGTGAAATACGGACTGTTTTCCGGCTTTTATGGCCCATGTAGTCCGTATTTCACCGCAACTATTTGTAAGGTTGGGTTTTGATGCCGTTGGGAGAGTCGTAGCGACCGTCTACCGAGAGTGGAAATAATTTTTGAAGCTCTGACCTGCGACGTCAAGCTTTTGGTCAGCTTTTGGCAAGGCCTGCGGACGGAAGCATGCGATAGCGTAATGGTATTCTCTCCGCCGTGATGGTTATGGGGTTGGCCATGCTCGATAAAGGCAAACATTTTCCGCAGTCATATGCAAGGACGCTATTCTCTGCCCTTGGAATTCATCAAGATGGACAGCTGCTTATAACAATTGATCCTTGGGATGAACGCCGTGCGCGCGAGCTTATGCAGGAAGAACTCATGCTTCGTCTTTACAACCATGTGTATGCGGATCCGGTCTATTGGAATAATCTTGGGGTTGAAGATCGCGTCTTTCAGCTGGCATCCGCTATTGCGGTCGTTGAACCGGATGCTGTGTTTTGCGGATCGACGGCAGCACTGCTCTACGGCATCGGCTCGGCGTATACGCTTCTTGATAAAGTGCAAGTGCTGCTGCCACGGTCCACAAGGCGTGATACGTATGAGTTCGTTGAATACAAGCGCTGGCGGGCGGGCGAAGTGTGGCGGCTCGGTCTGTTTACGCTGACGGATCCGTATCGAACGGTTGTTGATATCGCCCGAACGAGCGCCTTTCGCTATGCGCTGGGCTATGTCGATGGCTTGGCCCGTGAGTATGATGTCGAACGTGAAGAGCTGCGAGCATATGCGCAGGCAAATTGCCGAGGGTTGCATGGCATCGCGCGTGCTTTTGACGTTTTTGAGCATATGGACGGCAGGTCAGACAATGGTGGCGAGTCCGAGGCGAGAGCAGCGATGATTCTTGCTGGGGTTGCCGCGCCTGAGCTTCAAGTTGAGATAACACGACCGGGAAACGCTGGCTATTATCTAGCAGATTATGGTTGGCAGATGTCAGACGGCTCATGGACGCTGGCAGAGCTGCATGGGCTGGGTAAGTTTGAAGACGAAGCTCAAGATGATCCAGAGCAAGCGGCGGCAAAAACCTATCGAGCGGCCCTCATGCGCGACGCGAGCCTTCGCGCCATGGGCCACAACGTCATTCATTTCAAACTTTCGGACACCTACGACGTAGAATCGTTCGGTGCCATGATGCGCGGTTACGGCATTCCGACAACAAAACCCTACGCCGACTCCCGATAGCGAAATCGTTCGCAGCCAACCTTTAATAAGTTGCGGTGAAATACGGACTGTTGAGGCCTTTAAAGGCATGAAACAGTCCGTATTTCACCGCAACTTAGGAGGGAATGGGGCTGAGGGGCGGGCGATGTCGTTGTCTGTCGGTTAGCTGCGGGGGTGGTGGCGGAGCTTGTCGATGGTGGAGTCGGTGCTTCGGCTGCGGGCGTCGGCGGCGGTTTGGCGCTGGCGGCGGTAATCGATCATGCCTTGGATGATGGGCTTGCCAAAGCTCACGACATCATCGTTGTAGATGGCGGTTCGGGCTGCGAGGAGGCAGTCGGTAAAGTCCATATGGGTCTTGCCAAAGAGTTTGATGGCAAGGGCGACAACGGTGGGCTCGTCGACCATGACGTCATCGAGCAGCCTTCTCATGGCCGTAGCAATCTCAACGCGGGGAACCTTATAGACGTCGCGCAGCGTGACCACGACACGCGTGATGATTTTGGGGTAGACGCGAGCGGTGCGCGTGGCGATGACCTTGGCGGCGCGCGGGGACAGAACTTCGTCGTCGTCAAGCAGGTAGCGCAGGATGACGGTCTCGTCGATGATGGTGCTACTCATGGATATCTACTTCCTCGGGACCCAAAATCGAATCGTCGTTTTCCGTGACAAGGTATTCAATCCAGGCATTGCGCTCCTCGGCGCGGCGATTGGGGTCACCATATGCTTTGAGCGATCCATAGGCGGCGGTGCCGTCCTTTGAGCGCACGGCGACCGGCTGAAAGGGAAGCTTGCGCATCAAAATGCTCTGCGCGACAAATAGACGGACGGCCTCGGCAAGCGATGTGCCCATGGCGTCGTAGAGATGCTCGGCATGCTGCTTGTCTTCCTCGCGAATGCGCACCTGCAGGACGGCTCTTTTTTGCGTCGATGACATCACTGCCCTCCCTTAGCTAGCGTGCAATATAGTCGGTCAAATGCGGTATATGCCGACATCTTAGAATCTTATAACCATTACTTTATTTCACTCAAGTAAATTACCATTAACACGAATACAAACGTATTACATCCAAAATGAGAGCGCGTAAAAATCTCTGGGGCGTACGCATGTAATACACTCACCTTTATAGCTTTTAGAGAATAATTCCAACCTGCCAAAACCCCTGCAATACACCCGTATTGCAGGGCCTATGCTCGCGTTGGCTCCCTGCAACTGCGTATATTCAACCTGTATACCGTTGGAGAAATTCTACCGAGTGCCTGTTTCGCCGCATGCGCTCGATGCGTCGATGCCGGACCACGGGCGGTCCGGAACAACGTCGACAGGGTCTCTCCGGCATGGGATTCAGGAGGGAGTGAACAACATGGGCAATAAACGAGTCGTAGCCGATTCCTCACGCTGCATTGGGTGCCAAACCTGTATGGCGGCGTGCATCGAGGCACACGATATTCCCGGCAACATCGCCGCGCCGCGCCTGCGCGTAACGCGCACCTACGAGATCTCCGCGCCGGTGGCATGTCACCACTGCGAGGACGCTCCGTGCGCGAAGGCCTGTCCTACGGGCGCCTTGTTCTTTGATCCAAAGAACCATCGCATCGGCGTCAACGAGGACAACTGCATCGGCTGCAAGAGCTGCGTCATGGCCTGCCCCTTTGGCGCCGTGAGTGTGGCGACTACGCAGGTCCCCGTCTTGATGGGCGACGTGCGCGTGGGTTCGCAGACTAAGAGCTTCGTGCTCAAGTGCGACCTGTGCGTGGACCGTCCCGGCGGCCCGGCGTGTGCCGAGGCGTGCCCGACCAAGGGCCTCACCCTGGTAGACGAGGAACGCCTGGCGGAGCTGACTGCCGAGCGTGCCCGCGCCACCATCGAAAACGAGGCGTAAGCGGGCGGCCAAACAAGCCCAATGATTGTCAAATTAGTACCGAGTAATCGGTAGCAGAGAAAGGAAGGAGGGTGTCATGGAGAAGCATAAAGTGATCTGCCCGTATTGCGGCGCCGGTTGCCAGTTTAACCTCTTGGTCCAAAACGGCCAGGTCGTGGGTACCGAACCGCTCAACGGCATCACCAACCAGAGCGAGCTGTGCCTTAAGGGCATGAGCGGCTACGACTTCATCAACGACACCAAGATCTTGACTCCTCGCGTACTGCACCCGATGATCCGCCGCACTAAGGGCGCGGATCTTGAGCGCGTAAGCTGGGACGAGGCACTGGATTTCACCGCATCTAAGATGCAGGCCATAATTGACGAATATGGTCCTAACGCTGTCATGACCACCGGCTCTTCGCGAGGCGGCGGCAATGAGGCGAACTACGTCATGCAGAAGTTTACGCGTGCGTGCATCGGCACCCACAGCGTGGACAACTGCGCCCGTACTTGACACGGCCCTACTGTCCTCGGTCTGATGGACACGGTTGGTTCAGGTTGCATGTCATGCTCCATCCCCGGTATGGAGGATGCGGGCTGCATTTTCCTCTTCGGCTATAACCCTGCCGATTCGCACCCCATCGTCGCAAGGCGTATCGTGCGAGCCAAAGAAAAGGGTTGCAAGATCATCGTCGCCGACCCGCGCCATATCGAAACCGCGCGTATCGCCGATCTCTACCTTCCGATCAAGAACGGTTGCAATGTCGCGTTCCTCAACGCCTTTGCCAACTGCTTGGTCAACGATGGCCTCTACGACAAGGAATTCGTCGCCGAGCACACGAACGGCTTTGACGAGTGGTGGGAGACCATCAAGAACTACACTCCCGAATCCGTACAGGACATCACGGGTGTCGAGCCCGCGTTGATCCACCAAGCTGCCGAGATGTACGCCACGGCGAAGCCCTCTGCCATCATTGGCTGGGGCATGGGCGTATGCCAGCAGAAGCAGAACCTGAAGACGGTGCACACCATCGCCTCCATCGCCTGCGTTGCCGGCCAGATCGGCAAACCCAATTCCGGCCTCGCGCCCGTGCGTGGCCAGAATAACGTCCAGGGTTCCTGCGATATGGGCATGCTGCCCAACCTGTACCCTGGCTACCAGAAAGTCACCGACCCCGCCGTGCGCGCCAAGTTTGCCAAGGCTTGGGGCGTGCCCGAGGAAAAGCTCCCGCTCGAGGAGGGCTACAAGCTCACCGACCTGGGCCACCTGGTCGACGAGGGCAAGGTGCACTGCTTCTACAACTACGGCGAGGACCCGGTCCAGACCGAGCCCGATTCGGCCGGAATGCGCAAGACGCTCTCCGAGCTGGATCTGTTCATCTGCCAGGACATCTTTATGACGCAGACGACCATGCTCGCCGACGTCATCCTGCCTGCCACCTCTTGGGGCGAGCACGAGGGTGTCTTTACCGCATCCGACCGTAGCTTCCAGCACTTTGACGCGGCCGTTCCGCCCAAGGGCGAGTGCCGCCACGACTGGGAGATCTTCGCGGACCTGTCTACGCGCATGGGTTACCCCATGCACTACGACAACACCGAGCAGATCTGGAACGAGTGCATTAGCCTGTGCCCCAACTTTGTGGGCGCGACCTACGAGAAGATGGCTCCCGAGGGCGGCTACGCCCAGTGGCCCGTCAAGAGCACCGATGTGAACGACCACGGTACGCCCGACATGTTCGCTGGTGGCAAGTTCACCACCAAGGACGGTCGCGCCAACCTGATGGCACACGACTGGGAGGCGCCCTCCGAGCTTCCCGACGATGAGTACCCGCTCATCCTGTGCACCGTCCGCGAGGTCGGCCACTACAGCTGCCGCTCGATGACCGGCAACTGCAAGACGCTGGCACTGCTTGCCGACGAGCCCGGCTTTGTCCGCATGAATCCCGCGGACGCCCAGGCACGCGGCATCAAGAATGGCGACATCGTCTCGATCCACAGCCGCCGCGGCCAGGTATACAGCCGCGCCGACGTGAGCGACCGCATCAACAAGGGCACGGTCTATATGACCTACCAGTGGTGGATCGGCAAGTGCAACGAGCTGACCATGCACAAGGTCGACCCGGTCTCGCATACGCCCGAGGACAAGTTCTCCGCCTGCCAGGTCGACGCTATCGCCGACCAGGTCTGGGCCGAGGGCGAGGTCGAGCGTCAGTACACCGAGCTCAAGCAGGCTCTGGTGGACGCCGCCGCTCCCCAGGACGTTGAGCCCGGCGCCGCCAAGTTCGATGACGAGACGCACGTGAATCAAATCGTGTAGTCCCGTTCTCGTTGGCTTTTTGGGCCGGGCGTCCCGTACGTTCGGGAGCCCGGCCCGTTATTTTGAAAGGAAGTGGGGATGAACCGCTTCATCGACATCAACCCGGAGAGGTGCATCGGCTGCGGAACATGCCAGTCCGCCTGTGCCGACGCCCACCGGATGCAGGGTCTTCAGGATACGCCGCGCCTGGCGCTCGTGAAGACCGGCGGTATTTCGGCCGCCCTTGCCTGCCACCATTGCGAGGGTGCCCCCTGCGCCGAGGTCTGCCCGGTGAATGCCATCGAGCACGATGGCGATCGCATCCACGTCAAGGAGCAGGAGTGCATCGGGTGCAGGCTGTGCGCCATCGCGTGCCCCTTCGGAGCCATCCATCCCGATGGCACGTCTATCGCCGGTGTCGCAGGCATGTGCGACCCGACGCCTTCGTATCCTAAGTCCCTGAGCAGCCTGCTTACGTGGGCTCCCGGCCAGTACACCTGCGCTGTTAAGTGCGACCTGTGCGCCTTCGATCCGGACGGTCCGCATTGTGTGGCGGCGTGCCCCACCAAGGCGCTGACCGTCATGGGCGGCGCGGCCGATCGCGAGCTCGACGAGGCCAAGCGCCTGCGCTCGATCGAAAACGGTCCGGTCGTCGACGTTACCGCTGTGGCCCAGGGTCTGTCCGAGAAAGCAGAAGGGAGCGTAAACAATGGATAGCATGACGCTGTTTATCGCATCGCTTGCCGTCTCGTGCATCGGTGCGCTCGCCTCGGTTCTGCTGATTAAGGCCGACAACGCCGCCAAGACCGCCGGCTGCCTGATCGGCGCCGTCGCGGCCGTGCTGTCGTTCATCGCGGGCCTCGAGGCCGTGCTTGGCGACGTTTCGTCCCTCAACACGGTCTTCTTCTTCCCGTTCGCCCGTCTCGAGCTCTTGCTCAACGGCCTTGCGGGCCTGATCGTGGTCCTCATCTCGATTCTCGCCTTTGCGGGCTTCATCTACGGTCTGTCCTACTTCGACGAGTACCCGGGCAAGGTCGGGCGCGCCGGCTTCTTTATGAACACCTTCGTCGCCTCGATGATGCTCGTCATCACCGCCGACAACGTGTTCTGGTTCCTGGTCGCCTTTGAGCTCATGTC